>JBDTEO010000001.1:0-110479 GCA_039922495.1 Candidatus Dormiibacter sp.
CCGGACGGTCTTCATCAGCGAACTGGAGCGCGGCTACCTGGACATCTATCCCGCGCCCGACCTTACCGTCCCACGCCTCAGCGAAGTTAGGGCCGCGATCGGCGCGGCGGCGGCCGCCATCTAGCTATCTCGAGGGGCAGATACCCGGACCCCGGAATGATCCGGTCGATTCGGCCACGGCTTGAAGGAGCCGGTCAGGGTCGTTCTTTGGAAGCCTGGCGATCATTGCCGTCGAGCTCAGGCTCGGTCATCCCTCATCTGACATTGAACCGGGTCAGAGCCTGATCACGGCGGGCCCTATCGGCTGGTCAGGCATCCTGGGTATGCGGCGATTCTGCTGAGTCTCGCCGGGCTGCAGCTGATCCTCGGAACCTGGGTCAGGATCGCGGTCGAGGAACGGATTCTGGACGAGCATTTTTCCGGCCAGTACGCCGCCTACCGGCGGCGGACCCCCTACCGGCTGGTTCCCGGCATCGTCTGATCGATCCGTCGACGGACCTTGTCTTACCGAGTCTGTTAGGTCGATTTCGTGGGTGGGCGCCCGATGACGCCCACCACCCATCAAGACTTGCGGTAGCTTTCCGGCCACTCCTGTAGCAGCCAGCCATTGCCGTCCGGGTCGCTGAAGCCTGAGTACTTCACGCCCTGGACGTCCATGACCGGCCCAACCTCGACGCCTCGATCGATCAGCGCCTGACGGGCCTCGTCCATTTTGTCGACCACCAGGTGCAGGGCCTTGATGACGCCGGGCGGCATGTTCGAGATGCCCTCCATACCGTCGCCAAAGACGATCGAGCAGGCCGACCCGGGCGGCGTGAACTGAATCACCCGCATCCCCGGCATTGGTTTGACATCGACTTCCAACTTGAATCCAGCCTTGTCCTGGTACCAGGCCTTGGCGCGGTCGACGTCCGAGACACCGATCGGTACCAGCTCAAGCGACATATCAGGCATTGCCGTCCTCCTTTACTTTAAGACCAGTAAACCGTGGCGATCGCTCGTCGATCGTGAGCTCATCGAAGGTCTGCCAGGGCACGGCCCACCCCCACCAACCGTGCACCCACGGCTGCAGCAAGGTCATGACCCCGGTGTAGAAGAGGGGGAGGACGGAGACCTCCTGTTGGACGGCGAGACGGTCCGCCTCGTGGAACAATGCCAACCGCGCCGCGCTGCTGTCCTGGGCGAGCGCTTTGTCGATCAGGGCGTCGTAGGCGGATGACGCCCAGCGGCTTACGTTGCTCGCGCTTCGGCTGTGCAGGAGCGAATGGAGGAAGTACTCAGGGTCCGGGTAGCCCGTCAGCCACATGCCGAACCCGGCGTGCGCCTGGGCCGACCACTGGCCGATGTCCCGGGCGGGAAAGTCAAGGCGCTCAATCTCGAGCTCCAGGCGGGTGTGCCAGCCGTCAAGCAGCGCGTCGAGGTACGGCAATGTCCAGTTCTGGGGGATCGCGACGCGAAGCTGACCGCGGTGGCTGGACTGTTCGAGGTGCCGGCGCGCCCCTTCGAGGTCGAACGGGAGCGCAATGTCGGGCGTGTGGCCCATCAGTCCCGGTGGCACCAGCCCGCCGTGCGCGGCCACCTGGTTGGAGAAGACGTGGATTCCCAGCGTCCGCTGGTCCGTGGCGTGCGCCAGCGCCTTGCGTAGGTGCAGGTCCGGCGCGTGCGGCGCGATGCTGCTGAAGACGATGTAACTGGTCATCAAGGGCGCGGTGACAGCGCTGATGAGCCGGCCCGCCGCGATTGCCTCAGTTGCCGCCGGCGTCGGCAGGATCGGATTGGCCACGTCGATTTCATTTCGGAGGAGGGCATCGATCACTTCATCGCGAGAACGACGAAGCCATTCGACGACGGCGACGTTGCCGCCCTTCGGATGGGCATATCGCGGATCCCGCTCGACCGCGGTGCCGCTCGCATCCAGGCGCGTCACCTGAAACGGGCCGCTGGTCCGAGCCGCATGCGCCCCGCTCTGCGCGGGAAAGGTGAGAAGGAAGATCCAGTAGGGTGCGGGCGCACGCAGACGAAACTCCACCGTATGCTCGTCGAGCGCGTGTACCCCGACCAGCTGAAAGTCGTCGATCTCTCCAGCGGCAAACGCATTGGCGTTTTCCAGGGGAGACAGGTGCGACACTTCAGTCGAGCCGGTTTTTGGGTCCAGTACGGTGTGGATGCTTTCCACGACATCGACGGCGGTGATCGCGCCGCCATCGTTGCAGCGGGCCTCAGGGTCGAGTTGGACCCGGTAGCGAAGCCCGTCGTCACCGACCTCCCAGCGGATCGCGACATCCGGGACCACGTACGGGCCGGGCCGGCCGCGGAGCAACCGCGAATAGAGCTGCTGATGCAGAAAGACATTAGCGGTGTGCAACGCATGGGCCGGATTGGCGTCCCAGGGGACGACGTTGGTCGCAATGCGCAGGGTCGCGGAGGGGACCGTTGCCTGCCATCGTGGGGTGGTCCATTCGGCAAAGGCCCGCTGCCAGGTCTCGTTGGCCTCTCGATATCGCATCGCGAGGTGGAGGGCCGTAGCCAGTTGGAAGAGCGTTTCGGCTGCCTCTTGCCGCCGGCTCGCCTGCTCTAACAGGGGGATCAGCGCACGGAAATGACCGACCGCCTCATCGAGCGCCCATTCCTGCAGCGCCCGATCACCGGCCAGCTTCAAGTAGTGGGCGGCCTTCTCGCGGTCGTCGGTGCCGAGCCAGTGGTGGGCGATCAGGCCGTAGACCCGGTCGAGGCGGTCCGCGTAATAGCCCTCGTACCATTCCGCGGCGCGGCGGTGGAGGCTCATCCGCGTGGGTCCGACCAGCGTGTGATAGGCGGCCTCCTGGATCAGCGCATGTTTGAAGCGGTATACCGGACGGGCGCCACCGGCCTCCTCGCGGAGAAGGTCCAGTCGAAGCAGATGGTGAACCGCGTCGCGAATTTCGGGCGTGGCCAGGCCGGTCACCGCCTCGATCAGGTCGAGCCCGAAGGTGCGGCCGAGGACGGAGGCTGAGGTCAGCACGGTCCGCCACGCCGGCTCGAGACGGTCGACGCGGGCAAGGATGACACCCTCCAGCGTTTGTGGAATTTCGAGCACCTCGCCCGGCCGCAGGATCCAGTGGCCATTCTGCGGCGCCAGCGAGCCGCTGTCGATCAGCGAGCGCAGGATCTGTTCCAGGTAGAAGGGATTGCCCTCCGCGTAGCCAAGCAATTGATCCGTCACGGCCGGAGGCAGCGTCCGGCCCTGGGCGAGCGAGTGGAGCAGCTGGCCTTCCTGGTCGTGTCCCAGTGGCTGCAGGGCCAGCTCGCAGAAGAGGTGGCGATACTCCCGCGCCGCCTTCTCCTTGAGGAGCCACGAGGGATGGTCGGTCTCCGGCCGCTGGCTGATCGCGAGCATCACGGGGGCGCCCTCGGTCAGGGAGAGCAATCCCTCGGTCAACGCCAGCGAGGTGGGATCGGCCCAGTGGAGGTCGTCGAGCGAGACCACCACGGGCTGCCGCGAGGCGATCCGTTGCAGCAGTTCGCGAAAGACCTCGAAGGTCCGGAACTGAATCGACTCCGGCGAGAGGGTCCGCAGCTGCGCAGCCGCCTCGGGTTCGAGATTGAGCCCCAGCACGGTCGCCAGGTAGGGATAGACCTCGGCGCCGTGGCCGTCGAAGGTCTCGTCGGTCTTTCGTCGGAGCTTGACCCGAACGCGCAGGTCGCCTTCGGTCGCGCTGACGTCGAGCCAGTTTCGAAGCAGGTCTCGGTAGGGCCAGTAGGGGAGGGACTCCCCGTAGGAGACGCAGCGGCCCTCCATCCAGCTGTAGTGTTCGCTGGTGGCACGCTGCCGGAGCTCGGCGGCCAGCCGGCTCTTGCCGATCCCGGGGTCGCCGACGATATACAGGACCCCGCCCCGGCCGCTGGCCAACCGGTGGAGGAGCTCGAGGGCCGAGCTGAGCTCGGCATCCCGACCGACCATCGGCGTTGCCGGCATCGCCGGCGCCGTCCCGACTGACGAACCCTTGAGCGCGACGACCGGATAGGCCGTGACGATCTCCGCCTTGCCCTTCAGCGCGAGGGGACGCGCCTCGCCCCAGTCAAACCGGGTGCGCACCTGGCGCTGGGTTGATTCCGAGACCAGCACGCCGTTGCGGTCGGCGGCGCCCTGCAGCCGGGCGGTCGTATTGACGGTGTCACCCACAACGCCGTACTCGGTCCGGCCGCCGGCGCCCACCTGGCCGACGACCACTTCACCGCTGTGGATGCCCACCCGCATCGCGAAGTCCTCGACACCCCAGCCTCGCCGGACCTCCTCGGCGTAGTCGCGTGCGGCCGCGATGATGTCCAGCCCGGCTCGAACCGCGCGTTCCGGATCGTCCTCGTGGGCAACCGGCGCGCCGAACAGCGCAAGCAGGCCATCACCCATCAGGTTGTTGACGCTGCCCCCATAGGCCTCGACGGCCTGGATGGCGCGCGCGATCGCCTCGCCGATGACGAGCTTGGCTTCTTCCGGGTCGAGGCGCTCGCTCAGCGCGGTCGAGCCGGCGACATCGGCAAACAGGGCCGTGACGACGCGCCGTTCGTCGTGTTGGGCAGCCACCGGCTGATTCAAGCACAGCCAGGTTCCGCGCCCGGACGGAGATGTGACGGCCGTCACACACAGGCCGTCGGCCGCCGCGTATATTGGGCCTCACTTAGCCAAGAGGAGGGGACCATGGACCCACCCCGCCGCAGTGGGTGGCTACCTGTTTGGTATCGCTTCCGGAGGGACCGCCTGGCCCTCTTCGGAGGCGCGTTCATTGTTCTGCTCGTGCTTGTCGCGATCCTCGCTCCAGTCCTGCCGATCCGCAATCCAAACCACGGCTACTACGAGCTTCTCCCTGCCAACGGCCAGCCGGTCGCGCCGGGCGCGATGTTCGTGCTGGGGAGCGACGCCAACGGCCGTGACCTCTTTAGCCGCATCATCTGGGGCTCGCGCGTATCACTGTTCATTGGATTTGTCGCCAATGGTCTGGCGCTCGTGGTCGGCGTCACCGTCGGGATCCTCGCCGGCTACTTTGGCAAGTGGGTCGACACGGTCCTGATGCGCTTCACCGATGTGATGATGGCGTTTCCCGTCCTGCTGTTTTCCATCGCCCTGATCGCCATCCTGCAGCGGAGCGGCAATGTCCTGGTCATCGCCGCCGTCATCGCGCTCTTCTACTGGACTGCCGTCGCCAGGATCGTCCGCGGCCAGGTGCTGTCCTTGCGAGAAAAAGAGTTCATCGAGGCAGCCCGGGCGATCGGCGGCCGGCCGATCCGCATTCTGGTTGGGCACATTCTGCCTCACCTGACGCCAATCCTTCTCGTGTACGGCACGATCGGGATCGCCACGAGCATCAGTACCGAATCCATCCTGAGCTACATCGGCATCGGTGTCCAGGCGCCGACCGCCGACTGGGGCAAGATGGTCTCGGACGGGCAAGGAGACTTGCAGATCGCCCCCTGGTTGGTCATTTTCCCCGGGCTGATGATCATGGCCACGGTGCTGGCCTTCAACCTCGTCGGCGACGGTCTGCGGGATGCACTCGATCCACGGCAGCGGTCCCTATCCAGGCGTGCGTTCGGCGGCGTCCTGGCAGGCGGCCAGGCGCTGGCCGGCCAGTTAGCTCGTCAGTCGGAAGCCGAGTCGGTATAGAGCAAGGAGGGGAAGCGATGCAATGGAAGTTCGCTCGTCAACTAACGCCGGTCGCCGCAGGTGTTTTGGTGATCGCTGCTTGCGGCACCACCACGACCCCGACGAGCAGCACGCCGACGTCCGGCGGCACGCTGATCGTCACCTACAAGGACGAACCGAAGACCCTCGATCCCGCCATCGGGTATGACACCACCAGCTGGCCCGAGGAGCGCGCGATCTTCAATGGTCTGCTGGACTACAAGCCCAGCTCGACCGAGCTGGCGCCGGACATGGCGGAGGCCATGCCCACGATCACGAACGGCGGCAAAACCTACACCTTCAAGATTCGCGCAGGCGTCAAGTTCAGCAACGGCCGCGAGGTGACGGCGGACGATTACAAATATTCCTGGGAGCGGATGCTCGACCCAACGACCCAGGGCCCGATGACGGGTGGCCCCTTCTTTGGCGGAATCACGGGCGCGCAGGACTTCTTTGCCGGCACCGCCACGCACATCAGCGGCATCAAGGTGGTCGATGCGCACACGCTGGAAGTCGACCTCGACACGCCCAATCAGTCATTCCTCAACATCGTCGCGATGCCGTTCGCCTTCGTGGTTCCGAAGGAGGCGGTGGCCGCGGCCGGCGCGGATTGGCCGCACAAGCCGGTTGGCGCCGGACAATACACGCTCGACAAGTGGACGGCCGGGCAGACTCTTGTCCTCAAGAGGAACCCCACCTATTTCGGCAAGGCGGCGTACCTCAATGAAGTCGACTTTCAGATCGGCGTGACCGACGAGCTGGGCGTCATCCGGCTCCAGAATGGCCAGGCAGACCTGGTCGACCCGGGGATCTCGCTCCCGGCAGCGCAGTTCATCCAGCTTTCAGGCAACGCGACCTTCAAGAACCGCATCGTCCGGCAGCCGAACGTCGATCTCTGGTACCTATCGATGAACGTCAACATGCCGCCCTTCGACAACAAGCTGGTTCGCCAGGCCTTCAATTACGTTGTCAACAAGGCGAACCAGGTCAAGGTGCTGAACGGCCGCGGGATCATCAACAACGGCCTCCAGGCCCCCCCCATGCCTGGCTATGTCCCCAACTACAACCCGTTGGGGTTAGACAAGAATGGGCAGAACATCGCCAAGGCCAGGGCGCTCCTGGCGCAGGCCGGCTACGGAGGTGGACATCCGTTTCCCGCCCAGGACATGGTCTACGCCAAAGCCAACACCGACTCGGACAATCTTGCCGCCGCGATTCAGCAGGATTTTCAGCAGGTCGGCATTACCATCAATCTGAAGGGCCTTTCTTTCCCTGCATACCTGGACCTGGTCGGAAAGCCGAACACGACGCCACTCTCCTATAACAGCTGGTATCAAGACTTTCCGGACCCGTCCGATTTCATCGACCCGCTTCTGACCTGCGGCGCCGCGAACGTCCAGGCGAATGGCAGCAATGCGGCCTTCTATTGCAATAAGCAGGTCGACGTGCTGGCCGACCAGGCCCGCGGAGATACCAACACCGCGGAGCGGCTGAAGCTTTATCAGCAGATCCAGGACATCATCGTCACGAAAGACTTCCCGCAGGTGCCGCTGTTCTCGACGATCGCCACGGGTGTCTCCGCGACGCGCGTCCGCGGCTTCTCGATCCATCCCGTCTGGGGCTTTGACCTCGCGCCAATCTGGGTCTCAGGAGGGAAGTGACTCGGTATATCCTGCGACGGCTCGGCTGGATGGTGGTGGTGCTCTTCGGGGTGGCTGTCGTCACCTTCGTGATCGCCTTCCTGGTTCCTGGCGACCCGGCTCGCTTATACGCGGGGACCAATGCATCGCCGGCGGCGGTCAAGATCATCCACCACCAGCTCGGGCTTGACCGGCCTCTGCTGGTTCAGTTTGGCGACTACCTCTGGCGAGTTGTGCATCTTGATTTCGGCTATTCGTACCGGTATTCGGCCCCCGTCCTTCCCACGATCCTGCAGCGATTCCCGGCGACCGCCGAACTCGCCGTCGCGGGGGTATTGGTCGAGCTGGCTGTCGGCCTTCCGATCGGGATCCTTGCGGCGGTCCGGCCCGGCAGCCTCTGGGATCGGATCACGATGGTGTTTACCTTCGTGATGCTGGCGGCGCCGCCCTTCTGGCTCGGGCTGCTCTTGCTGATCGTCTTCGCCTCGCTGATTCCGATCTTGCCACCGGGTGGGTACGGCGACGGCCTCCCACAGTATCTGGTTCTGCCCGCCTTGACCCTTGGCCTGGGCGGCGCGGCCTACTACGCGCGTCTGCTTCGCGCCGTCCTGCTCGACATCCTGCCGAAGGAATACATCCGTACGGCGCGGGCGAAGGGCCTCACGGGCCGCCGCGTCATCCTTGCGCACGCCCTGCCAAACGCGCTCACCGTGATTGTCACCCAGCTGGGCATGGACCTGGGGTATTTTTTGGCGGGGGTCGTCGTCATCGAGACGGTCTTCGCGTGGCCGGGCATCGGTAAGCAGGCGGTGGATGCGATCTTCAATCTCGACATTCCGCTCGTGATGGGCACGGTGCTCTTTGGGGCGCTACTGATCGTGGCAGCGAACGTGATCGTCGACATCACGTATACGTTTCTCGATCCGCGCATCCGCTACTGACCCGCCACGCTCAGCACCGTGCCTAACGAGACATGAGGCGCACACTCCCGGAGCGTCAGCTCGGCGGATGTGGCGTCGCCTGGATGCGTAACCAGGACTCGAACGACGGCCTCATCGAGCCCGGCCGCCAGCCGCTCGAACGGCTGTCGCACCTCGCCGGGCCGGCCCGCCGCGCCGACTGAGCCTTCGGGGATGCCCATCCGCTCGAAATGCCGGCGATAGGGGGGCATGCCCTTCGAGTACAGATGCGCGGCAGCCACGAGCGTCCGCTCGGCCAGCACTCGGTCGGGATCGACCGATGTCCGGATGTACGCCATCAGCGGTGGCGGCTGGCGGCCCGCTCGCCGCGCTGCTCCCTCGACCTGCGACCGGGACCACGCCACCTGAGACGGCGTGCACCAATTCAGCGCCACACCATCGGCAATCTCGCCGGCGAGGTGCAGCATCCGGGGACCGAGCGCGGCGACATAGATCGGTAGTCCAGGAGGCAGGCGCGAACGCAATTCGCCGAGATAGGCGCGCATGCCCTCGACCGCATGCGCCATCTGACCGCTGCCCACGCCGAGCACGAAGGTGCCCTTCGTTTCCTCCCACACCCGCCGGGCATGGTCGGCATTAAAGGCGGCCGGTCGCCCCGATGCGGGCACCACCGCGATACCCGTGCGCAACCCCGTCGCCTTAAACCAGGTGAGACAGGTGTCGAAGGCCGTCGCGTCAGGACCCGCCGGTGTCCATGCTGACTGGTAGCCGAGCTCCGCGCCAAGACGAACCAGTCGCAGCGCATCAGCGGCCGCAAGCCCTTGCCGCGGATCAAGGCTGAAGCCGACGGGCCGTTGACCCGGCGGCACGTCGCTCATGACGTCGAGCATAGCGACCGACGGCGACGGCTAGGCCGTTTTGATCGGTGGGAGTGTCCGAAGTGCGGTGATCACCGCGTGACCGGCGTAGAAGGCTTCCCAGAGCGGATGGCGCTTCGCCTTGAGATCCTCCTCCGGAGCTGCCGCCAGGAGGCGCCGGCCATCGGTCGTCATCGCGCGCAGGTGGATGATGCCGTCGCCGGGGGTTACTCCGGTTGGGTCCGGGCCCATGTCGCCCAAATGACGGCTGAGCATTCCCAGGAACAGTGTGCTTGGCTTTTTAACCGGCTCGCGCTGGCCGGCGCCGATGATCCCGCCGCCATTGCTGTAGTAGAGGCTGGTGGTGCCGTCGGCGATGACCGCGAGGCTGGCGACCCCGTTCTCCACACCCATCTCCATCATGCCGGCGAAGGCGATTGGCTTCGGCGGTGGCTTCTCCATCCGGACCTTCGCATTCAGGATCCGCTGACGGAGCACGGGGTATGGGTTCGCTGGCATGGCAGGAGCCTAGCAATCAGTGACCGCCGGGGCCAGGGCCGGTAACTCCCTGCGGCATTCGCAAGGTCGGGCCGACCGCGACCGTTTTTAACACGATGAATTTTCTCAGAGTCGTCATAACCATCTTCGCGATCGTCAACGTCGCCTTCTGGGCGCTGCTGGCCTGGAGCTGGGCGATCAAGCCGTCCTGGGCCAGCCGGCTGCCCTTCCAGCTCGGAACCGACCCGCGCTACAACACCCCGGTGCCGACCTGGGCGCGTCTGGCGGCCGCCGTCGCGGCCTTCTGGGCCGTCGCCGCCGTGCTCTACCTCACGCTCTTCGCGACCAGCCCGCTGGCGTACGCCGCGCTCTTCGTGGTCGCCGCGATCCTCTTGATCCTGGCGATCGGCGCCGCGGCGCGCGTCTACACCGTCCTGCAGAAGGGCAAGGTGCCCGCGATCATCGAACGCCACCAGCGCGCCGTCTAAACCGCTCGGCCGCAAACGCGACGACGACTCAACGAGGAGGCCAAGGTGGCCTCCTCTTCCTTTACGCGCAGCTTAAAGCCTCGATTAAACTGAAGGCACAGATATGAGCAGCGAACAACCACGTAAGCCGCCGCCGCAGATCCCGTCCGACATGAAGGCGTTCAATCAGAAGATCATCGAGGAGTTCCGGGCCAACAAGGGCGAGCTCAGCGGGCAGATGGCCGGCCGCAAGCTAATGCTCTTGACCACGACCGGATCCGAATCAGGTCAGCCGCGCACGGCCGTGCTCGGGTTCGCGAAAGATAGCAATCGCTATGTCATCGTCGCGTCGGCTAATGCTGCACCGGAGAATCCCAGCTGGTATGGGAATCTCGTCACAAACCCACAGGTGACCGTCGAGGTCGGCGCCGAGAAATTTTCGGCGCGAGCTCGAACGGCCGATCCTAAAGAGCGCGAGCGAGTCAAGGGGCTGCTGCCCTTTTTCGAGGGCCAGCAGCAGAAGACCACGCGAGAGCTCCCGCTCGTAATCCTGGAACGCGAGCAGGGCTGAATCGCCTCGCGGCGGCCAACGTCGCCGGCGTTGCGGGTGGCTTGCTGAGCGGGATCCTAGCCCGACTGCTGATGCGCGTAATTGCTCTGCTTCAAGATCACGCGCTGGAATTCTCACTTGGCGGAACGATCGGCATCCTCTTTACGTTCACGGCCTTAGCCTACTCGCGGTCGTGCCGTGGCCCCTCGCGGCGGCCGGGGTTCTCCAGAGCATCGGCGTCATTCCGTTGCCGCCGAGCTAGGCGCCAACCAGGCGGTACAGCGCGATGGCGGCGTTGATGACGCCCAGGATGAGGACGATGACAAAGACACTCCGCGGGCCCTCGCGCCACGCGATTCGGGCGGTGCCCAGCAGCCAGATGGCCGCCGGGATGGTCTCGAGCGTCTGCCACATTCCCACGACGACCGCCCGGTAGAGCGTCGCGAAGGCGGGGAGCATAGCCGCCCTCTGGGCTGCGCCGGCCGTGGCGTAGGCCGTGATCAGCGGCGGCGCGGCCGTGGCCATCGAGACGGCGCCAATCGATCCGATCACGATCAGCGCCAGCCCGGCAAAGGCCAGGACATCGGCGTATCGCGCCGCCGCGTACCGCCCTCGCAGGTAGAGGACGACCGGGGCGATGCTCAGGTATCCGAGCATGTCGATCAGGCTGCCCCAGCGGATCAGCCAGGCGCCGGTCGCCCCCGAGGCGAGCAGCTTTGCTGGATCGACGCTGAGGCCGTCCGAGGGCCCGGCGGCCAGGGAATACATCGCGCCGGCGACAAGCTCCAAGGTGAGGGCTGCCACCGTGAACCCGATCGCCACCCGCGTCGGGATGGACGCCTTGCCCATGTCGGCCGCCGTCAGGCGGTACTGGCGGTGGCCAACGCCCAGAGGTTGATCTTACTCTCGGTCGCGTAGCGGTCGATCTCGGCCAGCTCCTCGGAAGAGAACTCGAGGTGGTCAAGGGCGGCCACATTCTGCTCGAGCTGGCCCACGCTGCTGGCGCCGACCAGGGTGGAGGTCACGCGAGGATCGCGTAGCGTCCAGGCGAGCGCCATCTGCGCCAGCGTCTGCCCGCGCCGCTTGGCGATCGCATTCAGGCCCCGGACTTTCGCCAGGGTGTCTTCGGTCAGCTGGTCTTTGGACAGCGACCCCGGGCGACTCGCGCGCGAGCCTTCCGGAATGCCGTTCAGATATTTGTCGGTGAGCAGGCCCTGGGCGAGCGGGGTAAAGACGATGCCGCCGATGCCCTCCTCACCGAGGACTGCGAGCAGGTCCTTCTCGATCCATCGGTTGAGGAGCGAGTAGGACGGTTGGTGAATCAGGAGCGGCGTTCCCATCCGCTTGAGGATGGTGGCGGCTTCCCGCGTCCGCGTGGCGGAGTAGGAGGAGATGCCGACATAGAGAGCCTTGCCCTGGCGGACCGCCGTGTCGAGGGCGCCCATCGTCTCTTCCAGCGGGGTCTCCGGATCAGGGCGGTGGGAATAGAAGATGTCGACGTACTCGAGGCCCATCCGGTGCAGGCTCTGGTCAAGGCTGGCGAGCAAGTACTTTCGCGAGCCCAAGTCTCCATACGGGCCCGGCCACATGTCCCAGCCGGCCTTGGTTGAAATCACCAGCTCGTCGCGGTGGGCGCGCAGGTCGGACTGCAGAATCCGCCCGAAGGTTTCCTCGGCCGAGCCGTAGGGCGGCCCATAGTTGTTGGCCAGATCGAAATGCGTGACGCCGAGGTCGAAGGCGCGACGCACGATGGCGCGGCTCAGCTCCAGCGGCCGGTCGCCACCAAAGTTCTGCCAGAGTCCGAGCGAGATGCCGGGCAGTTTCAAGCCGCTACGACCGCAGCGGCGGTAGGCCATGCGGTCGTAGCGATCGCTTGCCGGTTGGTAGCCCTCGCTCATCTGGAGCGATGCTACCGCGAATTCAGTTGCCGGTGGCGGCGAACCAGGCTCCGCCGGGGGAGGTGACAAAGATGATCGGGGCAATGCACGGGTGCGGCAATTGGACGGTGGCGCGCTGGCTGCCATCCCCTTCCTTGTCCACCGGGAAGGTACCGGTCGAGACATTGGCGACGGTCGCCTGACCGGCCGCGTCGATGGTCTGGCAGCTCACGATCGCCTTCATCTGCGCGATCGGGTTGGTGCCGCGCAAGGCGACCGGGACCGGCGCGCGGTTCGCCAGCACGAGGCCGTTCACCCGGACGGCCACCCGGCCGTCGCGGTCGAGCGACCCACGGGCGCCGTCGATCATCCAGGGAAGCCCGCCGCCGGGCAGTCCGCGAACCGGATTGGCGGCCCCGGCGTAGGGACCGGTGACCGGCGCCATGGTTTCGAATTTCAGGATCGTGCCGGGGTCGGCGGTCGCGGCCGTGCCGAGGAAGACGGCCACGAGCGCGGCCAGGCTGGCGGGTAGGGCGAGCCGAAGGAGAATGGTCACAGGTCAACTACCTCCTAAATGCGTGCTAACGAGATGCCCACCCCGAGGTGGCCATTGCTAGCTACGAGAAGCGGTTACAGATAGTGTCGGAATTCTCTTGGAATGAGGGCTTGATTTAGCCGGGTCGACCTGCTAACACTTCGAGCAGCGGGCCCATACGACCCAACCGACGAACTGGCGAACTCCTCCAGCTGGCGCTGGTGGCGCTGTCCTATTTCACCGCGGCTCGGTTGAGCCTGAACCTGTCCCTGGTACACGACCAGGAGCAAGGTCCAGCCCTTGGGCATAGCCGCTTGCATTCGTGGCGGGTCATCGACGGATCGACGATGCATCGACGCCCGTGCGCACGAAGTGCGCGTGAAACGTATTCAAAAATCGGGAGACCACCTCCCCACCTAGCTTCAGCACAACACTCCCCCCCATACTCGCCGTGGAGGGCTTAGACCTCGAGCACCTTCGCTCACATTCCCGACCGGCCCTGGAGGGCCGGTATCATGGTCCGGGCGCGGCGCGTTTCTTTCGGCGCCTCGGTCGGGCGATGAGAGGCCCAATCGAGGCGCTTTCTTTCCCCGCTTGGAATTTTGATGAGCCCGCTAGCACCAAACGCCAATCGTTATGAGGGCAGTCCCGACGAGGATCAGCACTCCCCCGATGGCCTGCACGAACCGAGAGCCACCACCGACCTTGGCAACCTTTTCCTCCACGCGGACCAGCTCGCCGGAGAGCCGCGTCTCTACCTTGGCATCTGCCGCACGCCAGTCCGTCCGCTCTTGATCCAGGCGCTGCCCTAAACGTCCTTGTTCCTTACGAAGCTCGACCAGTTGGCGCTCGGCGCTGCTGAGCCGCTCTTCCGCCGTGGCCCCCGCAGCCGGCGCAACGGTCACCGTGGGGGCGTGGGTGGAGATGCTCAGCCGCGCCGTCCCAGGCTCAACAACGACGGGCTTCCTACGGCGAATGCCCACCCCGCCGAGGATGGCCCAGACCGACCGATCCAATGCACTCCCAATGTCGCCAACCCAGGATGGAAGCCCGAGCGCCTGCTCCGTCTGCCAAATAGCCCGGAAGACCAGGGCGACGCCGTCGATCTGCAGGATTCCGCCGACACTCATCAGCACGCGCCCCGGCATCCAATTTCCCGTGAGACCTTGGGCTACCGACGCCGCGATGGCAACCACGGTGATGACTACCAGCCCGTAGGTGATCTTCCGCACCTGCCCATCCTAGAGACCTGTCCGACGCCAAAGGATGGCGCAAATGTGCGCCAACCGTGGAGCGGCATCGCCGCACTGAAAAACCCCGGCCTGGTCGCGAGCCTTAACCCTGGTGGCAAATCTGCCACCAGGGTTTTTCCTTTCCCCCTACCGCCTGCGGCGCGGCGTTGGCATCGGCATGGCTCGGTTGCCGCCGGCCTGCAGCTTGACCAAGCGCGAACGGTACGGGTTTTCGCGCCCGTCGATAATGGCCCACCCTCTCACCCCTTTGCGGAGGTCCATCCCTCGCTCCGCGAGCCCGCCGAATGAGTGCTCCCACGGCTGCCCCTGGTTCCGTTCGAGGCGCTGGGGAACCGTCCTAAGGTGACCCTCGACGCGGACTTCCTCATCGGCGGTTCCGCGTCCGACTACGCCTACGGACCGAACGAACACCGGATCCCGCAGGCTCCGATTGGTCACCGTGAACTCGATCGCGTCGAATGGGTCGCCCGAAGCCGAGGGCGAACCCCCGAATGAGACGAAAGGGCCGTGGTCGAGCGTCTGTCGAGACGTGATCTTCACGAACTGCCGGTATCGCAAGTACCCGCCGACGAGCCCAACGACGAGCGCGGCCGCTGGGACGTAGGGGAGGAGCGCCTTCACGGTTTGACCGGTCGCGGCCTCAACAGCCGCCGGACTCGTCGAGATCGTAAATGAGATCGCCGATAGTGGAGGGGTCCCAATGACCAACGCTGACCGGACTTCCCAGTTCAATCAGGAAGGTCCCAGCGGTGTCGTTTGCTCCTGGGTCGCCGGCGATGGACGCCGACTTGTAGTAGAAGATTTCACACGCCCTTGACGTCTTCGCTGATTGGAATTGCGAGTCGGCCGGCGCGATTCCCAGCTTCGTGAGTGATGCCTTCACCTGCGCGTCGCTCATGGATTGGTCGAGGTTTTGATCAACCGAGACGATGACGCCGCCGCCGGAACAGCGCGCTGTGAGCTGCGGCAGCCCGTTGTTTGGCCCGCCTGAGATGGTGGCGCCGAAGTCGCTCGTGTACGCGGGGTCTTGACGGTGAGCCTGGCGGAACTGGCCGATCGTTGCGCCGAGGCCCGTGAGGCTTCCGCTGTCCGGACCGCCGCCGCCAGGGCAGTTGACGCTTGCCGCGTCGTTTGGTGTCGCTCCTGGGGTATTGGCCAGCCCGGTGCTGCCTGGAGACGTTGAGGTGCCGGCTTCACCGCAGCCGGCCATGATTACCACTGGGGCTGCCCCAATGAGGCGAGATCTCAACGCGATCCCATCCTACGCGAGCGCACCTGACACAAGGCTGCCGCTTCGACGAACTCTTCGAGGTGGTGCTGGTCGATCCCGAAACCAAACGCGAACACATTCTCCAGAAGAAGCAAGCCAAGGAGTTGCCTACTTGACGAGGCCCTCCCGCCCGTATGCTTCAATTTCATTGAGAACGAGTTTGAATAGACCGCCGTCGCCGGGTGTTTTTTCACACCTTATGGCCGGTGGATTGCTTCTGGTGCGCCGACCGCTGTTGAGGATCACCCACATCTGCTTGCCAGAGCGATAGAAGGTGAATGGCAGAGTGGTGGAGAGCCGTTGAAGGATGAGGTTCACGTTCTTTCCCTCCTTTTCCTGTTGCTCCTTGGCGTCTTCCCAGATCGTGATCGCCGATCTGATATCCGTTTGGACGGCAGCCGCGCCACGGTTACCGAAGAGCTTGCCGTATTCTGCGAGCAGGGCGGGATCACCGTCAGGGTCAAGAATGCTGACCCGAACAGTGGCGCTCAGCGTGGCTGCTCTCTCGATAATCGCTCGGGCATGATTGCTCGCGAAACTACGGCCTAAAACCAGACCAACGTCTACGTCCCCGGGATTGTCCTCAAAGAATTGCGATAAAACGACACCCTCCCATCGAGTGATTCCCAGGATTCCCTCGTTTACCACGTCGTCTTGAAGGCGAACCATCGCCAGAACCTCGTCCAGCACCTGACGCCTTAGGAAAACATCGGACAGCAGTCCAACGAAGGCAGCCGTGAGGGCAGCAACTCCGATGCCGGTCAACACTGTGCCCAGAACGTTGCGTGCCAGTCCCGCCAGGAAGAGGAGAATCAGTCCCACCGCGGCGGCAACGAGACTCGTGGGGATCAGCCTGAGATTCACGATCTCCCGCCGCAACCCAGCCTGATCGTTCCGCTTCATGGCCTGGTCAGCCGACCCCACGCTCGGCAAAGATTGCAACTCCCCGTGCGGTCATGAGCTGTGCTTGGTCCGCATGAATCCGATCGCACCTGGTGCATTTAAGAAGGATAGGGCCCTCGCTCCACCCTGCCCTTCCCGCTGAGGGGAGGGAGAACCGGCCGGTCAAAAGATCCGCGTTTGTGCCAACCTAAAACATGGCGGCGAGCAACGACTACCCGCTGGTCTGGGTCGGCGCTCGCCGTCGACTGCCGGAGCGGCGCGGGGAGCCTTGCCGCATCGTCGCCCGCGGCGCGATGGGCTCGGTCCAGGTGGAGTTCCAGGCCGAACGCTACACCGTGATCACGAGCTGGAGATTGGTCCGGAAGGCCAGCGGCCAGCTCCTCACACCCGGCTAGCTGCGCTGAAGGGAGGGCGTGTCGTAGAGCCCGGCTCCGCCATCGACCTTCCGGCTTCTGGAGACCTCGTACCGCAGCTCCTTGCCGGCCAGGATGATCAGGATCTTCAGATGCGCCGACCGCTCAGCCTCGGCCATCAGGTGCGCCACCACCTTCACCGCCGCATCGATCGCTGCGCTCTCGCTGCTCTCGCCCTTCATCCCTCGCCGAGAGCCTACAACGCCCACCCATGGCTGGCCTCATTACCCATCCACCCGGACCAGATCCGAGCCGCCGGCGACCGCTCAGGTCTGTCACGGCCGTTCCAGGCTCTCCGGTCCGGGCCCATTCAGCCATCCTTTAGAAGGTTGCGCCCGCCCGTCAAGATACTTCTCGACACTCCTATACCGGTCGGGGTCCAGTCGCTGCCGTTGACATAGCCAACGAAGTTCGTGTACGGGTCGCCCCATTGCAGCACGGTGTGGTTGGCGCTGACGACGGGGAGACGGGTGTCGGCGTTCTCCAGGGCAAAGAGCTCGGCCTGGCTCACGTTGATGCCGTAATACCCGAGCCCCTGCTGGAGGGCCGCGGTTTCGCAGTCGAGCACCATCAACTGCTGGATGACCGGCACAGGAATGGTGACGGTTGTCGGAGTGGCGGTCGGCGCCGGTGTGGCCGCCGTTGTAGCGGTCGCGGCGGTGACCGCAGCGGTGCTGACGCCGGAGGTTGGCACCGCAATGCTGGCCTGCGCCCTGGTCACCAGGCCGCTCGAGACGCCGCTGCTGATCAGGGCGGTCAACAGGACGCCGCAAAAGAGCAGCAGCCGCCGCCGGTTGGTCAACGCGGTGAAGGGCATGCCCCCATGCTGCGAGGACGCCACTGTCAGAGTCGTGAAGGCGTCCGTCACGATTTCGTAAGGGAGCGAGTCGGATCATCGACGCATGACAACTCGATGCCTCCTGGTGCGAGACGGTCTCGACGGCGCCGTGCCGGCGATTGCGGCAGCCCTCCGCGCCGCGGATGTCGAGTGCGAGGTGGTGGCCCGTCACGAGGTGGGACGCGCTCGCCCAGCCGACGCCGTCCTGCTCAGCCTCGATGAACCGGACCCGGTGGCGGCGTGCTGGGAATTGAATCGGCAAGGCCATTGCACCGTGGTCGCAGTCTCGGACCGGCCGAACACCTACGAGTGTGTGCGCGTTCTCAATGCCGGAGCCGACTTTTACCTGGACGCCTGGGCACCGCTGCCTGAAGTCGTGGTGCGTGTCCGGGTGGCACTGCGCCGCTCGGCTCGGCTGACCGACCGTGAGTTCGATATCCCTCGGGGCCGGCTCTACGCCGAACAGCCCCATATGTGACCCGGATCGGGTGTGGTGGTTCCCCCGCCGCCACTCCCACCCCTTCTTGTCGAAGCTAGGTGAGGTTGTCTAGCCGGTCCTGCCAGTAGTCGAGGCGCCCATTCATCCGTTCGATATGGGCCTGCATAAGGGGCAGGTCGTCCTCCTGGCGGACCGTGATTCCTTCTGCCAGTTGACGATTGAACGAGAGCAGCTCGCTATAGACGGCGATCCAGTGGCGGGCGTCGTCGGCGAACAGGCTCTCCGGCTCCTCACCGGGTAAGAGCCGGCTTGGGTCGCTTGCCCAACGTATGTTCTCGGTATCGCGGATTTCTAGCACGGGAACCCCTCCGCCGGTAGCCTACGGACAGCGGCCATCGATGTCAACGGTGTCTTCGACAAACCTCGAGAGCGAGGTGCGCATTTGCCATCACCCTTCTTCCTCGCCTTAGCGATGGCCTTCCTCCTGATCGGTCTATCCTGAATCAACCATCGCGTCCTACTCAGGCTGATCGCGAAGGCTGACCGCTAGGTCGCGCGGATGAGGCGCCGAGACTTCACATCCGATCGCGGCAGCGAGCCCACGGGAACCTGCCGGCACGCGATCCGCGCGCCAAGGGCTAACCGCAGATCGTTCCCCAGCCGTTCGGCGATGCCATCGCCTGTCTCCGGGCACTCGTAGAGGATCGTGACCTCCTCCATCCCACGGACCTGTTTGACCTCGATCAAGAACTCAGCGATGGCGGCATGCCGCCGCACGAGATCCTCGACCTGCGAGGGATAGAGGTTGACGCCGCGAACCGTGAACATATCGTCGACGCGGCCGCGGATCCCACCGATCATCTTCGGGAAGGGACTGCCGCAGGCGCAGGATTCACGTGTCACCTCGACTCGATCACCCGTGCGATAGCGGATCAGCGGTGATCCCCAGCGGCCGAGATTGGTCGCGACCAGCTCCCCGGTGATGGTTCCCGAGTTCGGGATGGCTTGCACGGAGCCCGCGTCGTCGTGTACCTCGAAGATGAACTCCGACTCGATCAGGTGCACTCCGTCGCGCGCTTCGCACGAAACGCCGGTCGGTCCAAGCTCGGTCATGCCGGTGTGATCGAAGCACTGCGCACCGAAGGATCGCTCGATCAAGTCGCGGGTTGCCGGGACGCTGGCGCCTGGTTCGCCCGCATGCAGCGTGATCCGTATTGCGCTGTGCGCCAGGTCGATGCCCTCGGCGGCCGCCACTTGCGCAAGGCGAATCGCGTACGTCGGGGTCGAGCAAAGGACGGTCGCGCCAAGCTCGACCATGGTGCGGAGCCGCTGCTCCGTCCTCATGGCGCCGCCCGGGATCACCACGGCGCCCAGCCGCTCCGCCCCGGCGAAGGCTGACCAGAAGCCGATGAAAGGCCCAAAGGAGAAGGCGAAGAACACGCGGTCGTCCTCGCGAACACCCGCGGCCCGGTAGACGTGCTCCGCCCAGATCTTCGTCCACCATTCCCACGACTCCGGCGTGTCGAGCCAGCGCAACGGTGTCGTGCCGCTGGTGCCCGACGTTTGGTGCAGCCGGGAATAGCGCCCGATCGGGAACGTCAGGTTGGCTCCGAACGGTGGGACAGCCTGCTGATCGGTCATCAGCTCGGCTTTGGTTGTCAGGGGCAGCCGCTCGAAATCCTGCCAGGTAGCAACCGGTTGCAGCCGTTCCTTGTAGAAGGCGTTCCACTCGAGCAAGCTCCCAATCCCCGTGTGCAACCGTGTGAGCTGAAGAGCTCGGAGGTCGCGCAGGGATTCAGCGGCTGGCCGCGGCAGCGGTTGAACCCCAGACGCGGCGGGCGGTTTGGGCGACCAGCTCGAGCTTCTTGCGTTGGTCGTTCGCGCTGATGCGGTTGCCGGCGAGCGTCGACGCAAAGCCGCATTGGGGACTCAGCGCCAGTCGGTCACGCGGGAAGCACCGCGCTGCCTCGTCGAGCCGCGCCTCCAGATCATCGCGGCCCTCCAGCTCCGGCTTTTTGGTCGTGACCAGGCCCAGCACCACGAAGCGGTCGTGCGGCACCTCGCGGAGTGGCTCGAACCCACCCGATCGCTGGTCATCGTATTCGAGGAGAAAACGGTTGAACTTCGTCCGCTGGAAAATCCTGGCGATCGGCCCGTAGTCGCCCTGGGCATAGAAGCGGCTCTGGTTGTTGCCGCGGCAGATGTGCATGCCGAAGGTCATCCCCGGGTAATCGCTGATCATCGCGTTGTCGAGCTCGATGCAGGTGTCAATGAGCTTGTCGGGGTCGCTACCGCGCTTTCGGTAACCCTCGCGTAGCTCCGGGTCGAGAAGCGCGGCGTATTGCGGCGCATCGATCTGGATGTAGGTGCACCCCAGGCGCCGCAGCTCGGTGATCTCGCGCCGGGTCAGGTCGACGATGTCCGCCAGGTACGCGTCGCGCGTCGCATAGGCGCCCTTCGATTTCTCCGGGTCGTAATAGGCGGCAGCCTGCTGGGCGCTGATCAGGGTGACTTTTGCCGGTTGCGACGTCCTGGCACGGAGATAGACCCATTCCTCCGCAGCCATGCTGCGCCGCCAGCGAAGCCGCTCGACGACGACCGGGCGCTTGAGCACCAGCTCATCGCCCGACTCGTCACGGAACGGAATCGCCCATCCGCCTTGCTTGTCGAAGCCGTCCATGGCATCGACGAGATGACCGTAGAAGGCGTAGCGACGCTGCTCGCCATCGGTGATGACATCAATGCCGGCCGCGGTCTGGAGGGCGATGGCCTCATCGACCGCCCTATCCTCGATCCGTTTGAAGTCGATGTCGGACAGCGTGCCGCCGCCACGCTGCTCGCGGGCCGTCTTCAGGTAGTCCGGCCGCAGCAGGCTGCCGATCACCTCGCTGCGAATGGGTTCGCTCGTCATGACTAGAAGGGGAACGGTCTCCCCTGGCTCTGCACCGTCACCCAGCGCATCTCGGTGAATTCGTGCGCGGCGCCATTGCCGCCGAACCGACCGTACCCACTGTCCTTGACGCCACCGAACGGCACCTGCGGCTCGTCATTCACGGGTTGGTCGTTGATATGGACGATACCGGCGTCGATCCGCTCGGCCAGCCCGAGCGCGCGGTCCGCGTCTTTGGTCAGAATGCCGGCTGAGAGTCCGTAGGTCGTCTCGTTCGCGACCTTGACCGCCTCGTCGGCGTCGTCCACGATCGTGATGGTGGCGACAGGCCCGAACGTCTCTTCCTTACTCATCGTGGCGTTCGCCGGAACGTCGGTGATTAGAGTCGGTTCATAGCAGGCGCCCTGCGCTTTGCCCCCGGTGAGGACCTTTGCGCCGCCTTTGACCGCCTCATCGACGCGGGCGCCGACCTGGTCGAGCGCCTGCTTGTTGATCAGCGGCCCGATGATCGTGTCCATCTCCGTTGGGCTGCCGACCTTGAGCCCTTTCGTCTTGGCGACGAGCTTGTCGATGAACTCCTTGGCGATCGGACGTTCGACGATGATCCGGCGGGCCGACATGCAAATCTGTCCCTGGTGCAGGAAGGTACCGAAGGCGGTCGCGTTGACGGCATACTCGAGGTCGGCATCGGCGAGCACGATCAGGGGGTTCTGACCACCAAGCTCGAGCACCATCCGCTTCAAGTGCTTTGCCGCCTTCTGGGCAAGGATTCGCCCGGTCCTGGTCGAGCCGGTGAAGCTGATGCGGCGAACCTTCGGGTTCTCCATGAATTCATCGACGACGGGCTCCGCCTGGCCGGGCGCGTGCGTGATCACGTTGACCACACCGGGCGGGAATCCGGCCTCCTCGAAGATCTCGGCGTACAGGATGCCGCCGGTGATCGGTGACTCCTCCGATGGCTTGAGGACCACCGTATTGCCGAAAGCGAGCGCGGACGCAATCGACCGCAGTGACAGGATCAGCGGCGCGTTCCAGGGCGCGAGCCCGGCGACCACCCCGACCGGTTGACGGATCCCCATATAGAAGGCGCCTGGGAGGTCGGCGGGGAGGATCTCGCCGGTCGGCTGGTAAACAAGGCCGGCGACCTGGCGGAGCAGGTTTGGCGTGAACATTGTCTGGAACATGCCGAAGCCGAAGGTGCACCCGGTCTCGGAGGCGAGCAAGCCGACGACCTCCATCTGGCGGCGCTCGAGGATGTCGGCGGCCTTGAGGAAGAGGCGTTGCTTCGCGCCGGGCGGGGTCTTCCACCAGGCGGGAAACGCCCTCGCGGCGGCGTCGACGGCGCGCTTCGCGTCCTCGCGCGTCGAGGCGGGGATGGTGGCCATCGTCTTGCCGGTGAAGGGGTCATGGTCCGCGAACGTCGCGCCGTTCGCCGCGCCAACCCACTTCCCATCGATGTACTGCCGGTACTCCTTCGGGGCTGTCTTTTGGGTCGCCTTCTCGTCGGATACGACTGTGCTCATCGCTCTTCCTCCTGTGACTTGTGGTTCAGCATAGGCCGGTCAGACGACAAAGAACACCGTTTCGTTCTCCCCCTGCAGTCGAACGTCGAAGTGCAGCAGGTTGCCTTCCTTCCGCGCGATCAGCGTTGCTCGGCGCCCCGGCGGGACGATGCCGAGCACGGGGTCGGCGGCGTTCGCAGACGTTTCGGTCGGGAAATACATCCTGGTCACCAGATGACGCAGCAGGCCGCGGGCGAAGATCGTGACGTTGAGATGCGGGGCCTGGATCCGCCCATCCGGCGCGACCGTGGCGCCGGGTTTGACGGTTACGAAGCTAAAAGCGCCCTCGGCGTCGGTGCGGCAGCGGCCGAAGCCGTTGGGGCCGTCAGCCGGCGCGGAACGGTAGCGGCCCTGCTGATCCGGCTGCCAGACTTCGAGCAGCGCATCGGGAACGGGTTGGCCTGCCCCGTCGAGCACCTGGCCCTCGATCCGGATCGCCTCGGCGTTTCCAGGCGCGACGATCTGCTCGCCGCGCTCGTAGGGGAGACCAATCCCGAAGAATGGTCCGACGGTCTGGGACGGTGTGAGTGGTTCGCCCATCATTCCCTCTCGAATGGCGTCGCCGCCCGGCCTCGCACGACAATGTCCCATTCGTAGCCGAGCGCCCATTCCGGGACGGTCGTCTCCGGGTCGAAACGGGAGACGAGCCGTTCGCGCCCGGCCGGATCAGGGATCGATTGCAAAATGGGATCGCGGGGCATCAGCGGATCACCCGGGAAGTACATCTGGGTCACGAGCCGGCTGCGGAACTCCGGCCCGAACAGGGAAAAGTGGATGTGGGCGGGTCGCCAGGCGTTGCGATGGTTCCGCCAGGGGTAGGCGCCGGGCTTGATGGTGATGAACCGGTACCGGCCCTGCGGATCGGTCAGGCAACGTCCGGCGCCGGAAAAGTTCGGATCCAACGGAGCCGGGTGCTGGTCCTCCTGGTCCAGGTACCGCCCGGCGGCATTCGCCTGCCAGATTTCCACCATTGTGTCGGCGACCGGGTGGCCGTCGCTGTCGAGCACGCGGCCGGTGACGATGATTCGCTCTCCCATCGGCTCGCCGGCGTGCTGCCGGGTCAGGTCAAGCGCATTGGCAGCGCTCGGGTAAGGAAGGCGGGGCGCCGGGAAATCAAGGAATCCATCGGGAAGCGTGACGAGCGGTTGGAGTGGCGCCCGCAGTCGTGTGGTGACGTAGTCCGGATAGAGATAGGGCGGGTCGTACTGCTTCGCATCGCTCATCGCGTAAGCTCCCATCCCGCCCCGTGAGTCTCGTCGGTGGCGGCGCCGGTGTAATTCTCCGCTAGCGAGGTGGCCGGGGCCCGGGAGCTGGCGATGTGGGCCAGCTGGGCCATCTGGAGCCGCCGCGCAAATGGGTTGCCGGCCGGATCACGGTGCAGCAGGTTGGTCATGAACGCCGAGAAATACTGCGCCCTCCAGACCCGTCGCAAGCACGCCGGCGTATACCCCTCGAGCGCAGCGGTCGACCGCGATTCGTACCAGCTGATGAGGGCACGTGATAGCGTCCGCACGTCGCCGAGGGCCAGGTTCATCCCCTTGGCCCCGGTCGGCGGAACGATGTGCGCCGCGTCACCGGCCAGAAATAGCCGGCCCGCCTGCATTGGCTCGAGGACCATGCCACGCACCGGGGTGAGCCCGACCTCAATGATTTCACCCGCAACCAGGCCTTGCTCACCAAGCCGCAGGCGCAACTCCGGCCAGATTCGCTCCGGGGGCCAGTCGGCAAGCGCGTCGCCGAGGTCGACCTGCAGGTAGAGACGGCTGATCTCCGGCGATCGCATGCTGTGGAGCGCGAAGCCCGTCTCGTGGGACGCGTAGATCAGCTCTGAGACGGACGGCGGCGTCCGGGCGAGGATCCCGAGCCACGCGTAGGGGTATTCGTGCTCGTAGATCTGCAAAGCGTCGGCTGGCATCGACCGGCGACCGATCCCGTGGGCCCCGTCACAGGCGGCGATGTAGTCGCACTCGAGCGTGAGCTCCTCGCCGTCGTGCCGGTAGGTGAGGCGTGGTCGATCATCGTCGAGACGGTCGGCCGCCAGGGCCTCGTGCTCGAACAGGATCTCCCCGCCTGCCGAAAGCCGCGCCTCGATCAGGTCGCAGACCACCTCTCGCTGGCCGTAGACCATGATGCCGCGGCCGACCAGGTCGAGGAAGTTGACGTGGTAGCGGCAACCACTGGACTGCAGGTAGATCCCGCCGTGGACCAGGCCCTCCCGGTCCATCCGCTCGCCGAGCCCAGTCTGACGGAGCATGTCGGCAGCCCCGGCCTCGAGCACTCCGGCGCGGATCCGACTCTCGACGTATTCCCGGCTGCGGCTCTCGAGGACCACCGACTCGATGCCTGCCCGATGCAGCAGATGCGAGAGCATCAAGCCGGCGGGCCCGGCCCCGATGATGGCCACCTGGGTCCGCGTGCTCATTGGTCGGTTGATGACGTTGAAGCGTCGTGGGCCGTGACCACCAGGCGGAGAAGGCGACGTAACTCCGCTTCCTCGCTGGGGCTGAGGGCCCGCACGAGGTGCCCGGTCATCGTCCGGGTCCGCGGAATGATCTCCTGCAGGAGTGCGCACCCCTTTGGGGTGAGTCGAATCTTCTTTCGTCGCCCGTCGGCGGAGTCGCGCGTCCACTCCAGCAAACCCCGCGCGGTGAGTCGCGCCACGAGGTCGGCCATGGTTGACCGATCGATGTCGACCCGCTCCCCAACGGTGCGCTGGTCCAGCTCAGGGTCGGCGAGCAGCGCATTCATGACGGCGAACTGCGGCGAGGAAATGGTCTTCGACACCTTCTCCGCCCAGGCCGCATTCAGGGCCTGCTGCGCGCGCCGGATTAGATGCCCGGGATGTTGGTTCAGGTCCTCCGCCGGGTAGACATGCCCCGGCGCGGATTTGGCCTTGGCGTGGGTCATTCGAACCTCAAAACGGGCTTGATCACGGCGCCGGATTTCGCGTCGGTGGCCGCCGCTTCGATGTCTTCAAAGCGGTAGTGCCTGACCATGCGGTCGATCGGGAAGCGCCCCTGCTCCCAGAGCTGGACCAAGGCCGGGATGAAGGTTGCCGGATGGCTGTCCCCCTCGGTGACGCCGACCAGGCGCCTGCCGTTGAGCATGAAGTTGACGTCGACCGGCACCGTGGCGCCTGCCTGGGGTGCACCGATCAGCGCGCATGATCCGAGTGGGGCGAGCACCTTGATGGCACCCGCGAGCACGGTGGTGCTGCCCGAGCACTCCACCGAATGCGTGACCCCGATGCCATGGGTGGCCTCCATGATGGCGCCAACAGGGTCACCCGCACCCGCGTCGACGGCGAGGGTGGCGCCCAGCTCGCGAGCAAGCTCAAGGCGCGACGCAACGACGTCGACGGCGATGATCTCGGTTGCCCCGGTGAGTCGGGCCGCCATCACCGCGGCCAAACCGACGGCCCCGGTGCCGAAGACCGCGACGGTCGAACCCGGTTTGGGCTTCAGAATATTGAGGATCGCGCCGGCACCCGTTTGAATGCCACAGCCCAGTGGCGCCAGCATCTCCAGCGGCGCTCCGGGGTCGATCTTGACCAGGCTGCGCTCATCCATCACCGCCATCCGCGAAAGGGAGGACTGGCCGAAGAAGTGCGCGTTGAGGTCCGCGCCGTCCTGGCTGACCGTCGCGGAACCGTCCGCGCGCTTTCCTCCAAGCAGGTTGAGCGGCAAGAAGGCGAGACAGTAGGCGGGATGCCCGCTGACACAGTTGCGGCATCGGCCGCACGACGTGAACGACGCGAGCACGTGGTCCCCGGCCTTCAGGCCGGTCACGCCCTCTCCGACGGACTCCACGATGCCGGCCCCCTCGTGGCCCACGATTCCCGGCAACGGAAATGGGATCACGCCGGACCTGACCGAGAGGTCGGTATGACAGAGCCCGGTGGCGACCATTCGCACCAGCACCTCGTCGGGTCGCAGCGCATCGAGCTCGACCGCCTCGATCGAGAACCGGCCGTCCTTTTCGTGGACGACGGCGGCCTCGGTGGTTGTCATGCGGCAGATCCCTCCTTGGCCGGTTTGACCGCTTCGACGTAGTACCCGACGGGCAGCAGTTGAATGCCCAGTCGGTGCTGCACCGTGCCCCAGATGCCAGCCGGCAGGAAAACGGCGAACGCCGCGGCGGTGGCGCCGAGGCCGACGAGGTACCAGGCACCGCCGGCGCTGAACACGGTCTCGATGGCGAAGAGCAGGATTGCCCCGATGAATGGCCCCTCGAAGGTGCCGAGCCCACCCACAAGCACCATGAAAATGATCAGCGCGGTCCACTGAACGCTGAAGATCGATCCCGGGTTCACGAAATGACTGTTGGCGATGATCACCGTGCCGGCAGCGCCGCAGCCGGCGCCCGCAAGGACGAACAGGGTGCGTTTGGTGACCCCGACGCGGACACCGAGCGACTGCGCGGCTTCCTCGTCATCGCGAATCGCCTGCAGCGAGGTTCCCATCCGGCTCCGCAGCAGGATGAACAGGGTCGCGATCAGCACCACCGCGAAGCCGAGCGCGATCCACATGGTGAAGGCCTGCTGGTAGATCGGGTCGTACTGGTTCAGTTGAATCAGCGACAGCCCGGTCCCCCCGCCAAGGCTCGAGTTGAGCGTCACCAGGATCCGGAGGATCTCCGCCGTGACCCACATCCCGATGGCGAACTGCGCGCCGCGCAGCCGGAGCGCGAAGGGCGAGATGGCCAGCGCCAGCAGCCCCGAGAAGAGCGCCGCCAACAGCATCGCGACGTATGGCGGGATGCCCTGACCCGCGAAATAGAGCGTCGCATACGCTCCCACCCCGATGAAGGCCTGCTGACCGACCGACACCAAACCCCCGTAGCCGGCGAGGGCGTTCCACATGGTGGCCAGGATGATCAGGATCAGCAGCGAGGTCAGTTTCTGGATGACGTCGCTGCCGAAGTTGAAGGGCACAAGGGCGAGCGCCACCGCCACCACTCCCACCGACGCGGTGAAGATGCCTGAGGTCCGAGTCCAGCGCCGGACCCTCATGTCGTCACGCCGCCCCTGGGGCGAAGCGCCTGCCATCTCGCCGCCGACAGCAGCCCGCTGTTGCGCCCGGCCAGGACGGCAAGGAAGACGAGATGTCCGGCGAGCACGGCGTACTGGGGGTTGACGACCGAACCAAGCGCCTGGGCGATCCCGAGCAGGATCCCGCCGATCAAGGTTCCACGCAGGGAACCGAGGCCCCCGATGACCACCGCCTCGAAGGCGAAGATGAGTTGGGTCGGCCCGGCGCTCGGTTCAAAGGTCGAGCGCAGCGCCAGCGCGATCCCTCCGAGCGCGGCGATCGCCACCGCCAGCGCGGTCGCCGCGGCGTAGATGCGGCTCGCGTCGATGCCCACCACCCTGGCGGCTTCGGCATCCTCGGACGCGGCGCGCCACTGGGCTCCGAGGGTGGTCCGTCGAAGAAAGGCCTGGAGACCCTCGACAACCAGGATGGCCACGGCGAGCGTGAGCACGCCGAGGAGGGGAAGCGAGATCTCACTCGTAAGGCGCCAGCTCGAGATGGCGAGTGAGCCGGCATCGCCGCCCAAGGAGCGAACGTCGGGCGAAAACGCGATCAGGAGGGCGTTCTGCACGACCACCGAGAGGCCAAAGGTTGCCAGCAGCGGGGTGAGCACGCCCGAGCGCAGGCTGCGGTCGAGCACCGCGAGCTGCAACAGGTAGCCGAGCGCCAGCATCACGGCCAGCGCGACGACCACCGCCAGGGCCAGCGGGACGTGGTAGGTGCTGAGCAGCAGCCAGACGACGTAGGCACCCAGCACGGCAAGGTCGCCATGCGCCAGGTTGATGATGCGCATCACCCCGAACATGATCGAGAGCCCGCAGGCGAGCAGCGCATAGAAGCCGCCGAGCAGGACACCCTGGATCACCGCGTTGAGCCAGATCATTGGGCGTCCGCGGCAACCGAGCGGTCGAGTCCAAAGTACGCGCGGGTGACCTGTTCGTAGCTGAGATCGTGTCCTTTGGCCTCCAACACGAACCTCCCCTCCAGCATGCAGACGACACGATCGGCGACGTCGAGCGCGCGACCCAGGTCCTGCTCGACGATGAGCATCGCGGAGCCCTGCGCACGGACTTTCTGGAAAGACCCGTAAACGAGATCAACGGCCGCGGGTGACAACCCGAGGGAGACCTCATCGAGCAGGAGCACCGAGGGGTTGCTCATCAGGGCGCGTCCGATGGCGGTCGCCTGCTGCTCGCCTCCCGAGAGCGTCCCGGCCGTCCGCCGGCGGAGCCTCCGTAGATTGGGAAACGCCTCGAGAACCGCCTCAACATTCCACGGGCCAGGCCGGGTCGCCGCTGCTACGCGCAGGTTTTCCTCAACCGTGAGCCCAGGGAACAGGCGGCGTCCTTCCAGTACGAGTGCCACGCCGAGTCGGACTCGGCGATGGGCTGGGATATTGGTCACATCCCGACCTTCCAATTTGATGCGGCCCGAGGTCGGCCGGTGCACGCCGGCGATGGATCGCAGCAGGGTCGACTTGCCGGCGCCGTTGGCCCCCACGAGCGCTAGGGTTTGGCCCGCCTCGAGCTCCAGCGAAACATCCCGGACCGCCTGGAGCAGACCGTGTCCGGCACTGAGCCTCTCCACCTGGAGCAGCGTCAACGCCGTCTTCCCAGGTAGGCATCGACCACCGCGGCGTCTTGCATCACCGTTTCCGGCTTCCCATCGGCAATCACCCGTCCGGCGTTCATGCAGACTAACCGGCTGACCAGCTGAACCAGCACGTGCACCACGTGCTCAATCCAGACGATCGAAACGCCCCGCTCGCGGATGGCGAGCAACGTCTTGACCAGCTCGGCCGCTTCCAGGTCGGTGAGACCGCCTCCGATTTCATCTAGGAGGATCACCGCTGGGTCGGTGGCGAGTGCCCGGGCCAGTTCAAGGCGTTTCCGGTGCAAGAGCCCAAGGCTGCCGGCTCGGCGGTTGGCCAGCTCGGCAAGGGCGCATTCCTCGAGCACGCCGAGCGCCAGCTGATTCGCGGCCGACCGGGAGCGTCCCGCGCCGGCGCTGGCCCCGACCAGGACGTTCTCGAACACGGTCATGTCGCTGAAGGGACGGGGGACCTGGTGGGATCGCCCGATTCCGAGCCGGCAGCGATGCGCGGCATCGAGCGGCGTCACGTCCTCGCCGCGGAAGGTGACGCGCCCCGCGCTCGGCCGCATCGCGCCGGAGAGCACGTTGAGCAGGGTTGTCTTTCCGGCCCCGTTGGGCCCGACGATCCCGACCGCCTCCCCATCCGCCACCACGAAGTTCACGTCGTCCAGCACTGGCAGAGCCCCGAACCGCATCTCGATGGCCTGCGCCATCAATGCCGGCCGGGGCTCCTGCGCCGTCACCGCAATGGCTTACGCGCCGTAGGCTGCGAGCTTGCCCGCCACCGGGACGTTCGAATCCGCGGAGTTCTCGCAGAGAACGAAATCGAGGGGGTGTTTGCTGCCCTTGACCCACTGGCCTCCGATGATTGGGGTGGCCACCACGTTCGCCACCGGCCCGGCCCCCCACTTGAGCTTGCCGACCGGGGTCTCGACGCTCAGGGTCTTCATGGCGTCGGCGACCTTGGCCTTGTTCTTCGGGTCGCCGCTAGCCTTGAGGACGGCGGCGGCGACGTCGAACAGCGCCAGGCTCGGCCCGAGTTGCTGGTTCCACTGCTTGCCGCTCGACGATTCGTATCCGGATCCCAGGTCTTTCGAGGTAACCCCGGTGAGCGATGACTTGTATGGCCAGCTCGGATGCCAGTAGGCTGCGCTCGCCAGCCCTGGGCCGAGGGCTCCCAGTGCCTCGACCTGTGAGGGGAACAAGCCCGTCTTGGCGATCTGGGAGATTTTGATCCGGGCGGTCAGGCCCTGCTGGGCCGCCTGTCTCCAGAAGGTCGCAAAGTCCGGCGGGATTGGGAAGGTGTTGAAAATCTCGACCCCGTGGTTTTTGAAATAGGCGATCTGCGACGAGTAGTCGTTGGTCCCGTCCGCGTAGGCGCCCGGATCGAAGATGGTGTACCCGGCCTTCTGGAGCGCCGGGGCGAGGTTGGCGCGAATGGCGTTCCCGTCAGCATCGTTCGGATACATCACGCCAACCTTTTTATTGGTGGAGACCTGCGGCCAGAGGCCGGTATAGGCCTTGGCGAACTCCTCCACGCCGAAGCAGAAGTGGAAACTGTACTTGAATGGCGACGGTTGCCCTGGCTTGGCGCCACGGCCGAAGTACCAGGCCTCCCACGGGACCACCGTCGAGATGCACGGGACGCCTGCCGCTTCAGCACTGTCGGATACCGGGTTGACTGATTCCGGCGTCGATGTCGCCAGCATCAGATCAACCTTGGAACTGCTGATCAGATCATTGGCGACCTGTGCCGAGACCGACGGGGTGGCCTGGCTGTCCTTGCTGATGATCTCGACCGAATAATGCTTGCCACCGATGTCGAGGCCGCTCTGAAAAGCTTTTCTGGCGAGACCAATGACATACGGATCGGGCTCGCCAAAGCCCGCGGCCGGACCGGTGAGCGGACTGACGTAGCCGATGCGGATCACGCCGCCCGATGCGGAGGTCCCAACATTCGACCCGCCCAGACCGCAGGCGGCCAGGAGGTCGCCCATCGCCACGGCGCCCACCGTCATGCCCGAGAGTTTGAGGATGTCGCGGCGGTTGATACGCCCCTTGCTGATCACCGGCTGGAGACCCCGATCTTCGGCGGAACTGTCATGGCTCCCGGTCACCCTTCTTTCCCTCCACGCTTAGCGATCCCCCGATACTGCATCCAGATGATCTGTGTACTGAGGGTTGGCGATTGCGCCAATTATGTCCCTCGGAAATCAGGAACGCAAGCGTGTCCTCGCGCGTTCCCGTTCGACCAGTTTGCGGCGGAGAATCTTGCCGGAGGCCGACTTCGGGATCTCGTCGATTACCTCGATCAACCGGACCTTCTTGTGGGGGGCGACTCGCTCCGCCACATACCGCATCAACTCCTCCGGCGCCACCGGACTCTTGAGCACGACAAACGCCTTCGGGACCTCGCCGGCTGCGTCATCGGGGCTGGGAATGACAGCCGCGTCCGCGACGGCCGGGTGCGAGAGCAAGATGGCCTCCAGTTCCGCCGGTGGCACCTGGTAGCCCTTGTACTTGATCAACTCTTTCAAGCGGTCGACGATGAAGAAGTCGCCGTCCTTGTCGGCATGGCCGATGTCTCCGGTATGCAGCCAACCGTCGCGGTCGAGGATCTGCTCGGTGGCGGCACGGTTGTTGAGGTACCCCTTCATGACCTGGGGTCCGCGGATCCAGATCTCCCCGTCCGCGCCACGTCCGAGCGCGGATCCGGTCGTGATGTCGACCACGATGCAGTCCGTGCCGGGAGCCACCGGGCCGACCGAGCCGACCTTGGTCCAATCGACGTCGTCGCGGACGGCGTGCGTGACCGGGCTGGCTTCGGTCATGCCGTAGCCCTGATTGACGGCGCAATGCAGACGTGCGCTGCAGGCCGCCGCGAGCGCCTCGTCCAGTGGCGCGGCGCCGGAGAACACCAGGGCGACCGACGAAAGGTCGAACTGGTCGATCATCGGATGCTTGGCCAGCGCCACGACGATCGGCGGCGCCACATACACGCGCCGGACGCGGTGGTCCTGGAGGACACGCAAAAAGGCCTCCAGCTCGAACCTGGGCATCGTCACGATCGTCCCACCGGAGCGAAGCGTGAGGTTCATGATCACCGTCATGCCGTAGATGTGGTAGAAGGGCATGACCCCGAGCACCCGCTCGCCTTCGGCCACGTGAAAGCACTGTGCGGCCTGGCACACGTTGGCGACCAGGTTGCGGTGGGTCAGCATCACGCCCTTGGCGATCCCGGTGGTGCCGCTCGAGTAGGGGAGCGCGACCAGGTCCTCCGTCGGGTTGATGTTGACGCTGAAGTCCTCGGCGGGCTTCGCCAGCAGCTCGCTGAACGAGGTCGCCCCATCAGCCTCGCCGAACACGAAGGTCTCCTCGATCGCGGCGTCCTTGAGCGCGTCGTTTACCCGATCCATGAACGCCGGCATCGTCAAGAGAAAGCGGGCGCCGGAGTTCTTCAGCTGATCCGCCAGCTCGCGAGGCGTATAGAGCGAGTTGACGGTGGTGACGACGCCGCCCAGCGAGGCGACCGCCAAAAAGGCGATCGGGTACTCAATCAGGTTGGGGCTGAAGATCGCGAAGACGTCGCCCTGCTTGAACCCGCGCCGCCGAAGAGCCGAGGCGGCTCGCTTCACGCCGTCAGCCAGCGCGGTATAGGTCAGTTGGCGGCCGCTGGGGCCATCGATGAGAGCGGGCTTGTCCCCCAGCTCGGACGCCCGCTGGAGGACGAACGGGACGAGGGCAATGTCCGGGATCTCGACCGCGGGACCTTGATAGATCATGACCGCTGCTCCCTCAGGGGCGCGCGCCGATCATAATTCTTTTGTCACGATCAAGCTAGGCGCGACGGTGTCCGTTGCCATCTGACCCGCTCTTCGGCCCCAGCACCAGCACACCGACGATGCTCGAGGCCACCTCGGATCATGCCTGGGTCGCGGCCATGCTGCAGGTCGAGGCGGCACTGGCGGCCGCCGAATGTCATCTGGGGCTGATCCCACTCGCCGCCGCCCAGGCGATCTCGGCACGGTGCGAGCCGGGCGAGTACGACATCGAGCAGCTCGGCCGTGACGCGGTGCAGAGTGCCAATCCGGTGGTGCCGCTGGTGACCGCCGTGCGCCAGAAAGTGGGGAAGGACGCCGCGCCCTTCGTGCACCTCGGAGCGACCAGCCAGGACATCCTCGACACCGCCATGATGGTGATCACCCGACGGGCGCTCGACCTGGTTCTTCACGACGTTGATCGTGCCGCCGCCGCGGCCGCCACGCTCGCGGACCGGCATCGCTCGACGCTGATGGCCGCGCGCACGCTGCTGCAGCAAGCCTCGGTGACCACATTCGGTCTGAAGGTTGCCGGCTGGCTCAATGCCATCACGGAAGCGCGAGCGGAGGTCTGGCGCGTGCGGACAACGCGACTGGCCATTCAGTTCGGCGGCGCCGCCGGCAGCCTGGCGGCGCTGTCAGACAACGGCCTCGAGGTGGCTCGGACGATGGCCGCTGAGCTCGATCTCGCGGACCCGGTGCTGCCCTGGCACACGGCGCGGTCGCGCGTCGTTGAAGTGGCGAATGTGCTCGGCCTGGTGGCGGGCGTTGCCGGCAAGGTGGCGACGGACGTCGTGCTGATGGCGCAGACGGAAGTCGGTGAGGTTCGTGAAGCGATCGCGGAAGGGAAGGGAGGGTCATCGGCCATGCCGCAGAAGCAAAACCCCGTCCAATCCATCGAGATCCTGGCCGCCGTTCGCGGGATCAACGCCCAGGTCGCAACCCTGCAGCAGGCGATGGTGCAGGAACACGAACGGGCTGCCGGCGCCTGGCAGGCCGAGTGGCCGGCCCTCACCGAGTGTCTGCGGCTGACCGGTGGGGCCGCGGCCCGGCTCGCGGATGTCCTGGGCGGGATCCAGGTTGACCCGGGGCGGATGCGCCGGAACCTCGATCTGACCGGAGGCCTGGTCATGGCCGAATCGGTGGTCGTGGCGCTGGCTCGACGGGTCGATGGGCTGACCGCGCGGACGCTGGTTGACCGGGCGGTGGCCACCGCGCAGTCCGGCGGCCGGTCTTTCGCCCAGGTGATCAAGGAGGACCGGCAGATTGCCGGCTATCTCGACAGCGTGACCCTGGCGAATGCGCTCGAGCCCGCCAGATATATTGGCGCGGCCGGGCAGATGATCGACCGCGCGCTGGCTGCGTACCGCCGTCAGCGGAAAGGAGAGTCATGACAGACGACGAGCGTCGCGAACGTGGGATGAAGGCGCGGCGCGAGGTGCTGGGCGATGCCTACGTCGACCACTCGACGGCTTCGGCGACGCCCCTGACGAAAGACTTCCAGGACGTGATCACGCGCTATGCCTGGGGGGAGATCTGGACCCGACCTGGTCTCGACCGACGAATCCGCAGCTGCATCACGGTCGCGATGACGGTGGCCCTGAATCGACCTGACGAACTGGCGCTCCATCTACGCGGCGCGCTCCGCAACGGCGTCACCGTCGATGAGTTGCGCGAGGTGCTGTTGCAAACCGCCGTCTATTGTGGCGTCCCGGCTGCGCACACGGCGTTTCGGATCGCGGAAGAGGTGCTGAGCGAGGGCTCGCCGGGTCGGTGAGCTTCGTGACGGTCCCTGAGCTGCTGCGGTCGTCGGTCGATCGCTATGGCGACCGGCCCGCGATTCTCACGACCGAGCGGGCCGAATCCTTCCGGGAGCTGGCGCGGTCGGCCGCTGCCGGAGCATCGGCGCTCCGCCGGCGCGGTCTGACGCCGGGCGACCGGGTCCTGATGGCGGCACCCAATTCCCTCGCGCTGGTGCATGCGTGGCTGGGCGCGATCTGGGCCGGCGGCATCCCGGCCGCGATCAACCCGGAGCTCACCCAGTCAGAGATCGACTACCTGCGAGACGATCTCAAGCCTTCGATCGTGTTGCTCGGTGACGACGTCGAGGCGCTCAAGGGGGAGCGGGCGGACGATACACCGCAGGCCGTGGCCGCCGATCCGATGGGAACGGCCGCCATCGTTTATACGTCGGGGACGACCAGCCGTCCGAAGGGGGTGATGGTCCGGCATGCCGCCTACACGGAGAGCGGTCGAGCCTTTCCCGGGTGGTTGCAACTTGCCGCGCCGCAGCGGCTCTGGGCCTGCCTACCACTGTTCCACATCAATGCCCAGGCCTACTCGCTGATGACTACGCTGGCGCACGGCTTTCCCATGGCGTTGACGGCAAAATTCCATGCTTCGAGCTTCTGGCACGATGCGCGGGCGCTGGAGGTCACGGAGGTCAACGTGGTTGGCGCGATGCTGGAGTTCCTCGCTGCCCAGCCGGAGACGACGTGGACCGAGTCCTCCCTGCGCACGATTTACGCCGCGCCCGGACCGCCACCCGAGCAACGCGAGCGACTCGAGGCCCGCTTCCGGGTCCGTATCCTCACGGGCTATGGGATGAGCGAGAACCCGTTCGGCTGTGCCGAGACGCCAACGTCGCGGCTGAAGCCCGGCAGCGTCGGCAGGCCGCGGCAGCCGGCATCGGGTGCGTTCGTGAATGAGATGCGGATCGTCCGAGAAGCCGGTGGGGAGGCGGCGACCGATGAGGTCGGTGAGCTGTGCTTCCGAAACCCGGTCATGACGCCGGGCTACTGGAACGCCCCCGAGGTGACCGCTGCCACCATCAAGGACGGCTGGCTCCGTACCGGCGATGCCGGTCGCCGCGATCGCGACGGCGACGTCTTTCTCACCGGACGCTATAAGGAGATGATCCGGCGCCGCGGCGAGAACATCGCCCCTGGCGAGGTGGAGGACGCACTGCTGGCTCATCCGGGCGTGCGCGCGGCCGCCGTGTTCGGCGTCCCGGCGGGCCTGATGGAGGATGAGGTTGTTGCCGTTGTCGTTCTCCACCACGGAGGAGCGGGCGACGAGGCCAGGCTGAAAGCCTGGGCCGCCACGCGGCTCGCGGCCTACAAGGTCCCGAGCCGGATCCACTTCCGCGATTCGCTTCCCACGACGGCGACCCATCGCGTGGCAAAGGACGCCCTGCGAAAGGAGTATGGCCACGGTCCCACCGCCAGTTGACCTCAACGCGGAGATCGAGGGGCCGCCGGACGCTCCCGTCCTCGTCCTGTCCCATGCCCTCGGTCTATCGATGGGGATGTGGGACGCCGTGCGGCCCCACCTGTCCAGCCTGCGCGTTCTTCGCTACGACGATCGCGGGCACGGCGCCTCGCCGGTCCCGCCGGGCCCGTACGCGATTTCCGATCTCGGCCAGGACCTGATCCGGCTGCTCGATCGCCTCGGGATGGAGCGCGTCTCATTCTGCGGGCTCTCGCTTGGCGGCATGGTCGGGCAATGGCTGGGCGCTCACGCGCCCGACCGCCTCCATCAGCTGCTGCTCTGTTGCACCGCTCCCCGAATGATGCATCCAGAGGATTACGCGGCGCGAGCCGTCCTGGTGCGGCGCGAGGGGATGGCGCCGATTGCCGAGACCGTTCTGAGTCGGTGGTTCACGCCCGCGTTTTTGGCTGGGGCTCCGGAGCCGGTGGAGTCGATCCGGGGGGCGCTTCTCGCAACCCCCGTCGAGGGGTACGCCGCGACCTGCGAGGCCCTGGCGGCCATGGATCTCCGTGACGACCTTCCGCGGATCGCGGTGCCAACGCTGGTGGTGGCGGGCGAGAACGACCAGGCGACGCCACCCGAGCAGTCGCGCGAGATGTCGGGACGGATCCCGCACGCCCAGCTCGTCGTCATCCCGGGTGCACCCCACCTTGCCAGCGTCGAGCAGCCCGAGGCGGTCGCGGAGCAAATCCTTCGCTGGGTGCTCTCACCAACTTCTTAGCCTGCGATAAGGAAATCGACAGGATCACGGCCTCACCATCGAGGCATGCTCGATCTCGCGATCCCGGTCTTCAACGAGGAAGCCGACCTGGGTGACCTAGCACGGCACAGCCGTCACCGTTCCGGGGAGCAGCGCGACGCTTTACGACCTGTCGGGCGCCAGGTAAAGCTGGCTTTAGGTCAGGAGCTCGCGCAGCTGCGCCGGCGTGATATTCGAGCCGCTCAGGATGAGCGCGACGCGCTTGCCCGCGAGCCGATCCCGTAGGCGCAAGGCGGCGGCGAGGGGAGAGGCACCCGCCGGCTCGGCCAGGTTGCGGGTGGTCTCGACCATCAGGCGGACGGCGGTCCGGATCTCGGCGTCAGGAACCAGGAGGAAGTCGTCGAGCAACTCCCACAGGATCTGCTGCGGTAATTCGAAAGGGACGCGCGTCGCGAGGCCCTCGGCCATGGTGCCCATCGTGTCCTCGATCAGGCGTCGAGCCTTCCATGACCGGTAGGCGGCGGGCGCCTCGGCCGATTGCACCGCGATCACCTCGACCTTCGGGTTGATGGCCTTGGCGGCAATGCACGTCCCTGCGGCGCCGCTACCGCCGCCGACGGGCACGATGATGACCTCGATGTCCGGCTGCTGCTCGAGGATCTCGAGCGCCTGCGTCGCGACGCCGGCGATCAGGTGCGGCTCGTTGCCGGAGTGGATGAAGCGATAGCCGTGGCGCTCGGCGAGCATGGCGGCGTGGATGCGGGCCTCATCGAAGTCGACCCCATGGGATACGATCTCGGCGCCGAGACCGCGGATCGATTTCACCTTGACCGGGTTGGCGGCTTCCGGGACGCAGACGACAGCGCGCACGTTGAAGAGGCGTGCGGCGTAGGCGATCGATTGGCCATGGTTGCCGGTGGACGCCGTGATCACCCCGCGCCGGCGCTCGTCCTCCGAGAGTTGCGCGATCAGGTTGATGCCGCCGCGAATCTTGAAGGCGCAAATCGGCTGGTGGTTCTCGTGCTTGACCCAGGTCTCGGTGCCCACCAGGTCGTCCAGCGCCGGATAGCGGTGAAGCGCGGTGGGCGATAGATACGGACGGATGCGCTCACGGGCGGCGCGCACGTGGCTGAACGTGGGGGCCGTCATGGCAGGCGCGGCCGGGTTGGCCATGTCGGAAGCATAGCGCCAGCCCGGCGACGTTTCCTGAGATGCGATTATGAGCGCGCGGAATGCCTGGATTTGGACCGAAGCGCATCACGGAGCTGGCCGACGGCCTGCGGGTCAAGCCGGGCACGACGGTGACGCTGCCCGATGATTTCGATCCCGGCCACGTCGGTGGGCTCGGGAAAGAAACGGGGAAGCGGACGGTGCGGGCGCTCAAGGATGGGGTAGACCTGCTGACCGAATACCAGGATCGGCTGCAGGCGCAGCAAACTCACGCCGTCCTGGTCGTCCTCCAGGGCCTCGATGCCGCGGGCAAGGACAGCACGATCAAGCACGTCATGAGCGGTGTCAACCCGCAGGGCGTCCAGGTCAGTGCCTTCAGAGCGCCGTCGACGGAGGAATTGGCCCACGACTTTCTCTGGCGCTCGGTGCAGCGGCTTCCTGCGCGCGGGAAGATCGGGATCTTCAACCGCTCGCATTACGAGGAGGTGCTGGTGGTCCGGGTCCACCCCGAGCTGCTCGCCGCGCAGCATCTTCCGGACGAAGCGCAAAAGGGCATCTGGAAGCGACGCTACCGGGAAATCAACGACTGGGAGCGATACCTGGTCGACAACGGGATTCGCATTGTCAAGCTGTTCCTCAACGTGTCATGGGAGGAGCAGCGCGAGCGTTTCCTGGCCCGGATCGACGAGCCGGAAAAGAACTGGAAGTTCACCGCTGCTGACGTCCGCGAGCGGGCCCACTGGGACGACTACCAGAAGGCGTACGGCGAGATGCTGAGCAACACCAGCACCAGGTGGGCCCCCTGGTACGTCCTGCCGGGTGACCACAAGTGGTTCGAGCGGATCGCGGCCGCGGCAATCATCGCCAACGCACTGATCGACATCAACCCGTACTATCCGACGGCGAGTGCCGAGGTCCGCAACGAACTCGAACAAGCGCGCCGCGAACTCCTCGCTGAACCAAAAAAGAAGCGCTAGCCTACTCGGTTTTCGCCGCTAGCGGCTTTAGCTCGTCATAAGCCAGAGTATTTCGTCATCGTGTTAGTCGTATTGGTCGTGGCTGTTGGAGTCGCAATTCTCCTCGGTCCGCATATCGACAACAGCTCCAACAACATCATTCCCAGTGGCGGCGAATAAGCCCGTAGCGCCGATGCTGCGAAGTGGGACAGAAAGCTTAGGTGCCACCCACCGACCCCGACCCTCCCCCGCAAAAAAGCGGGGGAGGGAAGAAGCGGGGGCTTGATTACATCGTGTGGGTTTCGTAGACGGCGATCTGGCCGCCGCTGCTCAGGATCGGGGATCCCTGGGCGTGCTTGGTGGCTTCGTCGAGTGAGTTCGCCTCGACAATGCTGTAGCCGGAGGCTTGCTGGCCGATCGCGCCCTCTTTGGCGCCGCCGTTCGAGCCCACCGTCTTGACCTTGCCCGAGAAGGGCGCCCCCTGGTCGGCAATGTTCTTGCCCAGCTTGCCGAACCAGGCACCCCACTGCTGCAGCTGGTCCGCGCGCTCCTTTTCCGTGTTCCCTGCGCTTCCACCGTAGTAGACGAGTACGTACTTCGCCATGCTGTCCTCCTTGATCGTTGCGGCCCGGATGGGCCCGCTTATCCAATACGACGAACGGTGACCGGTCGAAATCGACAGCGCATCCGTCATCCTATGGGGAATGCTCGACTGGCGCCGCAACCTCGCCGCCCTCTGGCTGGCGGAGTTCGTCGCCATCCTCGGCTTTTCGTTTGCCTTCCCATTCCTCCCGCTTTTCTTGCATCGGGAGTTGCATATTCCGAACGGCTCGGAATTGTCCTTCTGGACCGGGATCACCGCCGGCGCAACCGGCTTCGCGCTGGCGATCACCGCCCCGATCTGGGGCCGGCTGGCCGATCGCTACGGCCGCAAGCCGATGCTGGTCCGGGCGATGGTCGGCGGCGCCGTTTCGGTTGGCTTGATGGGACTTGCGCAGTCCGCCTTGCAGTTAACCGCGTTGCGCGCCTTGCAGGGCGCCAGCTCGGGAACGGTCGCGGCGGCCACGGCCCTGGTCGCGACGGGTACGCCTCCGGCCCATATGGCGTGGTCGCTCGGCATCCTGAATTCGGCGATCTCACTGGGCAATGCGACCGGTCCGGCGATCGGTAGCCTGGCCGCCAATGCGCTCGGGCTGCGTGTCATCTTCTTCACCGGCGGCGCCCTGCTGCTGCTGGCCACGATCCCGGTGCTGCTGGTCGTCAAGGAAGTCCGACCCCAGGTGCCCAGGGCCGCCGTACCACCGCTGTTGGCGACCCTCGATGCGGCGCGGCCGGGCACGGTGCGGGCGATCGCAGTTCTGGTCGTCGCCCAGGCCCTGTTGCAAACAACCTATGCCGCCTCCCAGCAGCTGGTCGTCCTCCGGCTCCTGCAGCTCAACCCGGCCGGGGCGGGCGGGCTCACCGGCGTTACTTTTGCCGGAGCAGGGATCGCCACCGCGCTCGCCGGCGTCAGCTATTCGCGCGCGGTACGGCGGAGCAGCTATCGCCTGGTCACGATTGCGGCGGCGGCGGTCGCGACAATCGCCATCCTTGCCACCGCAGCGGCGGTGAGCGAGCCGCTGCTGATCGCCTTCTTTGTGATCGCGAGCTTCATGGCCGGGGTGCTGATCCCGGCTTTCGGTGCCATGACCGGCCTCGAGTCGCCGCGGGTGGTCCAGGCGACCGTCTTCGGCTTCGCCTCCAGCGGCATCTCGGTTGGCTTTGGCCTGGGCCCGTTGATCGGTGGGTTGGTCGCATCGGCCGCCGGCGTTCGGGCGGCGATGCTGGTCGCCGACGGTATCGCGATGGTGCTGGTTATCTTGCTGGCCGTCGCCGTCCGGGAGCCACAGCCGCCCGCGCCGCCGATCCGCGCGGTGGCGCCGGTGCCGTAACGAAGGCGACCGCCTTTTTAAAGAGGGCGGCGTCCTTCGCGTAGGTGGCGGCATCGTCGTGCTTGATGCGAATCCATTCTTTGAGAACCGGTTTGTTGCGCATCTTGAATGGCAAATAGTCGACCCCGTTGACGACCTGCTGGACGACATCGGCGGGGAGCTTGAGCGCGACGCCCTCGCCAGCAATGAAGGCAAAGAGACGATCGCCGCCGAAGAACTGCGGTCGGCCGCTGACGCCTTTCTTCCCACGCACGCCCGGCATTTTGCCGACGACACGGGACACGACCTCGGCGATGTCCTCGCGATATCCGACCGGTTTGGCGGCGGCGCGAGGCATCGCGTCAGCCCTGGACGGCGGTTACGGGCGCTGCGGCGTCGCTGTGGACGGTCTGGCGGAGTGGAATCTCGGGCAAAAGGAACGTCACCACGAAGCCGATCGCGACCAGCGCAGCCGACAGGAGAAAGGCACGCTGCACCCCAACGGCCAGGCTGACGCGGATGGCATGCAGAACCGCCGGAATCGCCGACGGCTGCAACCCGGGGATGTGCGACAGACCACTCTGGCCAACGCCCGAGACGAGACCTTCGCCGAGGTTCTGTCCGCTCCTGGCCATGGCGCCTGCCGCCGATGGTGAGAGATGCCCGGGCAGCTCTTGCTGGAAGGATTCGAGCACGATGGTGGTCATCACGGGGATCCCGATCACGGAGCCGAGATTGTTGAAGAATTGGCGGCCGGCGTTGGCGGTGCCGAGCAAGCGATAGGGGAAGGCACTCTGGACCGCGATCGAGAGGATCGGAAAGACGGCGCCGACGCCGATGCCGGTGATCACCATCGCGCTGATGGCGAAACTCCAGCTGGAGTCAGCATCGAGTCGGCTCAAGGAGAAGATCCCGGCCGTGGTCACCGCCATGCCGATAACGGCCTGCACCTTATAGCGGCCCGTACGCGTGAGGAGCTGGCCGCCGACGACGCTGCCGATCACAAAACCGCCCATGAGTGGGGCGAGGATCAGACCGGCGTCCTGGGCGCTCTGGCCCTTGACGCCCTGGGCGTAGAGCGGGAGGAAGGTCACGGTGCCGAAGAGCGCGACGCCAACCAGGAAGCTCAGAACCACGGCGACCGTGAACGTCCGGTTCTCGAACAGGTGCAGGCTGAGGATCGGCTCGCGCGCTCGATTCTCGTGGACGGCGAAGAGCAGCGCCAGGATGCCGCCGGCGCCCAGGGTGCCGATTACCTGCACGGATCCCCAGGGGTAGCTGATCCCGGCCCAGGTCAGGCCGATCAGAAAGGGCACGACTGCCGCGACGAGCAGCGCGATCCCGAGCCAGTCGATCTGGACGCGGCCGGTGCGATGGACGCGGGGCAGGGTCGAAACGAGCATCGCCAGCGCGAAGATGCCGAGCGGCAGGTTGACGTAGAAGATCCAGCGCCAGCCGAAGTGATCGGTCACGACACCGCCGAGGGTCGGCCCGACGATGCTCCCGAGCCCGAAGACGGACATGATCAATCCCATCCAGCGACCGCGCTCGCGCGGCGAAAAGATATCGCCGAGGGTCGTGACCGCAAGCGCCATCATCGCGCCACCACCAATGCCGGTAATGGCGCGGGCCCCGATCAGCTCGTACATGTTCTGCGCCAGTCCCGAGAGCATCGAGCCGAAGAGGAAGATCAGCAGGCCCCCGATGTAGAAGGGGCGGCGACCGAAAAGATCGGAAAGTTTTCCCACGACCGGGACCGCCACCGAGGACGCCAGGAGATACGCGGTGAAGATCCAGGCGTAGAGGTTGAGGCCGTGGAGCTCGTCGACGATGGTAGGGGCCGCGGTGGAAACGATGGTACTGGTCAGGACGGCCGTGAACTGGACCACGAGAACGGCGGCCAGTACCCAGTAACGGCGATCGGCCGCCACCTGGTTTGTGGTCTGGTATCCCGCCCGCGCCTCGGCGCTCATCGGGTTGATATGAAGTCGGTCCGCGTTGCTATGGGCCTCGTTCGGACGAGTTTACGAAACACGCTGCGTCAGGCGGCGAGCGGCCGTGGATTGTCAGCCAGGGTCGAGGTGAGCACATAGGTGACGATCGCGCCAGCTGCCGCGATGGCAATGACGGTGCCCATCGGGACGGCCGAGGTGATCCCAGCCAGGCCGACCAGGGGCGCGCCGAAGGCGGCGATCCCGCTCTGGAGGACGCCCAGGAGCGCTGAACCAGTCCCGGCGGCCTCCGCGTGACGCGAGAGCGCCAGCGCAGTGGCATTGGGAACGACGAACCCGATGCTGGAAACGAGCACAAAGAGGGGAAGGAGCACGGCCGCCAGGCCGAGGCCGCCTACGAGAATGACGCCCAGGAGGATCAGGCCGCCGGCGGCGGTCCCGATCAGACCACCCATCAGCAAGCGCGAGGGCGCGATCCGACTGACCAGGCTGCCATTGATCTGGCTGGTCACGACAAAGCCGAGAGCGTTGAGGCCGAAGATCAGACTGAAGGTCTGCGGTGAGACGTGATAGATCCCCTGCAATACGAAGGGAGAGCCGGAGATATAGGCAAACATTGCGCCGAAGGCGAGACCGGCCGATAGCGCGTAGCCGATGAAGCGCGTATCGCGGGCGATGATGCCGAATCGGCGGCCCGTATCGCGCAGGCTGCCGGCGCGACGCAGGTGGGTGGGAAGCGTTTCCGGCAACCAGACCAGGGCGCTGACCAATAGCAGTGCGGTCACCAGCGCCAGCACCAGGAAAATGCCGTGCCAGGAACTGATCCGCAGCACCTGGCCGCCGAGGACCGGCGCCAGGATCGGGGCGACGCCCATGACGAGGATCAGTCGCGAGAAGTAGCGGGCAGCGGGCACGCCCGAGTACATGTCGCGGACGACGGCTCGAGCGATCACGATCCCGGCGGCGCCGGCCAGCCCTTGGATCAATCGAAAGAGAACCAGCAGGATGGCGGAAGGCGCGAGCGCGCAGAGCAGCGAGGCGAGGACGTAGATCGCGACCCCAACGAGCAACGGACGCCGGCGTCCGAGCGTGTCACTCATGGGGCCGGCCAACAGCTGGCCCAGTGCCAGGCCGATGAGGCAGGCCGTCAGGGTGAGTTGGATCAGCGACTCGCTGGCTACCAGATCGCGGCTGATCGCCGGGAGGGCGGGAAGGTACATATCGATCGAGAGGGGACCAAAGGCCGTCAGCCCGCCAAGGAGGACAAACAGGCGCGCCCGCTCGAGGTGGCTCATCCCCGATGGTTCGGTTGAGTTCACGATTTTGGGCGCGGCTGCAGGAATATCCACCCGGTCAAATATGGTAACCACGGGAGAGAGTTTTTGATTCCAAGGGAGCCGACCCACTGGAAGGCGCTGGCCGCTGCCGAGCCGGCATTCGCCAAACGCATCCAGGCGATCTTTGACGTACGCAAGCACAAGACGCTGGCGACGCTCCGGGCGGATGGCTCGCCGCGCATCAGCGGGATCGAGGTCGAGTTCGCCGAAGGCGACATCTGGCTCGGGATGATGCCGGACTCAATGAAGCTCCGGGATCTGCAGCGGGACCCGCGGCTGGCGATTCACGCGATGTCGGACGACCCGCCGGAGGATCGGCCGAGTGCCTGGATGGGCGACGCGAAAATCAGCGGTCGCGCCATTCAGGCGGAGCGACCGGACCGGCCCAGGCCGCCGGCCAGCTGGTTTCGGATTGATATCGATGAGGTGGTCTTGACCTCCGTCAGCGATCCGCCAGACTATCTGGTGATCGAGTCGTGGCATCCCGGGCGTGGGCTGCGCCGCCAGGAGCGCCAATGAGGGCGGCGGCCAGGCCCGCCGAGCGGATGAGCGGGAGGGATGTGGTCCGCGCTCTTCTCGTGGTGCTGGTGTGGGGGCTGAGCTTCATCGCCATCGATCGCGGCTTGAAGACGCTTCCGCCGCTGTTCTTCGTCACGCTGCGCTTTGCGTTTACCGTGTTGCCCGCTATCTTCTTCGTTCCGCGGCCGGGCGCTCGCTGGTACTGGATCCTCGGCCTCGGGCTTTTCACCAATACCGGGCAATTCGCGCTGTTATTTGTCGCGATTCATCGGGGGATGCCGGCCGGGCTCTCCTCGCTGGTGCTGCAGTGTCAGGTGGCCTTCACCCTGATCTTCGCCGCCGCCGTACTGCGTGAGATCCCGCGCGTGTTCCAGATGATCGGCACCTTGGTCGCGTTGCTTGGCATCGTCATCATCGCCGTTGGGCACGGCGCGAGCACACCGATTGTTCCGCTTCTGCTGGTCATCCTCGCGGGGGCCAACTGGGGGGCGGGCAACATCTGCACCCGCCTCGCGAAAGCTGAGTCGGCGTTCGGGCTGATCGTCTGGGCCGGGCTGGTGGCGCCGATTCCGTTGATGGTGCTCTCCCTCTGGGTCGAGGGGCCGCGCGCCGATCTGACCGCGATCCAGCACATCTTTCCCACCGGTGCGCTGGCGCTCGCCTACGTCGTCGTTGGCGCGACGCTCTTCGGCTTCGGGACCTGGAGCTCGCTGCTGCGCAAATACCCGGCGCCGGTGGTGACGCCATACGCCGTACTGGTGCCCATCATCGGCATCCTCTCGTCCTGGATCGTGCTGGGTGAAACGCCGTCCGCGGGTGAGCTCTTGGGCGGCGCTGTGGTCATGACCGGGCTCGCCCTGGTTACCGGCGTCGCGAGCGCTGCCTGGCGACGAGCGGGCCGGCTCGCTCGGGAGCGACTGGCGGCCTAACGGCGCGCTTTCGCCGCGCGAACCTGCTTCAGCGTTTCGCGCATCTGGTTCAGATGAAATCGATCGTGGCCGGCGATCATCCGAAACATCAGGTCGTAGCTCTCCGCACCGCGCTCGGTGTGCTTCACGGCGCGCTCCTTGTCCCTGGGCGAGGCACGGCGCCAGAGCTTGAGGTTCGCCGCGCGCATCGGAATGAACATCTCGAGGAGCTCATCGGGCTCCTTGTCGTTATGCCGGAGGCGCTCTACCCAGAGGTCCTGGTCGTAACCGAGCACCGGGGTGCCATCCTGGCCGAGTGCCCAGCGGTAGCGGCCCGATACGACAATCTCGGCGTCGGTAATATGGCCCAGCAGTTCGAGGATTGACCATTCTTTTTCGGCCGGCCGGGTGCGTTTGTCCTGGGCTGCCTCCTGGAACATCGCCCTCAGCGCGGCGGGCGTTTCCTCTTGTACTTTCGCCGGGTCGTCGTTGCCGAGGAGGGAAAGCAGTTGCTTGTGATACGCGCTTGCTTGCGTTACCGGATCGGGGGACCCTTGTGCCACGACCGGCAGTCTAGCCGACCCATGTTAGAAAGACGAGCATGAGCGGCCTCCTGCCACAACTCCCCAAGGCCGAGCTCCATCTGCACATCGAGGGAACGCTCGAGCCGGAGCTGATGTTCGCGCTGGCCCGTCGGAACCGGGTCCCGCTTCGATATGCATCGATCGACGCTGTTCGGAAGGCCTATGTCTTCAGCGATCTGCAGTCATTCCTCGACATCTACTACGCCGGCTGTGCCGTCCTGATCGAAGAGCAGGACTTCTACGAGCTTGCGTGGGCTTACCTGGAGCGCGCCTCCGCCCAGGGGGTCCGGCATGCGGAGATTTTCTTCGATCCGCAAACGCACACCGACCGTGGGATTGCGATCGGTACGGTGATCAACGGCTTGCATCGTGCCCTGACTGAAGGTAAGGCGAAGCTGGGGATCTCGGCCAGCCTGATCCTCTGCTTTCTACGCCACCTGAGCGAAGAGTCCGCGATCGCAACGCTTCGTGCAGCGCTTGCCTTTCGTGACCGATTTATCGCCGTCGGACTCGACTCGTCGGAGGTCGGCAATCCACCGAGCAAATTCCAGCGGGTGTTCGACATGGCGCGCGTAGAAGGCCTGCTGACAGTTGCTCACGCCGGCGAAGAGGCGCCGCCTGAGTACATCTGGGAGGCGCTCGACTTACTCGGCGTCAGCCGAATCGACCACGGCGTGCGCTGCCTGGAGGATGACCGGCTGGTCGATTGGCTCGTCGCGGACCAGATTCCCTTGACGGTCTGTCCGCTCTCCAACGTCAAGCTACGGGTCTTTCCGACGTTGCGGCAACACAACCTGCGGCAGATGCTCGAGCGAGGCTTGCGGGTCACGGTCAATTCCGACGATCCAGCCTACTTCGGCGGCTATATCGAGGACAACGTCCGCGCGGTGACCGCCGCGCTCAGCCTGGGCGCTGATCAGCTCATCACACTGGCGCGCAATTCGTTCCTAGCCTCGTTCCTACCGGACGTGGAGAAGCAACGCTATGTGCAGGAGATCGAGCGCGTCTCTTCATGAGCCCGGCACCAGCAGCGGCTGCGACGATTTAGACGGTGTCTGCGGGAACAACGGAATCTCAGGCTTCTTCGAAGATGATGTCTTGCGCGCCCTCCCAGAGGACGTGGCGGCCGAGTTCCTCGAGCTGCTCGTGGCCGGTTTCGATAGTCGCGAAGTGATTCCCGGCTAATGGCCCCGCCTTGCTGCCGAAGGCGGTCTGGCCGTAGGGGAAGAGAATCTCGGTCTCGCTGACGCCGCCCGGATAGACGAGCAGTTCACCGGCGCCCGGATAGGTGGTCGCGTTCTCCGGGCCGAGGCCGATCTCGAGGTCGCCCAGCGGGACCCAGGCCGCCTGGCCGCTCCAACGCGCCTGGATCAGTTTCTGCCGGAGTGGCAGGAGCTTGCGGACGGCCGCGACGGTTTTTGGGGCGGCCTTTTCCTCGAACCGGGCGCGAAACTGCAGCGAGCCGACGGTGATCTTAAGCATCGCGCTTAAGCGTAAGGCCGATGACGCCGTGGGCCGGCTTGGGATCGCTGAAGACGCGGTCCTTGCCCTGGCCTTCCTCCACCCTGGACGTATCCCAGAGCCGGTTCTGCGCCTCGAAGCTGACTTCCGAGAGCGCACTGAATCGCTCGAGGATGCGGGTGCCCATCTCATGAACCAGGTGCTGGATCGACATGCTGACGAAGTCGTCGAACGTCTCGACCACGACGTCGCGCACCTTATACGACGAGACCAGCGAGCCGTCAATGGCGCGAGCCGGATCCGGGTAGCACCAGTGAAGATCGAGATAGATGTAGAGCGGCCGGTCGGTAACCTCGGGCAGGGTCGTGAACTCGTCCCGGGCAAAGCTCTTGAAGGCGCTCCCGGTTAGCTTGATCAACCGAAGCCTTCGACGCCCAGAGCGCATCGATCGCAGGCCGGTGCGATCGCGTTCCAGTACGACGACTTCATAGTCGTTTTCGAGCGGACCACTGAGTAACTTGTCGCTGTGTTTTGCGAAGGGCAGTTCGCGGATCGAGATCCGCAGCGACGGGATCTGCTCGTAGTGCTGCAAAAGTTGGCGCGCCAGGAAGTCGGCGAAGCCTTCGTAGCGGTCACCCTGGAACTGCAGGGCCATCACATAAACAAAATTCTTCATGGTGTCGGTCGCGACCACGTTGCGGTTGTCGCCCTCCGTGTAGGCCGGCAGAAAATTGTCGCCGAAGACGTCGATGCTGACGCGGCCGGCGAACAATCCACGGGTCGGATGCTCCCGGTAAAAGGAAACGTCGTGTTTCCCGTACCGGATCTCGGCCTTCATTTGCGCAGGCGGTCTTCGGCGATGTCGACGATCGCCCGCAGCCCCGCCGACATCTCTTCCTGGCGGCTGGCGGTGAGCCGCTGCTTGAGCACCTGGACGATCTCGGCCTTCGGCCGGCGATTGACGAAGAAGACGAAGCGGAATCCGAACTTTTTCTCGTATTCCGCGTTGAGGCGAGTCAGCTCGGGCAGGGACCCGGGTCCCTGTTCCGCCAGCGACAGCTTCGAAAGGCCGGCGGGATCGGCGCCGATCCGCGGATGCGCGTTCAGCGTCGCGATCTTTTCCTCGTCCGTCAGGGTCGGAAGGACTTCGCGCATGCGCGCTACCAGTTCCGCACGCGTCGACGCCGGCCCCATTGCCGAAACTTTTTGGGCCAGCGGCGTCGATCCCTCCAGCGCCTCCTCGATCGGGATCACTCAGCTGCCTCGGTAGGAAGAGATCCCGAAGTCCGAGACGAGGAGCGGGATATGGTAATGGCGCTCTTCGTCGATCAGGAGCTCGAGTGTCACCATCTGGAAGAGGTGTGGCCGCTCGACGAAATAGTCTTCGAGCTCGAAGAGCAGCTGGTATTCGCCAGGAGCGACGCCGTCGGGGACCAATTGGGCGATCCGGCCACCTGCATCCGTCCGCTCTTCGCCCACAAGGGTGCCGTCTGCGGTCGCCAGCATGACGGCGATGTCCGCGCCCGGTTTGCCGGTCGAAAGGTCGAGGACATGCGTGGAGATGGTTGCTCGGCTCACGGTGGTGGTCTCCTGTATCCGGGTGATGTCCGCAGGCCGATCAGGTCATCGGGTTTGACCGGCACACGATAAAGATCGCGACCGGTTGCCTGGCGCAGCGCGGCGAGGATCGCCGCGGGGACGACCACGGTCGAGAGCTCCCCGACGCCTTTGGCGCCAAATGGCACACCGGGTTCGGGCTCCTCGACCAGTCCGGAGACGACCGTCGGCATGTCGAGAATGGTCGGCATCAGGTAGTCGGTGAAGGAGGCGTTGCGCACCTTTGAGTCCTTGAGCTCGATCTCCTCCATCAGGGCGAGGCCGAGGCCCTGGGCGCTGCCGCCCTCGATCTGTCCGATGACGCTCTCCGGGTTCAGCGCCTTGCCCACGTCCTGAACGACGCCGAGCTGCACGACGCGGACCAGTCCGAGGTCGGTATCGACCTCGACCACCGCGCGCGCGGCGGCAAAGGCAAATGTGACATGTGGGTCGCCCTGGCCGTTCTCGTCGAGCTTCCTGGTCACGCGGTGATGGTAGACCCGGGTTGCCTCCAGCGGGTGGTCGAGGTTGGCGAGCCCGCCGAGTTGATCGAGCTGCTCGCGGACCGCCTGGCAGGCAAGTTGGACGGCGCCCCCGGTCATCATCGTCTGGCGAGAAGCGGAACTCGAGCCCGCCGAGCCGATCGCCGTGTCGGCCGGATCAAGGACGACGCGCTCGACCCCAAGCTCGGTGCGCGCAATCTGGGTGATGATGGTGTTCAACCCCTGGCCGACCTCGACGCCGGCGGTCTTGACGTGCGCGACCGGCGCGCTGTGTTCTCGGAGGAGGCGGACACGGGCTTCGGAGGAATCGTCGAAGCCCTCGCTGTAGCCGAGGTTCTTATAGCCGAGCGCGATGCCGGTCCCCGATTTGATCGCCTCGCCGTGCCCGACATTGCCGGCGCCGCCGGGCAGGCGCATCGGATCGCGGTCGAGTGGCGGTTCCGAGGCGGGCATCGGCATCGCCGCGGCGCGTGAAAGCAGTTCGGCAACCGGCGCGCTCCCATGGATGGGCTGGCCGGTTGGCATCACGCTCCCGGTCTTCATCGCGTTCTTGAGCCGCAGCTCGATGGGGTCCATCCCGAGCCTGGTGGCCAGCTTGTCCATCTGGCCCTCGAAGGCGACGCAGGCCTGGACGGCGCCGAAGCCGCGCATCGCGCCGCAGGGGAGGTTGTTGGTGTAGACGGCGGTGCCTTCGAGACGCGCGTTCGGCACCTCGTAGGGCCCGGCCGCGAAGGTGGTGGCGTTGCCGATCACCGGGCCCGAAGTCGAGGTGTAGGCGCCGCCGTCCGCGAGCAGGCGCGCCTGGATATTGACCAGGCGGCCGTCGCGCGTGGCGCCGTGCCGCATCCAGATCCGGAATGGGTGGCGGTGGACATGGCCATGGAAAGACTCCTGGCGCCCGTAGACGATTTTCACGGGCCGGCCAGTCTTGAGCGCCAGCAGGCAGGCGTGGATGTGCATGCTGAGGTCCTCGCGCGCGCCGAAGGCGCCGCCGACGCCGCTCAGATGGAGCCGGACCTTGTCCAGGGGCAGGTCGAGGCAGGGCGCGATCTGTTCCTGGTCGACATGCAGCCACTGGGTAGCGACATAGAGATCGACGCCGCCATCTTCGGCCGGGATGGCGAGGCCGGCCTCGGGGCCAAGGGGCGCCTGGTCCTGCATCCCGGTCTCGTAGTAGCCCTCGACCCAGACGTCCGCCTTCGCATCCGGATCGCCGTGGAGGATCTTCAGGGTCCGGATGATGTTGTTGCCGTGGCCGTGGAGCTTGGGCGCGTCCGCCTCGAGCGCACGCTCGGGATCGCTGAGCGCCGGAAGCTCCTCATAGGCAACGGCGATTCTCTTTAGGGCTTCGCGAGCTTGCTCGCGCTGCTCGGCGGCGACCACGGCGACGGCTTCCCCCATGTAGCGCACCTTTTCAAAGGCCAGGACGGGTTGGTCCTGAACGTCGAGTCCGAACGTTTTCCTGCCGGGGACGTCGGCGCCGGTGATCACGGCGCGGACGCCCGGGCTGGATTGCGCCGCACTGACGTCGATCGATCGGATCCAGGCGTGCGGATGGGGGCTCCGCAGCGTTTCTCCCCACAGCATGTTGTCGCGATGCAGGTCGCTCGCATACTCGAACTGGCCAAGGACCTTGGGCTGGCCGTCGATGCGGCGGATCGACTCGCCCACCCCGCCACGGGTCTTGATATGGACGCTCATGCCGGGACCGTCGACGGGTGATGGAGGCGCGATGTGTCCACCGTCACCAGGTGTCCGTCGGCGACCACCTGTCGACCCTCGACGAAGAGATGCCGCACGCTGGTCGGCGCGCAGAAGACGAGGGCCGCGAGGGGATCCGCTTCGGCGCCGACAAACCCTGGTCCGTCGATCCCAAAGAGCGCGATGTCGGCCCGCTTGCCGATTTCGAGCGAGCCGATGTCGTCGCGGCCGAGGCAGGCGGCCCCGCCGCGGGTCGCGACCCGGAGCACCTGCCGGGCCGTCATCGACTGTGGGCCGTTGATGGCCCGGGTAACCAGCATCCCTTGCCGAGCCTCGGCCAGCATCTGGTTACCGTCGTTGGAGGCCGATCCGTCGACCGACAGGCCGACCCGGACCTGGTTGTCGAGCAGGCGGCGCGCGGGGGCGATCCCGGAGCCGAGCCGGGCGTTGGAGGTCGGGCACCACGCGACGCCGGTGCCGGTCTTCGCCAGCAGGGCAATGTCTGAGTCGTCGACGTGCACGCAGTGCGCGAGCCAGACATCCTCGCCGAGAAAGCCGAGGTCGTCGAGCAGCTGGATCGGCCGCCGGCCGAATTTCTCCTGGCAAAAGGTCTGCTCGTCGAGGGTCTCCGCGATGTGCGTATGGAGACGGACATGATGCTTGCGTGCCAGCGACACCGACTCGCGCATCAGCCGATCGCTGACCGAGAAGGGCGAGCAGGGACCGACCGCGATCTGCAGCATCGAGCCCGGCGCGGGGTCATGATGACGCTGAATGGCGGCCTCAGTGTCGCTCAGGATGGTGTCGAGGTCCTGCACGATCGAGTCGGGCGGCAGGCCACCCTGCGACTCGCCGAGGTCCATTGACCCGCGGCAGGGATGGAAGCGAAGACCGATCGTTTTCGCGGCATCGATCTCGGCCTCGAGGAGACCGTCGACACCGCGCGGGAAGACATAGTGATGGTCGACTGACGTGGTGCACCCGGAGAGGGCCAGCTCGCTGAGCCCGGCGAGCGCCGCGGTCCGTTCCCAGCCACGGTCGATGTGGGCCCAGACGGGATAGAGCTCTTTGAGCCAGTTAAAGAGGCCCTGCTCCTGCGCCCGCGCCCGGGTGAGGACCTGGTAGAGGTGATGGTGGGTGTTGATCAGGCCCGGGATGGCGACCAGCCCGCGGCCATCGATGCGCTCGATGTTATCGGTCGTGGGCGGTGTGCCGGTCCCGACCCAGGCGACCGTCCCCTGGTCGATCAGGATCGAGGCGTGGCTGAGCTCGGTTCCGGCGTCGTCCATCAACGCCACACACGCGCAGGACTCGATGAGGATCATGGCGCGGACTGTTGCAACCGACTGGCGGCGAGCTTCACGGCGTCGAGGATTTTTTCGTAGCCGGTGCAGCGGCAGAGGTTGCCCGAGAGCGCTTCGCGGATGGTGACCTCGGTGGGGGAGGGGTCCTTGGCCAGCAGGTCGGCGACCGCCACGATGAAGCCCGGCGTGCAGAAGCCGCATTGGACCGCGCCGGCCTCATCGAAGGCTTCCTGGACCGCGTGGATCGAGGCGCCCGGGCTGAGGCTTTCCACCGTGCGAACCTCGCGGCCATGCGCCTGGGCGGCCAGGACGAGGCAGGCGCAGACCAGGTCCCCGTCGAGCCAGACCGAGCAGGAGCCACACTCGCCCTGCTCGCAGGCATTTTTCGATCCATAGAGGCCCAGGTCGTCGCGGAGCATCGAGAGCAGGCTGGTGCCGGGCCAGATTTCGGCCTCCCGCCAGTCGCCGTTGACGTGGACCCTTACAACCATGTCCCCAGCTTTCGATCCTCGAGTGCCCAGCGGAGTGACCGCCTGGCCAGCACCTTGCAGGCATGCGTCCGGTAAACCGCGGTGCCTCGGACATCGTCGATCGGCCTGGCGGCGCGGGCAACTCGCGTGGCGAACTCGTCGCAGGCCGACTCCGGGATCGATCGGCTCGGGTCATCCCAGACGCCGGCTTCGGTCATGAGCTGGCTGATGAAGTCCTCGCCCTCAGGTGCCCGCACGATGGTGGGCGCGACCGACCCGAGGGCGACGCGGACTCGACGCCCGTCCTCATCGACGACGAGACAAAGGCCGACCAGCGAGATCACCATCGCATTGCGCGTGCCGATTTTCGAGAACGACCCGGGGCCGCGCACGTGGCTCCAGCGCGTGCCGAGAATCAACTCATCCTTTTCGATCGAGGTTTTCTTCGGCCCCTTGAGAAATTGATTCCACTGGACGTTTCGCCGACCGCGGCGACTGGCGAGCACGACTTCCGTATCGAAGGCGGCGAGAACCGGCAGGGCATCACCCGCAGGTGACGCGGTGCCGAGATTACCGCCGACGGTGCCGCGGTTTCGGATTTGCGGCGACCCGACCGAGCGCGAGGCTTCGACGAGCGGTTTGACGTCGGCCATTTTGCGGATGACCTGCGTGTAGGGTTCGCCGGCGCCGAGGAACCAGCGTCCGTTCTCGCGGCGTGAGCCTTTCAGCTCCGCGAGGTGCGAGACGTCGATGATGGTTCCGGGGCGCGCCCGGCCGAAGTTGATCTCGACCATGACGTCAGTGCCACCCGCGAGGCATACGGCATCGGGATGTGCGGCTTTCTGGTCGAGCGCCTCCTCGAGCGTGCGTGGCAGCAGGACGTCCATCAGGCTCTCAACTGCATTATCGGTGTGTTGCCACCGCTCGGACGCCGGCCAGCAGGGCGCGGGCGCCCAGCACCAGGTGCGCGTCGTCGGTGCCTTCGCCGGGCGCATGGCTGATCCCTTTTCGACTCGGCACAAAGAGCATCCCGGTTGGCACATGCTGCGCCAGGATCTGCGCGTCGTGGCCGGCCCCGCTCCAGAGGCGGCGGTGGGGCCGGCCCAGGTCCTCGCAGACCCGGTCGAGGGCCGCCATGATGCCCGGGTCCATGGCGGCGCCGGCGACATCGGAGAGCGAACGGGTCTCGACGCGACAGGCCTCCTCGCCGCAGATCTCGGCCAGGCGCTCGTCGAAGCGGCGGACAATCTGGCGCACGACGTCCTGGTCGAGGTGCCGGACCTCGACGGTGAAGTCCGCCCGCCCGGGGATCACATTCACCGCACCGGGTTCGAAGCGCATCATGCCGACGTTCGCGACCGCCTCGCCGTCGATCGACTGGACGAGTTCCTTCAGCCCGGCGGCGACGCGCGCGGCCGCGCGGCCGGCATCGTGGCGCAGGTTCATCGGCGTCGTGCCGGCATGATTCTGCAGGCCGGTGATGTGAACCTCCTGGCGATAAACAGTGACGATGCCGGTCACGACCCCGAGCTCGGTCCCGCTGGCATCCATCCGCGGCCCCTGCTCGATATGCAGCTCGAGGAAGCGATCCACGAGCGTCAGGTGCGTCGTCGCATCGTTCATCCGCTCGAGGGCGACACCCGCCGCCTTGAGCACCTCCACGATCGGGACGCCGGTCCAGTCGGCCCGGCCGCCAAGCGCGTCGACGTCGAGTTCCCCGCAAAGTGCCTTGCTGCCGATCAGGCCCGTCTCGAAGCGGACGCCCTCTTCGTCGGCGAAGCCGACCACCTCGACCTGTTTGGCGATCGGGTCCTTCGACTCGTGAAGGGTGCGCAGGACCTCGAGCGCCGCGACCGCGCCGTAGGCGCCATCGAGCGTCCCGCCAACCGGGACGCTGTCGAGGTGCGACCCGGTCAGGACAAACGGTCCGCTGGCTAGCGGAACATGCCCGAAGACATTGAGCGCCTCATCGACCCGCACCTCGAATCCGGCATCGCGCAGTCGTTGCCCAAACCAGCGCCGGGCTTTGAGGTCGGCCTCGCTCCATGCCAGCCGATCCAGTCCGCCATCAGCCCGGCCGCCGATCGCCGAGAGCTCGCGCAGGTCCTCGAGCAGTCGCTGGCCATCGATGTCGGTCACGACAGGTCAATCGAGGCATCAAAGGGCTGACACTTGAGGAATCGCCCGTGCTTCGCCGTCGCGACGCTCGTGCCCTCGTCGTAGACGACCTGGCCCCGGACGATGGTGGTCCGGACCTTGCCCTGCACCGTCAGGCCCTCGTAGGGCGAGAAGCCGGCCTGGCCGTGCAGCTCGGCCTGGGACAGGACGCGCTTGGGGCTTGGGTCGAAGATGACGAGGTCGCCGTCGAACCCGGGCGCGAGGTCGCCCTTCCGACCCCAAAGGCCGAAGATCTTCGCCGGATTGGTCGAGAGGAGGCGAACCAGGTCGCCGAGCTCGATGCGATCCTGGCAAACGCCAAAGGTGTAGAGGAGCAGCAGGGTCGTCTCGACGCCGGGGATGCCGGCGCTGACCTTGCTGAAGTCGTTGACCCCTGCGCGCTGGCTCAGCCCAAAGCCGCAATGGTCGCTGCCAACCGCGTGGATCTGTCCGGCGGAGAGCCGGTCCCACATACCGGACTGGCTTTGCTTGTCTCGCAGCGGCGGCGTCATCAGGTAGCGCGCGGCGTCCTTGCCCTGGTACACGGAATCGTCCAGGACGAGGAAGTGCGGACAGGTTTCGGCGAGCGCGCGGACGCGCGGGACGGCCTCCCGGACCAGGTCGACGGCGAGCGGCGTCGAGAGATGGACGAAGTAGATCGGGCTGCCGGTGGCCCGGCTGAAGAGCAGCCCGCGCGCGACCGCTTCCGCCTCGGCGACACCCGGTCGCGCCTGGGCGTGGTAGGCGAACGAGGTCTTGCCCGCGGCGATCAGCTCGCGGGTCTTGCCCTCGACGATAGCGTCATTCTCGGCATGCACCTGGACCAGCAGGCCGGCTTTGCCCGAGCGCTCCATCAGCCGGTACCAGGTCCAGTCGTCGACATAGAAGACGGTATCCCGGTAGGTGGTGTAGACCTTGGCGCTGGTTATCCCGGAGTCGACCAGGCGATCCAACTCGCCCTCCCAGCCGGGGAGGAGGTCGGTGATATTGAGGTGGATGCCGTAGTCGATCGGGGATTGGCCCTCGATCTGTGCCAGGCGCGACTCGAGCGCCGCGTCAAAGGGCTGGCCACGTTGCTGGGGCGCGAAGTCGAGGAAGGTGGTGACGCCGCCCGCCGCGGCGGCGATCGAGGCCGAGGCGAAGTCATCGAGTGTTTTCTCGGTCCCGGTGTCGAGCAGGAAATGCGTGTGCGGGTCGACGACCCCGGGCAGGACCAGCATGCCGGTGGCATCGATCGCGATCTCGCCGGCTGCGTCAAGACTGGGGTTGACCTCGGCGATCCGGCCATCGTGGATCCGGACGTCGGCCACCTGCGCGCCGGACGCGCGCACGATGGTGCCGCCCTTAACGAGCACCGGACGGCGGCTGGAAGTCGACGGGCTGGTCCTTCCCGTTCCAGTTGACGACGTGCGTCGCGGGCTCGGTGCGGGCGACGACTTTGCCGTCTTTGATCACGAGGCGGCGCGGGGCGACCCGGCGGATCGCATCCATCTCGCTGACCGCATCGAAAAGCACGAGGTCGGCCCGGCAGCCGATGTCGAGGCCATAGTCAGTGAGCCCGAGGGCGCGCGCGCCGTTGACGGTGATCATGTCGATCAGGGTCCGGATTTCCTCGAAACCCGACATCTGGCCGTAGTGAGCGAGCACCATCGCCGCCTGGAGGGGATCGGCGTAGCCGAGTGGATACCAGGGATCCATCACGGAGTCATGCCCGATGCACACGTTGACGCCGGCGGCCAGCAGCTCCTTGAAGCGGGTGTGGCCGCGCCGGATCGGGTAATTGTCGAAGCGGCCCTGCAGCGTGGCGTTGTCCAGCGGGTTGGTCACCATGTTCATGCCCGCCTTCTTGATGTTGACGATCAGCCGGCCCGCGTAGGCGTTGTTGTAGGAGTGCATCGCGGTGGTGTGGCTGGCGGTGACGCGGCCGCCCATCTCGAGGCGGATGGTTTCAGCAGCCATCACCTCGACGAAACGGGAATGGTCGTCATCGGTCTCGTCGCAGTGGATGTCGACCTGCTTGCCATGTTCCTTCGCCAGCGCCATCGCGAACTTGACGGACTCGACGCCGTACTCGCGGGTCAGCTCGAAGTGCGGGATCCCACCGACCACGTCGGCGCCCATCTCGACCGCCTGGCGCATCAGCCCCTCGCCATTGGGGAAGGACTGAATGCCCTGCTGCGGGAACGCGACCAGCTGCAGGGTGATCCGGTCTTTGACCTCTTGCCGGAGTTCGAGGAGGGCACGGAGGGCCGTCAGGTTCGGATCGCAGACGTCGACGTGGCTGCGGGTAAAGAGGACGCCATTGGCGAGCTGCCAGCGAAGCACCTCGGAGACGCGCTGTTTGACGTCGTCGACGGTCAGGCTTTTGACCCGCTCGCCCCAGATGGCGATCCCCTCGAAGAGCGAGCCGCTCTGGTTGTGGCGCGGCTGGCCGACCGTCAAGACGGCGTCGAGGTGAATGTGGGGCTCGACCAGGGCTGGCGTCAGCAGGGCCCCATGCGCCTCGATCACCTCGCGGGCCTCGGCTTTTTGCCCGGCGCCGGGCCGAGCGGCGATGCGGCCCCCTTCGATGCCGACCGAGCTGAGCGCCTCCGCCCGGGGTAGCCGCGCATCTTTGATCAGGAGGTCGAACACGGTCGAAGTCTAAAGGGAAAGGAATCCTGCTGGTGCCGGAGTGGGAATCCGTCTTACAATGCGCTGGAAAGCGGCAACCAGACGGGATAGGGGAGAGGATTGTGGGAATGAGCACCGATGTCGAGGCGCCGGTACCGGTTCGGGAGGGGGAATACGGCAGCAGTGTCACCACCATCGAGCCGGGTGGGATCGAGTACATCCCCGAGCGCGAGCGGCATGGCCGGCCTCTGCAGCTGTTCTGGACCTGGATGTCGCCCAACATGGAGTTTGCCACGGTCTTTGTCGGCGTCTTGCCGATCGCGGTCTTTGGCGGCGGCTTCTGGCCGACGGTGTTCGGCTGTATCCTCGGCAGCCTGATGGGCTCGATCACCCATGCGGTCCTGTCGACCATGGGGCCGAAGTTTGGCGTGCCTCAGATGGTGGAGGGTCGGGCGCCCTTCGGCTTTTTTGGGAACTTCCTGCCGGCTGGGCTGAGCTGGCTGACAGCCAGCTTTGGCTGGTTTATTGTCAATTCGGTCAGCGGCACCTTCGCGCTCGTCCAGCTTACGGCGGTCCTGAACAACAACAATGCCGTGCTCAGTTTCCCCGTCGCCTTTGTCATCGTGGTAGTGGCCCAGGTCATCGTGGCCTTCATTGGTCACAACATGATCCACCAGTTCGAGCGGGTGATCTTTCCGTATCTCACCATCGTGTTTGGCGTGGCGACGGTCGTCGTCCTGGCGCAGGCGCACCCTGGGATCGGCTTCAACGCCTCGGCTCCGGTGCCGTTCGGCGGAGCCTCAGGTGCGTTTATTTTGGCAGTCTTCATCTCCTTCGGCTACGCGATCGGCTGGAACCCGTTCGCCTCCGACTACAGCCGCTATCTCCCAAGTAACTCCAACCCCAGGCAGGTCGCCCTGGCGGCGGGGCTTGGCGTCTTCGTGTCGTGCGCGGTCCTGGAGACCGCGGGCGCCGCGGCAGCGACGATCGCCAAACTTGGCGCCAATCCCACGGCCCTGTTCACGGATCCGCTCCCCGTCTGGCTTCAGGTTCTCGTCCTGGCAGGCATTGCCCTCGGCGCCGTCGCCGCCAACGTCCTGAATATTTACTCGGGATCGATGGCCTTCCTGACCCTCGGCATCAGGCTCGCCGTCGAGAAGCGGCGGGCGATCTCGGCGCTGGTCTTTGGCGCCATCGGCCTCGTCATCGGTCTGTTGCTCCAGGCCAACGTCGGGCCGGGAACGAAGTATGAAAACTTCCTGCTCCTGATCACGTACTGGATCACGCCTTTCCTGGCCGTCGTGATTACCGATTACCTCCTGCATCGGGGGCAGTACCCTGAGGCGGTCTTCTACGACAGGGGGCATCGCAACTGGAAAGGCTTCATCGCGATGCTGGCAGGCATCATCGCAACCTTCCCATTCTGGGACCAGGGCGATCCGATCCCACTGGGCTGGGTTGCGAAGAACTACCCGCAGTTCGGCGACCTGAGCTTCTTTGCCGGCGGGATCGTGGCAACCGCCGTCTACCTGATCCTCTATCAGGTCGGCCGTCGCTCGGAGGCCACTACCCGAACCGTCTAAGTAGACATTCCCCTCCCCCGACTTCGGGGGAGGGTCAGGGTGGGGCTTCTGCATACCATGAGTTGGTGGAGAGGGCCCTTTGTCCCGTGCTGGTCGGACGCGAATCCGAGCTCAGCGCGCTTGAAGATGCGTTGCTCGCCGCCAACCGCGGCGAGGGCCAGATCGTCCTGCTGGCCGGCGAAGCGGGCCTCGGCAAAAGCCGGCTGGCGACCGAGCTCCAGCGCCGCGCGCTGCGGATCGGCATGACCGTCCTCTGGGGCGGCTGCTCGGAGGCTGACCTGTGCCTGCCCTACCTCCCGTTCCTCGAGGCGATCGGGAACTACCTGGCGACCTCCGACCTGGCCCGCGTCCGCGAACAGCTCGGCCCCGTGCGGCGGGAGCTGGCGCCCTTGTTTCCACAACTCCAACCGGAGTCGGCGACACACGAGCAGGGAGATCCCACCCAGGCCAAGCTGCGCTTGTTCGAGGCAGTCGTCGCGTTGCTTCGCGTCCCCGCCGACAAGAATGGCGTCCTCTTGATCCTGGAGGACATGCACTGGTCCGATGCGTCGACCCGGGAGTTGCTCGATTACATGGCACGCCGGCTGGCCGGGATGCGCCTGATGATCCTCGGGACCTATCGCAGCGATGAGCTCCATCGCAAGCACCCGCTTGCGCCCCTGATCCAGAGCTGGCGGCGGACCAAGGCCGCCGAGGTGATCGAGCTCCAACCGTTGCCTCCGAAGGAGATCGCGGAGATGATCGCCGCGATCTTCGACAACAACGAGGTCACGCCCGAGTTTCGCGACCTGTTGCACACCAGGTCTGAGGGCAATCCCTTCGTGCTGGAAGAGTTCCTGAAGTCTGCGCTCGATCGGGGCGACATCTACCGCGGGCCAGACAAATGGGAACGCAAGTCGCTCAACGACATGCGCCTCCCGCAAACCGTCAGGGACACCATCCTGCTTCGTGTCGAGCGGCTGTCCCCGGAGCAGACCGAGATTTTGCAGACGGCGGCCATCCTTGGACCGTCCTTCAGCTACGAGTCTCTCCTGGCGCTCTCCGACAGGGATGAGCCGATGGTCCAGGCGGCGCTGCACGAATCCATCCAGCAGCAACTGATGGAGGAAGACCCCAAGGCGCGCGGGCGGTACCGCTTCCGCCATGCCCTGACGCGGGAGGCGATCTACGACGACATGATCGGTCCGCGGCGCGAGCAGTTGCATGGGCGCGCGGCTGAGATGATCGCGCAACAACCGGGAGCCGCGCCGATGGAGATCGCCTACCACCTCTTCGCGGCCAACCGGTGGACCGACGCGATCCCGGCCGGGCTCAAGGCGGCAGAAGAGGCCGAGCGTGGCCAGGGGTATCTCGAGGCTGCGGAGGTGTACGAGCGAATCCTGGGTCATGTCACCGATCCGCTGGTACGCGCCCAGATCCTTTGCCGGTTGGGTAACGCCCACTATCAGGCGGTCGACCCGGCGCGAGCCCAACGCTATTTCGAGCAGGGCATTCCCCTGCTGGAAGCCGAGGGCCGGCATCGGGAGGCGGCGCGCTACCGGATGCTCCTGGGCCGCTGTTACTGGGAGCGGTCACGGCCCGACGCGGCTCGTGAGGAGTACGAACATGCCCGCGTGACCCTCGAGGCTGAAGGCCCGAGCGAGGACCTGGCCAACGCCTATGTTCGGCTCGCCGGGCTGCATATGTTCGAGTGCGAGTACGAAGAATGCAAGGCGATGGCGCAACGGGCCATCGAGGTCGCGCACACCGCACACGCCGATGCCGCCAGGATCTGGGCCGCCGGGTTTCTTGGCGGCGGGTTAATGGCGCTCGGCCAGCCCGAGGAGGGCTTGGCGCTCATCGACGCCAGTCATCGGGATGCGATGGCGCAAGGCCTCCACTGGATCGCTCGCAACGCGCTGCACAACGGGATCGTGATGCGGTGCACGAACCTGCGTGCGAAGGATGCCTTGGGGCGAATCGGTCTCTATGAGGAGCTGCGGATCGGCGGGCGGCCGACGCCGTTGGAACCGTTCGCGGTTGGCTCCATCTGGTTCTTCCTGGGCTATCCCGACAAGGCACGGGTCCTCCATGAGCAGGCCGCCGTCCTGGCCCGAGAGGGCGAGTCCTCGACGGCGGAGGGTTGGATCCGGCAGGCCCTGGCCGACAACATCTCGGCTCTCGGACGTAGCCAGGAGGCGCTCGCGATGATGCGGCGGCCGGAGGAGAAGCGGGAGCTCCAGGATGACGTCCGATACATTCAGAGTTTCATTCGCATCGCGCTCGATGCGGGCGAAGTCGATCAGGCCGTGGCGCAGGCGGAGCGCATCTTCGAGCGAGAGCGCTGGGGTGCGCTGCAGGATGCTCGGCCATTGCTGGATGCTGGCGTCGAGGCCCTGCTCCGCGGTGGTCGGGTCGCTCGAGCCGAGCGGTTGGTTGCGCGGACGATGGATGAGCATGACTCGCGACTGGATGCGTTTCAGTACCGCATGAAGGGGCGGCTCGCCTTCGTGCACGGTGACCTGGCGCGCGCCCGTGAGCAACTGATGCTGGCGGCCGACATCTTTCGCCAGGCCGATCATGGCCTGGAATTGATGGCCACCGAACGAGCGCTGGCCGCGGTGCTGCTCGCCCTGGGTGATCGGGCCGGAGCGGAGGCGGTCCTCCGTCGGGTGGTCGAGATGGCCGACGAGCGTTCGGCGATTTTCCATGGTGACGAGGCCCGCAAGCAACTGGCGGCGATGGGCGTCGACGCCAGGCCCGCCACACTGCGTCCGACGCAAACCGCGACGGAAGTAACGGAGCGTCTTGTGACCGTGCTCTTCGTGGACATCCGCGGCTATACGACGATGAGCGCTCGAGAGGCGCCCGACCGGATGGCCGACATGGTGGCAAGCTTTCATCGGTGGGTACGGCAGGAGGTCGAGCGCCACCACGGAATGATCGACAAGTACGAGGGCGACGCGGTCATGGCGACCTTCAACGTCACCAGTCCGCGGCTCGATCACGCCCTTCATGCCGTGCAGGCCGCGATCGCGATTCGCGACAAGGCGACCGCGGCGGGCCTGCCGGTGGGCGCCGGGGTCGCGGTCGGGCCGGCGGTGGTCGGACGCTTGACGTCCGACGGCCACGTCAGCGCCTACGGCGAGGTGACCAATCTCGCCTCCCGCCTGCAGGGACAGGCGGCCGCGGGTGAGGTCCTGATCAGTGAAGAAGCCCATCGCCGCACGCGCGATTGGCTGAGCGGCCAGCGCCTGACGGCTACCGAGGAAGCCCTGCAACTCAAGGGGCTGGATCAGCCGGTCAAGTCTTTCCGACTTCGCGCCGAGAGCCGGGCACGCGCGAACTCGTGATTCGGGCCATCGGCTGGATCAAAGCCGACCCGATTGGCCCCGGACCGTGAATCTCAGTCATCGGCGCAGGGCGGATTTGCGTTGCTCGAACTCCTGCTGATCGATTTCGCCACGAGCAAACCGTTCCTGCAGGATCTGGATGGCGCTGTCAGGGCCCCGCGACGAGGTTGCGCGGCGAATCGCCCAGAGTATTAGGGCGATGACACCGCCCCAAAACAGCAGGAACACAACAAAGACGTACCAATGACCCACTGCGATCACCGCTTTAGCCCTGGACCCCTAAGGCCGCAACGGTTCGCCTGGGTGCGGCGACAACGACCGAAAGTGAGGTTGCCCTTGGACGTCGAACATGATGCCGTCGGCGCCGTGCAGCGCCTCCGCCGTGCCCTGGGTAGCATCGCCTAAAAGCGCGTGTGCCTATTGCAATTTGACCGGCAGTGGGTGAAAATGTTATATAGTCACTGTCACTTTAGTCGTTGAAGGAATTCGGGGAGCAAGCGATGCGGGAGAGCGAAATTCACATTCGGGGCGACGCTCTGGAGACGGTCGAAGACCTTGAACGATTGTACGACGCTCACAAAGGCATTGCCTATGGCCTCGCCTTTCAGATGTTGCGGCAGCAAACGGCAGCCGAGGATGTCGTCCAGGACGCCTTTCTAGCCGCGTGGCGGTCCCGGAGCCAGTACGACGCCAACAAGGGTGGACTCAGAAGCTGGCTGCTGAGGATCGTCCGCAACCGCGCAATCGACCGGCTGCGTCATGATCGGCTCAATTTGGAGGAGGTGCTGGAGCCCGATACGGGCGGCCTCATCGGTGACAAAAATGATGATCCTGCAGCGATTGGGCCGGAACGGCTCTGGATCCGCGACGCGCTCAGATCGCTTCCCGACGCCCAGCGTGTGGCGATCAATCTGGCCTACTTCGGCGGCTTCACGCAAACGCAAATTGCGCGTCGCACTGGCCAACCCCTTGGAACCGTCAAAGGGCAGCTCCGTTTGGGCTTACTGAAGCTGTCCCGGATGGAGTTCGCCACATTCGGGACAATATCGAGGTGATTGCCATGCGCTGCGCAGAAATCGACGCCTTCTTGGGAGCCTATGTTCTGACCGCTCTCGATGAGGACGAGCGGAGTGCCGTTGAGGGACACCTGAGACATTGCGATCACCATCGAGCCGCTGTCGAAGATCTCAATCGTCCGATTTCAAGGTTGGCTGCGGGTGTTGCGGTGCGACGGCCTCGTCCCCGGCTTCGTACCCGCATCATGGATGCGCTTCGGGCCGAGGTCGCCCCGATGTCGGTGGCCCTCGGCTGGAGCGAGGAGCGTCTCGTGTTGGGAAGCCATGCCTGCGTCTTCCACTCGGATGAGTCCGGGCTCAAAGGCACGATGGCGTTCCTTCGGGCCGGGCTCGACCGGCCCGAGGAGTTCGGTGTCGTCTTTGCCGATCAGAGCCGATTTTCTCTACTCGGAGGGTGGCTACAGGAAGGCTATGCCGGCTCGGTCACCAGGCTCATGGACCGCGGCAAACTGGCGATGATCGCCGGTGCGGCAACCTCCGACAAGCTCATCGAGGGAATTGGCGCTCGGCTAGACCGGGCGATGGGAGACGGCTACAAGGTGATCCGTCTTCTAGGGTTCATCGGCTGGGACCAGCCGGGCTGGCCGGACACGGCCTCCATCGTCGAGTTCGAACGGAGGGTCAACGCCGTCGTTCGGGCCTATCCCGCCGTGGTCGTCTGCACCTACGACATTCCCCGGCTTGGCGGCCTGAGCCTGATGGAGGGTGGTCTTCGAAATCATCAGATCACGATCATGGGCCCGCGGGTCGTGCGGGACAACCCCTTCTACCTGGCCGCCTGAGCCACTGTTACCTGGGAGCGTAAAAGACGCGGACCGAGTCGGGCAGGGCCGCCAGCAGGTCGTCGGGCAGGTGCTGATCGCCCTGGGACCGGGCCCACGTCTCGCCAAGGAATTCGTCGACCCATTGCCGGGCCAGCTGGATCACGCCTTCGCGTGGCATCTGTGCCTCCTGGAGCAGCGGCTCGACTTGCTTCAGGCACGCATCGAGGTCGTCGAGGTATAGCTGGCCCGCCGCCCGCATCTGCTCGCGGACGGCCTCGGTATCCGCACCTTCGCGGGCGGCCTCCAGCTGCTGGCCTTTGAGCACCGCCATCCGGTCGACGTAGGCCTGGGCGATCGGCATCACCTCGGTTCGGAGCCGCTGGATCCCACGAATTCGGTCGGCGCCGATGCGTTGCACCCATGCCGCGCGCCCGGCGGCGTCGCCAAGCTGGCAGGCCCCGTAGTAGTGGCCTTTCTGGCCCGGGACCCGTTTGGTCCCCATGTGCCGGCAGGACCAGATGGTCCGCAGCGGTTGATCCGAAGCATCGAGGACGAGCGCGTGCCGCGTCTGGTACGAGGGGCAATCGTTGAATTCCGGACCGAAAGGCTTGGGGTACGGGCAGGCGTCGCCCGGGCGCCCTGTCATTCACCCTTACGGAAGAGGGCGGATCCTTCCAAGCGGAATGAGCCGCGTGGTTTTCTTTTCGTAGCCGGCGTAGTTCGGCATGGCGGCGGTGACCTGCTTCCAGAGGGCGGATCGTTCGTTGGGATCGGAGACCCATTCAACCTGGCCCTGGCTGATCTTGTCGCCGTCCTGGATGGTCACGTTGGGGTTCGCGAGCATATTCTTCCACCACTGGGGGTCGTAGTCCGCACCGCCCATCGAGGCGATGACGACGTAGTCCAGCCCGTCGCGCAGCGTGCCGAGTGGGATGGTGATCGGCTTGCCGGACGTCCGGCCTTTGACCGTCACCAGGATCGGCACCACCGTCCCCATCTTGCGGGCCATGCCGCGCTTATAGAGGAACGCATGCAGACTCGCGCCTCTCGCGATCATCCAGCGCATCACCGGGTTTGGTCCCGTAGCGGCCGGAGCGACGCTCGGATTGGTCTGGCTCATGGCCCGACTCTACCATCTCGCTTCCTCCAACACCCGACGGAACGTTGATGCCGTATCGACGGGGCGTTCGGCCATCACATCCGCGACTACACGCTCGGACCGCTCCACCTCGCCTGGTTGTGACTCCTGAAGACGATGGCGGGGAATTAGTCCTGATCTGGCGTCGCGATCAGCCTGAAAGTTTCTTCAGCTTGATGAGGCGGCCGCCGATCAGCCACTCGGTGATGTAGATGTTGCCCTGGCGATCGAGCGCCAGGCTATGCGGACTGTTCAGCCTGCCGGGCTGGAGGGATTGTGTCCGCTGCGGCTTGCCGTCAGCAGCGACCTCGTTGGGCCAGCCTTCCCGTGCCGGCGCCTCGGCGTCCTCCGCCAGGTAGCCGATCAGCCGGTCGGCGCTGTCGAGCACGGTCAGGCGTGGGGGACGAAACTCCAGCACCAGCAACCGATCGCCATCGACGGCGAACCAGGTCGGTCGCGACAGGACATCGGCGCCGACCACTCGCTTGAATCGCCCCTCCAGGTCGTAGACCTGGATCCGCGCGTTGTTCCGGTCGGCGATGTAGAGTTCGGGCTCGCCCCGCCGGCGGTCGATGAAGAGGGCATGCGGTCCTTTGAACCGTCCCGCACCCTCCTCGCCGGAGAGGCTGCGCACATAGCGGCCGCCGGCGTCGTAGCGGTGGACGTAGCTCTCGCCGTAGCCGTCAGCGACCCAGATGTCGCCGTTGCCGCCGACGCGCGTCTCGTTGACGGCGACGCAGGTGGGACGGTACTCGCCCTGTTGATAGGCGGCGACCTCCGGCTTCGGTAACTTCGTCAATGTGCGACCGCTCAGCGCCAGCTTCACCACGGTCGAGCCCTCACTGCCGGCAGGCGGTTCGTAGCCGGAAGCCGCCGTCTGCCGCATCGCGGCATCGGCGACCCAGAGGTAAGCGGCATCGCCCTCCCGAACCGAGGTGATCCCATGGGCGTCGGCCAGCTCGGTCTCGACCGATCGCCGTAGGGAACCATCGGACTCGAAGAGCAGCAGCATGGGTTCCGAGGGATGCATGGTCGCGATCTCGTCGCTCGGCAGCGCCGCAATGCCGTGATGCGGCCAGGCTTCGCCGGCCCCCGGTTTCTGCGGGACCTTGGCCCAGTTGTCGATCCATTCGTAGGACAGATCGCCGGTCCCAACGGTGACCGGTGCGACGTCACGCATGCGCGCTCACCAGGGCGACGGCCGCCGCGACCAGCGCGGCGTTATTTTTCGCCGGCACCCCATCCGGCATCACCAGCGTGTCCTCTAATCCGATCCGCAAATCATAACGGCGGGCCACGGCGTCGCTGAGTACCGGCCAGGCCGACGGACCAAAGCCGTGCTGCACGATGGGCAGATGGATCCCACTGCCCTCGAGGACCCGCCCGATGGCGGCGGCGCTGGCGACGGGGTCAGGCGTCGCCGGGTCATCGATCTCGATCAGGACTCGCAGGCACTTGTCGACAAAGGCACTGGTGGCAAAGACGCGCGCGTCGGCCACGGAATGCAGGCCGGCCTCGATGCCGACGCCCTTCCGAAGCAGAAGCTGGCAGAGTTCGTCCGTGCCGTCCTCGGCGAAGTTGACCGAACAGAAGTCGGGGATGCGGGTCCAGGCATCGACCAGCGCCAGTCGCCGGGCCGCGTCCTTGACGATCCACAGCCCGGTGGTCAGGCCAAGCAGCAGTCCCGGATTGGCGGCGCGGACCGCATCGATGGTGTCGGCACAGTGCTCAGCCTCCAGGGTTTCGCGTCCAAACCGGTCGCGCGCATGCACGTGAACGGCACCGGCTCCGGCGGCGCGGGCCTCGGCGGCATCGCGCGCCAGCGAGGCGGGGGAGAGGGGAAGCGCTTCGTGTTCGTGCCGCGCCCGGGACCCGTTGAGCGCCGCCTTGATCAGCACTTTCGGGATTGTAAGACCATATAGGGGTGACGACTGCTGAAAAGAGCCGCCTGACGCCCGAGCTGGTCGCGAGATTTCCGCGACCGGGGATGGCGATCCCGGGCAAACTGCGCTACTCGCCCGACTCGAAATTCGTCACCTACCTCTTCAGCGAGCGCGGCGATCTCGCCCGCGACCTCTGGCGCCTGGACCTCGCCAGCGGCAAGAAGGAGCACTGGCTTTCTCCACCGGGGGAGGCGGTCACCGAAGAGAACATCTCCCGCGATGAGGTGTTGCGCCGGGAGCGCCAGCGCCTGCGCGAGACCGGCATCACGGATTACCTCTGGGCCGAAAAGGCGAACGTGATGTTGATGCCGCTGCGGGGCGACCTCTACCAGGTCAAGGATGGCGCCACGGCGAAACTCGCCGGCGGTGGCGTGATCGATCCGCAGATCACCCCTGACGGCCGCCGGGTGTTCTTCGTGCGCGACAACGAGGTCTGGCGTGTCGACGATGGCGGCGAGTGCCGGCTGACCACCGGCGCGGGGCCGGGGGTGACCAATGGCCTCGCCGAGTTCGTGGCGCAGGAGGAGCTGGATCGTTCGCAGGGCTACTGGCCGTCTCCCAACGGCGAGCGTGTCGCCTTCGAGCAAGTCGACGAACGCCACATCCCGGTCTTTCCGATCGTGCACCTGGGCAAGCCGGTATTGGAGATCGAGGAGCACCGCTATCCCTTCGCAGGCATGGCGAACGCGCGCGTCAAGCTCGGTGTCGTCCCGAGCATCGGCGGGCGGCCAACCTTCATGGATCTCGGCATCGAGGAGGGGTATATCGCGCGGGTGCACTGGCATCCGGATGGCCGCCTCCTCGTCCAGTGGCTCTCGCGCGATTGGCACCAGCTCGAACTGCTCGCCTACGACGTCAGCACCGGGGCGGGCAAAGGGATCCTGGTCGATGCGATTAAGCCCTGGGTCAACCTGCATGACGACCTCCGCATTGTCGAGGCCACCGGTGAGTTCACCTGGTCCTCGGAGCGCAGCGGCTTTCGCCACCTGTACCTCCATCGACCGGACGGCAGCCTGGTCAGGCAACTCACCAGCGGCGAGTGGGTGGTCGACGGCAGCGTGGCGCTGGACCAGCAACGGCGCCAGCTCTATTTCGTCGGCTGGCGGGACACGCCCCTGGAGCGGCAGCTGTTCCGTGTCTCGCTCGACGGCGGGGAAGCCGAACGCCTGACGCGTGAGGGCGGGATGCACGGGGCCGCCATCGCGCCCGACTTCTCGACCTTCGTTGACGTCGCCGACGACCGGACGACGCCGCCAACCGTGACCGTTCGCGCGCTATCCGGTGCCGTCCGCCACGCGATTCAGAAGCCGGCGGCCGTGGACCTCCAGCTGACGCCGCCGGAGACGCGCACGTTCCGTACCAGCGACGGGGTGGAGTTGCACGCCGCGATCTACCGGCCGCCGCAGTCGGGCAAGGCGCCGGTGATCGTTTCCGTCTACGGCGGCCCAGGCCCACAGATGGTCAACGACAGCTGGGCCGAGACCGTCGACCTGCGAGCCCAGATGCTCGCCGAGCGCGGCTTTGTCGTCCTCAAGGTCGACAACCGGGGCTCGGCCCGCCGTGGGCTCAAGTTCGAGGCACCGATCGCGCATCACATGGGCGGCATCGAGGTGAGCGACCAGGTCGAGGGGGTCCGCTGGCTCGGCACGCTCGGCTTCGCCGACCTCTCCCGCGTCGGCATCTATGGCTGGAGCTATGGCGGCTATATGACGTTGATGGCCATGCTGCGCGCCCCGGAGATCTTCAAGGTTGGGGTTGCCGGAGCCCCGGTGACCGACCAGGCCGGGTACGACACCGCCTATACGGAGAAATACATGGGCACGCCGATGGAAAACCCCGAGGGCTACAAGCAGTCGGCGGTGCTCACCCATGTCGACCGGCTGCAAGGCCAGTTGCTCGTGATCCACGGCATGATCGACGAGAACGTCCATTTCCGTCACACCGCCCGGCTCATGCAGGCTCTGATCGACGCCGGCAAGCCCTTCGACACCCTGCTCTATCCCAATGAACGCCACATGCCGCGCTCGGAGCGCGATCGGACCGACATGGAGCGGCGTGTGCTCGACTACTTCGAGCGGCACTTGCGGCCATCCGCCTGAGCGCATGGCGGCGCCGGTGATCCGCGCGATCATCTTCGACTTCGACGGGCTCATCGTCGATACCGAGGAGCCGATCTTCAGGGTGTGGCAGCGGATCTATCGGGAGCGTGGGCAAGAGCTTCCGCTCGAGCAGTGGCTGACGATCATCGGCGGAGCGTCGTCGGCGACCTTTGAGCCAAACATCGACCTCGGCCGCCGCACCGGCGCAACGCTGGATCCCTCCGAACTCGACACCCTCGAACGCCTCTACTACCGCGAGGCGACCACGACGCAGCAGCTTCTCCCCGGGGTTCGCCGCTATCTCGACGATGCGAGACGCCTTCACCTGCGGACGGCGATCGCCTCGAGTTCTGGACGCCGGTGGATCGATGAGCACTTGGAGCGCCTGGGCATTGTGGATTGCGTCGATACCATCGTCTGCAAGGACGACGTCACCCGCGCCAAGCCCGATCCCGAGCTCTACCTGACGGCGCTCGACCGCGTTGCCGCCCAGGCGAGTGAGGCGATCGCCCTGGAGGACTCCTCCAACGGCATCAAGGCGGCGAAGGCGGCCGGCCTCTACTGCGTGGTGGTGCCGAACGCCATGACGGCGTCGATGGACTTGAGCCAGGCGGATCTTCGGCTGGCGACGTTACAGGAGATGCCGCTCGCCGACCTTATTCGTCGTACGAACTCGGCGCGATCGCCGCAACCAGCGCCAGGTCGCCCGGGCGCACCGATTTCGGATTGAACTTCCGTACGTTGGCCGCCATCTTCGTGAGCGCCTCCGCCATCGTCATCGGCGGGGCAGCGTCCTTCTTGCGCGATGGGGGCGTGAAGCGAACCGGATTGATCCGGGCGACGACGACCGCGCGCAGGTAGGGACTCTTCATCCCCATCGCCTGCATGTCCCTGACGTGCTGTGCGACGCGATCGTCGATGTCCATGATGCGGACCGCCCACTGCTCACGCTGCCGCAACGCGGCCGGGAGGGTGCTGTCGAGGAAGCGATCCACCTTCCGCAGGACCGGCTGATAGGACGACCCGGCAAAACGCGTGCGCTGCGCGTAGCACGCAGCCCAGCGTGACGAATAGTGGCTGCTCGAAGGTGACCGCATGCTCGATCTCCTTGCTGCGCGGCTGCTCCTTGGCCAGTTGCCTCGCCATCCGGATCACCTCCAGGCTGCGGTCGCGCAGGTTGTGCGCCTTTTCGGTGTTGAGCGCGAGGATACGAAAGGCCAGCTGGTCATCCGGAACCAGGAGTACCGTGACCGAACGCATCCCGAGGCGCCGCGCGGCCTCCAGCCGGTGCCGGCCGTTGGGAGACCAGAAGCCATCCGGCGACGCGACCGCGATCACCGGGTCGAGGAAGAGACCAGCGGCCCCGATGGCTTCGGCGAGGCGGTCGGCGTGGGTCTTCGACAGATCGCGCTGGAACGGCGTCGCCACCACCCGCTTGAGCGGCAGGGACGCGAAGACCAGGGGTTGCCCGGCGAACGGATCGCGGTAGGCGCCCAGTACCGCGCCGCCCTGCTCCTCGACTCGGGTGACGAGGGCCGCCACCCCCCTGTCGGCCAGTTCGAGGCGGCTATCCCGCGGCTCGGGTCCTCGGGCTTCGCCCGGTTTGCGGATGCGGCGCGCCGGCGCCTTCCGGATGGTCTTCTTCGCCGCCGCCACGACCTAAGAGTACGGGAGATACTTGATTGGTGAGGCGCTGGACCAACCTGGCGCTCGTTGTCCTGCTTGGCTCGGCCTTTACCACCGGCTGGGTCGCCTTCTTCTATGGGACCGCACCGGCCCGGTGGTCGCTCGTCGTCCACGCCGCGAGTGGCTTCGCCGTCGTCGCGCTCACGCCGTGGAAGTCAGTGATCGCGGCGCACGGCCTTCGTCGTCGCCGGGCCGGTTGGATCGCCTCGGTCGCCTTCACCGGGCTGGTGGTCGTGTCGGTGCTTGCCGGGCTGCTCCATTCGAGCGGCCTGCTTCGCGAGCTCGGCCCCATCACTGCGATGGAGGTGCACGTCGGGGCCGCCCTGATTGCGATTCCTTTCGCCGTCTGGCACGTCATCGCGCGCCGCGTCCCGGTTCGTTCGACGGATCTCTCGAGACGAAGCCTGTTGCGTGGCGGGGTCCTGCTTGGGGCTGCCGGACTCGCGTACGCCGCTTCAGAAGGTGCCGTCCAATTGGCAAATCTGCCCGGCGCCGGGCGACGCTTTACCGGCTCATACGCTCTTGGGTCCCTGCATCCGGACCAATTGCCCGTCACGCAGTGGATGTTCGATGTCGTGCCGACGATTGCGAGCGCCGACTGGCGCCTGGTCGTCGAGGCCGGTGGGGCCGTCCGTCATTGGGCCTACGCGGAGCTGCAGGGATTCGATGATCGGGTCCGCGCCACGCTCGATTGCACCGGCGGCTTCTACTCGGAACAGGATTGGTCGGGCGTCTGGCTGCACCGCTTGCTTCCCGCCACGCCGGAGGCGATGAGTCTGCTCGTGACCTCGTCGACGGGATACACGCGCCGATTTCCGATCGAGGAGGCGGGCCGGTTGCTGGTCGCGACCCGCCTCGGCGGCGCCACGCTCGACGCCGGGCATGGCTTTCCGGTCCGGCTGGTCGCCCCGAATCGTCGTGGATTCTGGTGGGTCAAGTGGGTCACGGCGATCCGGGCGGAAGGGCTTCCCTCCTGGTGGCAGGTGCCTTTTCCGACGCAGTAGTACGAGGCCTTGCGCGCGGTAGTGTGGTTTTGCCAGTAGTTAGATATGGCAAAAATCAGCACCAAAAAACCGAACGACCTGCCGGCCTCGAAGTTCGCCTTTCCGAAAGAGCGTAAGGAGCCCCTGACCGACGCCGGCCATGTGCGCAACGCCTCGGCGCGCTTCAATCAGGTCGAGGGCGTCTCCCAGGCGGAGAAGGCCACGGCCAAGAAAAAGATCCAGTCCGCCGCGAAAAAGTACGACGTCAAGCTCTCAAAGAAACCCGACTAGAAGAAAATTTCCCTCCCCCGCTCGCGGGTAGGGTGGGGGCTTAGTTCCCGCCCGACCCGGCGCGGCCGATCTTCAGGATCGACCCGGCGCTGCCAATACTGAGAATGCTCAGCTCGCTGAAAAGGCTGCCGACACTCAGGAAGCTGAAGGCGCTGAACGGGCTCGCGAGGTTCGTCCGCCGCAATTTCAGGCTGGTACCCATGCGCAATTATTGTCGCGCTTCATGAGCCGCGGGGCGGCGGCGGAAGCCAGCATACAGGGCACCGTCGTAGATCAGCTTGAGGCTGCCGGCGAGATAGAAGGGGAGGCCGAGCGCCCCGCTCTGGATGGCGGCGCCAGCCAGTGCCGGTCCGACGGACTGCGCCACCCCACGCACCGCCCCCGTGACCGCGAGCGCGCCGGCGCGTTCGGGCGGCGGCACGATCGAGGCGACGTACGCTTGCCGCGCCGGAACGTCCATCTGCGAGAGGCAGAAGCGCCCGATCAACAGCCCGAGCGCCCATGGCAATGACGGACTGAATGGAATCAGCAGCAACAGGACGTTGCTGGGCGCGTGCGTGAAGACCATCGTTCGGATGAGGCCGATGCGATTGCTCAACCGGCCGGCGATCTCATAGGAAGCAGATTGCATCAGGGCGATCACGGCGAACGCAGGCCCCAGTACCGAGGCGCTGGCACCGAAGCGCACATGCAGCCAGTACGCGATCACTGCCTGGACGACGAGCCCACCGCCGAGCGAATCGACCGCGAAAAGGCCGGAGAGGGGACCAAGTGAGCGGAGCTGGCTTCGACGAAAGACGGTACCCGCAATCGCGGACTCCGCACGTGGCGAGAGGGCCAGGGCGAGCGCGGCGGTGACCAAGCCGATGAGGGCGTATCCGGCAAAGAGCAGTTGGCCGCGCGTGAGCGTGGTGGCTGCGCCAGAGACGACGGCGCCGGCTGCGATGGCGAGGCCGCCGCTCAGGGAGTAGCGGGCAAAGGCAAGATTGCGGCGCGATGGCTCGACGGACTCGGCGAGCGCGGCCTGCTCGATCGATGCAAAGGGCCCGACGTCGACCGCGACACCCAGCATGCCGGTGATGCCGGCAACGCCAAGCAACCAGGGTGCCGTCGCGAGGGCGAGGTCAGCGCCGGTCAGCGTCATCAAGACACCAGCAATGGCGAGCGTGACGCGGCGGCCCACCCGCGCCGACGCGGCGGCGGCCGCCAGTCCAAACAGGGCGCCCGCGAGCAGTCCAATCGTGAGCGTGATGCCGATGGCAGTCGCCGATAGGCCGCGCCGCTCGAGGTGCAGCCCGACCAGGACGGCGGCCATCCCGAAGCCGAAGGCCCGGAGCATTCGGGCCGTCAGGATCAGCCAGAAATCTCGGCCTCCCATCGGGTCAATTTACTGGCCACGTCACTTAGGAAAGCCTTAGCTGTCCTTAACGGTTCCTTGACAGATGCCGGTACGCGGCGTAGGTTGGGGCGGAAACCGACCGAATTTCTAGGAGGGAAGCATGGTCCAATCTTTCGCGCGTTTTACCGTGCGCCGACTCGCCTCGCTGGCGATTGGCGCGACGGCTATCGGGTCAGTTCTGGTTGGAAGCCCCGGGGCGGCCAGCGTTGCGGCGCTCCCGGTCGTCCATCCGATGATCAGCGACTTCCAGTTCATGGCGGCAGCGGGCAGCCCGCCACCGAGCCAGGCAGCCTGCGCCGCAGTCTTACGCCGATGCTTTAACCCAACCTCGATTCGTAACTCGTACAACATCCTGCCCGGCCTAGGGAATGATGGGGCCGGCAAGACGATCGCCGTCGTCGATTCGTTCGGCAGCTCGACCATGCGGCAGGACCTGGCCGTTTTCAACACGGCCTTCGGCCTCCCGCACCTTTGTGGCGAGACCGGACCGTCAGACCCCTCGGCGAACTGCCCGTCAACCGTCCAGCCTCGCTTCGACATCATTCAGGTCCAGGGTGGACCGCCTCCCGTTCCGCCCCCGCCGAACAACGGTACAGGGCTGGAGGCGCATAACCTCTGGTCGCTCGAGGTGGCCTTGGACGTCGAGTGGGCACACTCCGTAGCTCCTCTCGCCAATATCATCCTGCTGACCACCCCGACCGCCGAGGTGCTTGGCGTACAAGGCTTCCAGCAAATGATGAAGGCAGAGGACGCCCTGATTCTCAATCACCAGGTCGACGTCATCAGCCAGAGTTTTGGGGCTGGTGAGGGGTCCTTCAACAACGGCCTGGCGTCACTCAAGCAGCTCCGGAAAACATTCGAGGACGCGCGGACGAACCACGTCACGGTCTTCGCCTCCTCGGGCGACGGCGGCTCAACGAATAGCATGAAGACACCCGTCAAAAACCCGGGCGTGATCCCATACCCAAGCGTCATCTGGCCGGCGTCCGACCCACTGGTCACTGGCGTCGGCGGCACGTACCTCTGCACCGACGCCGAGACTGGTCTCGGAGTAGATAGCGTTTCGCCTCCCGGCCAGTGCCAGGCCCACGATGGTGACCGCGAGCCGGCCTGGGTCGCATCCGGCGGCGGCTACAGCATCTACTTCTCCCGGCCCGATTTCCAGAACGTGCTGACGGCCGCCAACAGCAGCTACGTCGGTAGCTCCCCCGGCGCGCCTGGGCCGAACTCGAATATGCGCGGCGTCCCAGACGTCTCGTACAACGCCAGCTCGCGTACCGGCGTCCTCGTCTATGACACCGAGTCGCTGAGCAACAACCAGGCTGGGACCACCTGTGGTGGTGCGAATCCGTGCCAGGCGGGTTGGTATACGGTGGGTGGAACCAGCGCGTCGTCACCACAGTGGGCTGGTCTGACCGCACTGGCCGATGTTCAGGCTGGCCACGATCTCGGGTTCATTAACCCCGCGCTCTATCGCGTTTTTGCAGGTCCGAACTACCATAGCGACTTCTACGATCCGCACGTCAACACCAACCAGCAGTCGGCGATTCCAGGTTGGCTCTCAACCGATGGATGGGATGCAGTGACAGGCATTGGCACGCCTAATGCGGCAAAGCTCATCCCTGATCTGATCGCGGCGGTTCTCCCGGGCGATTAGGCGATCGTCGATCGTTGCAGAAAGGGTCGGGCCGGTGCCCGGCCCTTTTCTTTGTAAGATGGGCCGCGCAGGAGGTGCCGTTGGCCCAGCAGCTCGCCGTCGAGACACACGGCCTCACCAAGCGTTATCGAACCGGGGTGCTCGCGGTCAACGACCTCAACCTGGCCATCCGATCCGGCGAGGTTTACGGCTTTCTCGGACCGAATGGGGCCGGCAAGACCACGACGCTGCGGATGCTTTCGGGGCTCTTGCGGCCGACCGCCGGCAATGCGTCCGTTGCCGGCGCTGGGCCGGGAAGCTCCGCAAGCCTCGGCCGGCTCGGTGCCATGGTCGAGACGCCGGCCTTCTATCCCTATCTCTCGGGTCGGGACAACCTACGCGTCATGGCCCGCTACGCAGGGCTGTCGGAGAAGCGCATCGATGCGGTTCTCGAGCAGGTCGATCTGACGCAACGGGCACGGCACAAGTTCAAGACCTACTCGACCGGCATGAAGCAGCGGCTGGGGGTGGCGGCCGCGCTGATGAAGGATCCGCAGCTGTTGATCCTCGACGAACCGACCAGCGGGCTCGATCCGCAGGGCACGGTGGAGATGCGGGCGCTGATCGCCGACATCAAAAAAGAGGGCCGCACCGTGATGCTGTCGAGCCACCTCCTGCCCGAGGTCGAATTGACCTGCGACCGCGTCGGCGTGATTGCCAAAGGGCGGCTGGTTGCCGAGGGGACCGTGGAGGAGCTTCGGGGACGCAGTGGAAAGTCGGCCTTGCTGATCCGCGCCACGCCGGCAGACCGGGCCAGGGGTCTGCTGGAGCAGATCGCCGGAAGCGGCCAGGTCAGTGTCCGGGATGGGCTCTTCTCTGTCACCATCGAGCCGCAGGAGGCCGCCGCCATCAATCGGCGGCTGGTGACCGATGGGATCGACGTGACGGAACTTCGGATATCGGAGCAGTCCCTCGAGGACGTGTTCCTCGAGCTCACCGAGACCGGAGGCCATCAAGGATGATCGCCAGCCTCGGCGCGGAGAGCCTGAAGATCCGCAAGCGATGGGCCAACTGGATCCTGATCGGGATTCTGCTCGCGGTCCTGATCCTCCTCGGGTACGTCGTCAGTTACGTGGTCCTGGCCAATCCCCCGAAGAACTTTCGCAGCGAGGTTCCCGCCAGCGTCCTCAAGCGCGAGGTGTTCCCCGAAAACCTCGTACCCAACATCCTGGCCGGGATGTCGACGCTGGGCGCCGCGATCATGATCATCTACGGTGGCTTGAGCAGCGCCAGCGAGTACGGCTGGGCGACGATCCAGACGATCCTGATCCAAAAACCGGGCCGGCTCGCCGTCCTGTTTGGAAAGTTGCTGGCCCTGGCGATCCTGTCGTTGATCGTCTCGGTGGCGTTGCTGGCCACCGCGGCCCTTACCAGTTACGTCCTGGCCAGGATTGACGGCACCACGAGCAACTGGCCCTCGGCCGAGGTGCTGCTCAAGGGCTTCGGCGCCCTCTGGCTCCAGCTGTCGATGTGGACCGCCTTTGGCGTCTTGATCGGCATTGCCTTCCGGAGCACGGCGGCGGCGATTGGTGGCGGGCTCGTCTACCTGTTCGTCATCGAAACCATTCTGGCTCGCATCTTTGGGAACACGCCCGGCGTCAAAGAGGTCCTCAAGTTCTTGCCGGGGATCAACGCCGAAGGCGTCAACGCGGCCTTCCCGCTCACCTTCCGCAATCCCAACGGGGCCGGGCCGCCACTGGTCGATGCCACGCGCGGCACCATCACGTTGCTCGTCTACCTGGCCGTCTTTGTCCTCGCCTCAGCCTTCCTCTTTCGGCGACGGGACGTGGGCGCCTAACCCGCCTCACGACACGCGCAACCTGTGATCCGGCGACTGCGCCGCCTGGCCGTCGATGTCAGCCCGCTGCGCGACTCACGGCAGTTTCGTCTGCTCTTCACGGGTCAGCTGATCTCGCTGATCGGGCGGCAGATCACCGTGGTCGCCGTCCCGTACCAGGTCTATGTCCTGACCCATTCGTCCTTTGAGGTCGGGCTCCTCGGGGTCGTTCAGCTGGTGCCGTTCATCCTGTTCTCACTGGTCGCCGGAACGATCGCCGACCAGGTCGACCGGCGCCGCCTGTTGCTCGCGACCCAGGTCCTGCTGGCGTTCACGTCCTTCCTCTTCGTGCTGGGCGCGATCTGGGGGCACCCGTCCCTCTGGTACCTGTACGGCGTCACGGCCGCCGCCGCCGGGATCTCGGCCATCGACCAGCCGGCCCGTTCAGCGACGATCCCGAACCTGGTCTCGCGCGCCCAGCTGGCCAGCGCCGTCTCGTTGAACTTCGCGCTCTTCCAGCTGGGACTGATCGCCGGGCCGGCGGTCGGTGGCGTCGTGATCGCGCGGGTCGGCCTCCCGATTGCGTACGCGATCGACGTCGTCACCTTTGGGGCGGCGTTCGTGGCGGTCTTCCTGCTCTCGCCGCAAGTTCCCATCGGCCGCCGCCCGGAGTCGCCCCTACGTGCCGTGGTCGCCGGCTTCGCTTTCCTCAAGCGAACGCCCGTGATCACCGGTGGCTATGCCATGGACCTGAACGCCATGATCCTGAGCATGCCGCGCGCGCTCTTCCCGGCGCTGGCGTTGAGCGTGTATCACGTCGGACCGAGCGGACTCGGGCTGCTCTACTCGGCGCCAGGGATCGGGGCCATTGGCGGCTCGGCACTCTCCGGCTTTATCGCCCACGTGCGCTATCCCGGTCGAAGCGTGGTCTACGCCGTCGCCGGCTGGGGTGTGGCCATCACGCTCTTCGGCCTGGCCACCGCCTCGATCTGGCTCGCCGTCTTCTTCCTGGCGGTCGCCGGCGCGGCCGATGCCATCAGCGCCATCGCCCGGAACGTCATCCAGCAGCGACTGGCTCCTGACCGGCTTCGGGGCCGGCTGGCGGCCGTCTATTCGATGGTTGTGGCCGGCGGTCCCTATCTCGGTGATACGCGAGCGGGTGCCGTAGCCAGCGTGGCCTCGCTTGAATTCGCTAATGTCGCCGGCGGGATCCTGTGCCTGCTCGGCTGCCTGGCGGTGCGCCTCGCCTTCCCGCAGATGTGGCGCTTCGATGCTCGCGAGGCCGTCTCAGAGGGCGGCGCCGGACCGATTTCTTAGTCGATTCTCATCGGCCGTTCATAGTTTCGTCAGCTTCGGCATGCATGATTAGAGCCATGGCAACTCCACCGGAGTACGCCCGGGCGGCGCAACGCGATCGTGGGCTGCGGGCGGTGCGGTCCTGGACCTGGACGGCCGGGCTGGCCGGCGCCGGCCTGACCGGCTTCCTCGCCGTGGTCGCTGCCGGGAGCTTCGCGGGCCACCAGGCGGCTGCCGCCGCCCCCTCCCCGACGGACGCCGGAACCGTCCCGGACAACTCAGGCACCGTCGCGCCCCAGCCGCCACCCCAGGATTCCTTCGGCGGCTCGAACCAGCCGCCGGCCGCCGTCTCGGGCGGCTCCTGACCGGCATGGGGGCCTCGATCGACTTCCGAGCGCTGGGGACGGGCGTCCGGGTCGTCACCGTCGATCCAGCGGGTCTTGATCCGGCCGTGCGCGCCGTCCAGGACTTGCTCGCCCAGGTGGACCAGGCCTGTAGCCGCTTCCGGCCGGATTCCGAGCTGTCGCAACTGAACCGGTCGGCCGGCCGCCCGGTGCGCGTGAGCCCTCTGCTCTTTCTCGCCCTTACGACCGCGCTGCGCGTCAGCCGGATGACGGCCGGCGCCGTCGACCCGACCGTCGGCACCGCGATGCGGATCATCGGCTACGACCGCGACTTCGCCGATCTACCGCCCGATGGCGCGTTCACCGTCGCGGCGCGGCCCGTGCCAGGTTACGAACGCATCCGCCTGGTGACGTCCCGCCAGGAGGTCACCTGCCAGTCCGATGTGGAGATCGATCTCGGGTCCTCGGCGAAGGCGCTCGCCGCCGACCTCGCGGCCCGAGCGGCCTTCGCGGCCGCCGGCTCGGGCGTGCTGGTGAGTCTCGGCGGTGACATTGCCGTGGCCGGCACGGCGCCCGCGGATGGTTGGCCTGTCCTGATTGCCGACGATCACGCGGCGCCGCTCGATGGGCCCGGTGAGGTGGTCTCGATCAGCGCCGGCGGCCTGGCCACCTCGAGCACCATGGTTCGCCACTGGCGCCAGGCGGGCGTCGAACGCCATCACATCGTCGATCCCCGGACGGGCGCCCCGGCGCAGGTCCACTGGCGCACCGTCAGCGTGGCCGCGGCCAGCTGTGTGGACGCCAACGCGGCCGCGACGGCGGCCATCGTCTGGGGCGACGCCGCATTGGACTGGCTCGAGCGGCACCATCTGGCAGCCCGCCTGGTGAAAGCCAATGGTGGGGTCACACGGTTGAGCGGCTGGCCGCGCGCCGCCGTGGCCGTGTGAGCGCGCCGAGCCCACTCTGGTACGCAACCCGCGGCGCCGGGATGGTGCTGCTGATCCTGCTGACCGCCGTCGTGATCCTTGGAATCCTGACCACCAACCGTTGGGGAACGGCGCGCATCCCCCGGTTCATCAGCGGCGCGCTGCACCGCAACCTCTCGCTGCTGACCATCGTCTTCCTGGTCCTGCACATCGTCACGGCCATCGTCGACTCCTTCGCGCACCTGGGACTCAAGGACGCCCTGATCCCGTTCGCGTCCTCGTACCGCCCGCTCTGGATGGGCATCGGCGTGCTCGGCGCCGAGCTCTTTATCGCGCTGGTGATCAGCAGCCTGATCCGCGAACGCATGGGCTACCGGCTCTGGCGCCTGACCCACTGGCTTGCCTATGCGAGCTGGCCGCTCGCCCTGCTGCATGGGCTCGGCACCGGGAGCGACACGCGCGCCCTGTGGGCGTTGCTGCTAAACGCCGCCTGCGTCGTCGCGGTGCTGCTCGCGCTCGGCTGGCGCCTGGCGCTGGGCACGCCCGGGTCGGAGCCCGTCCGGCTGGTTTCGTTGGCGGCGACCGCGCTGGGCACGATCGCGCTCTTCGTCTGGATGGTCGGCGGCCCGTTGAAGCCGGGCTGGGCGCACGCCGCCGGCACCCCCGCCCAGCTGTTGAGCCTGGTCTCCGGCAGCGCCGCGGCCGTCGGCCTTCCGGCCGGACTCCATGATCAGCTACAGGGGAGCCTGACCCAGGACAGTGGCGGCGGCTTGCGGCTCGATCTCCAGGATGTCCCCGACGCCTCGCTCCGGGTCCTGATCAATGTGGCCAACACCCAGGCGACCACCGCAACCATCGAGGTTCGGCGAAACGGCCAGATGATCTGCTCCAGCTCGGTGCCGATCACCCAGGACCTCGCCACTACCTGCGGCTCAACGCACCTGACGTTGCAGTCGCTGCAGCAGACGAGCGCCTCGGCCGTGACCGGGCTGTTGGTGACCTCCGCCTCATGATCGACGCCATCGAACCGGAATTTCAGCACCTGGATCGCCCCGGCGCGCGGCCGGCCGGTTCGCGGGCGTTGATCGAGGTGATCGGGCGCAGCGGATTGCGCGGCCGCGGCGGCGCCGGCTTCCCGACCGCGATCAAGTGGCGCGCTGTCGCCGAGCGCAGTCAGGGGTCTGCCGTGGTGGTGGCCAACGGGGTTGAGGCGGACCCATTGAGCGCCAAGGATCGCCTGCTGATGGTGAGCTACCCGGACCTGGTCCTGGACGGCGCCGTCATTGCCGCCGAGTCCGTGGAGGCGCGCGACGTCGTGCTCGCGGTCAACCGGGGCTTTGCGGATGCCCGTGGCGCCCTGACCGCGGCGCTGCAGCGGCGTCGCGAGCGCGTCAAGGTGACGCTGGTCGACATCCCGCCGCGCTACGTCGCCGGCGAGGAGTCCGCCGTGATTCATTTCATCAACCGCGGCATCGCCAAGCCGACCGGGACGCGCCCACGCCCCTTCGACCGCGGCGCCTTCGGGCGCCCGACCCTGGTGCAGAACGTCGAGACGCTCGCCTGGGCCGGGCTGATCGCCCGCCGCGGGGACGCCTGGTTCCGATCGCTCGGCGGCCCCGCGCTGCCGGGGGCCGTCCTGACGACCGTGACGGGCGCCGTGAACCGCCCGGGCGTGGTCGAGCTGCCGGCGAGCGGGGACATGGCCGAGGCCCTGGCCGCGGCCGGCGGGGTCTTAGGCGGCCCGCCCCAAGCCGTCCTCAGCGGCGGCTTCTTCGGGGCCTGGAGTGATCCCGAAGAAGCCCGACCGGTCGGTGAGGGCGGTGGCATGGTGCTGGCGCTGCCGGCGTCATCGTGCGGGCTGGCGGAGACGGCCCGAATGCTCGACATTCTGGCCCGCGAGACGGCCCATCAATGCGGTCCCTGTTTCAACGGCCTCCCGGCGCTCGCGGATGTGCTGACCCGGGTCGCCTTTGGCCGGCCCGCGGAGGCCGACGTGACTCGACTGCGCCGCTGGGCCGGGCAATTGGGCGGCCAGCGCGGCGCCTGCCATCACCCCGATGGCGCGGTCGGTCTGCTGTTGAGTGCGCTGACCACCTTTGATCATGACCTGCGCTGGCACCTGCTGCGCGGCGCCTGCGCCGGCAGCCAGCGTCCGTCCGTGCTTCCCCCGGTGGCGGTTGGCACCGGGTGGCGATGAGGCATCGGCTGCGCGTCAACCCGATCGCGTGCGATGCCAGTGGCGTCTGTGCCGAGCTGTTTCCGGAGCGCGTGCGCCTCGACGACTGGGGCTACCCGATGATCGATCCGACGCCGATTCCCGAGGCGCTGCTGCCGCATGCGCAGCGGGCCGTGACGAACTGTCCCAAGCTGGCGCTCGTCATCGAGCCGGTGACCGCCTGAGATGAAGCGCGTAATGCTCGCGCTGGCCACGGTGGTGGTGGCCACCGCCTGCGTGGGCCCGCAGGCGAACGCGCCGACACCGTCGCGGACGGCATCGCCCCCGGCGACCCCATCGGCGACGCCATCACCGACCCCCGCCAAACCCTCCCATGTGTTCGTGATCATCGTGGAAAACAGCTCCTACGAAAGCGCGCTCGCCCAGCCCTACCTCGCGAGCCTGGCCAACGACTATGGCAACGCCACCGACTACCATGCGATCGGGGTGCCGAGCCTGCCGAACTACCTGGCAATGACGTCGGGCTCGACCTGGGGCATCCGGGACGACAACTACCACCGGCTGCCGGCCACCGGGCTGGGTGCGGAGCTGACCAGCGCGGGAGTCAGCTGGAAGGCCTACATGGAGGGCTTCACCGGCGACTGTTTCAACAGCCCGTATCCCTACGCCCTCAAGCACAATCCGTTTGCCTACTACGGCGGCCAGTGCCCGGCGAACATCGTGCCGATGACGCAGCTGGCGAGTGATCTCGCCGGCGACACGCCGCAGCTCTCCTGGATCACGCCGGGGCTTTGCCACGACGGGCACGACTGCTCCCGGTGGGTGGCGGACCAGTGGCTGGCCGCGACCGTGCCGCAGATCCTCGCCTCGCCGGCCTGGCAGGACAACGGCGTCCTCTTCATCACGGCCGACGAAGGCGACGGTGCCAGTGATCGGGTCCCCCTGGTGGTGGTCTCACCCGAGGTGCACGCCCAGCAGCTCACTGCCTCCTACGATCATTTCTCGCTGCTCGCAACGCTCGCCGATAACCTGGGCGTTGCGCGACCGGGCCAATCGGCCCAGGCCGACCCGATCATCCTGACCGGCTAGGCGCGGCGCCGCCTCAGGGCGTGCGCAGGGTCTGCATGGCCTGCCGGCCGGCTCGCATCCATTCGCCGTTGAAGAGCCACGACTCGACGCCCCAGAGCAGGACCACGCTGGCGCCGCGACCGCGGTAGGCGGAGGCACTGTCCATCAGGTCCTGGGTGGTGAATCCCGGTGCGCCGAGCCATGGAATCCCCTGCATTTCGGTGATCCAGAGCTGCTTGTTGGCCAGCCGGGCCTGGGTCGACCAGTAGCTGATCGTATCGCCCTTCCACGCGATCCGCTCCTCCGCTGAATCCTCGGCCAGCGGGGTGGAGGGCGTCACGGCGTAGACGTCGAGACCGAGGACGTTGCCCAGCTGCAGCGTTTCCTCGGGGTGGCCGGCCGCCTTTGGTCCCGGAAGGAGCCGGTAGAACCAGGCGAGCGGGCTCTGACCCTGCTTGTCGAGCGTGATGTGTGAGGAGTTGAAGGTGGTGACGACGATGGAATGGATCTGGTCGGTGGCGCGCAGCTGGTCGATCTCGTTCTCGACCGTGGTCGCGGTCAGCGCCGGTGCCTGATCGACGTTGGTGGTCACGCTGTCGAGCGGTTCATTTTCGATCTGCCAGGCATAGAGCTCGGGAAGATCGGCGTAATGCGCCACGCTGGTCTGCAGGTAGGTGGCGTAGGCCGGCGAGGCGACGATCTTCCGCAGGTTGCTGCCCGTGGCGTTCGGCAGCCAGCCGGGCAGATAGACCTCGGGGTAGCCAAGGTTCCGGGCGCCGATGGTCAAGATCACCCGGGTCGGTCGCCGAAGGTGCCGGTTATGGCGCTGGATGACGTTCAGGAGTGCGTCGGTGGCGGAGAAGTCGAACCCGTCTGGCCAGGGCTGGGCCTGGCTCCAGTAAATCGGGAGGCGCACCAGGTTCGGCTGGAGCGTGTCCACCAGCGTTTGCAGGGCGGCGGTGGGCGTCTCGTTGAGCAGTCGCGGGACCGAGTACGGGCTGAAGGAGAACCCGACCAGTGGGGGTCCAGGAGGCGGCGCCGAGACGGCGGGCGCGGCGACCGGGGTGACGTTGGTAATCAGCGCCACGAGGCACCCCACGACCAACGCCGAGCTTGCCTGGCGTACGCGCCCCAATACCAATCGCTACTCCCTTCCAGATCAAATCACGAGCGGGTGAGAGCGCCGTGAGAATCTCCCAAACCCATTCTGGCAGGAAGGGGTTCCGCCGGCCCCTAATTTGTATTCAGCGGCTTTGGCTAACCCCCACCCCGTTTCTTGCGCTTCCCGGTCCCGGTCCCGGTGGCCCCGGCGGGGTTCCCGTATCCATTCAGCACGCAGGGCACGCCGTTGACCGTCAGCTGGGCATCGGTAACGGTGTAGGGGTTGAACGACGTAAAGCGGCAGGTCGGCCAGGCTTGCGCCAGCACCGGCGGCACGTTTTCGGTTCCCGGCAGGAAATAGTTGCCGCCAACCTGGTCGACCCCGGCGGGCACCGGATACCACTCGTCGGGTTTCTGCGCCAGTGCCTGCAGCATGAACTGGTGCCAGATCGGCGCCGCACCGACGATACCGGTCGAGTTGTGCGACAACGGCTGGTAATCGGGGTTGCCGACCCACACCGCGGTCGCCAGACTCGGCGTGAAGCCGACCGTCCAGTTGTCGCGGAAATCCTGGGTGGTACCGGTTTTGGCGGCGACATGCCGCCCGGGCAGGGTGAGATCGCCGCCGCAGCCGAACTCGAGGCAGCGGTTGCGGTCATCCGACATGATCGAGTCGACGATGAACGCCGTTTGCGGCGAAACGGCGCGGAACTCATTCTTTTTGGCCTCGTAGCTAAAGATCTGCTTGCCCAGGCCGTCCACGATGTGGGAGATGGGCGCTGGCTGATGGCGAACGCCGAGCGTCGCGAGGGTTGAGGCGCTGGTCGCCATGTCAAGCGGGGGGACCGCGTACCCGCCGAGGGTGAGGCTGATCCCGTAGCTGCTGTCCTTTTGGGTCAGCGTCGTGACCCCCATCCGGCGGGCGGTGTCGAGCACGGCCGGGATGCCGATGGTGAGCTCCGTCTTGATGGCAGGGATGTTGAGGGAGTTGCCCATGGCGACCTTCAGTGGCACCGTGCCGTGATATTTCAGGTCGTAGTTCTGGGGCTGATAGGGCTTGTAGCCATCGGTGCCACCGCCCAGGGGGAAGGTCATCGGTTGATCGAGGATCGGGCTCACCATGTTCAGGCGTCCGCTCTCGATCGCCGCGGTGTAGGTGAACATCTTGAAGGATGATCCTGGTTGCCGGGTGGCGGTGGTGGCCATATTGATCTGGCCACCCGGCCGGTTGTAATCCGCGCCGCCGACCATCGCCAGGACCTCGCCGGTTTTCGGGTCCATCGCGACCAGGGCCGCGTCGTGGAAGTTGTAGAAGTTGCCGGCTTTCGCGATCTGGTCGCGCACCACCTTCTCGGCAAGGTTCTGCAAGTTCATATCCAGCGTCGTGTAGATGCGGTAGCCCTTGCGGTCGCTCGGCCGGATGTGGAACTGCTTGTCAAGGACCTGCAACACGTAGTCGACGAAGTGCGGCGCCAGCACCGGGTTGGAGGGCGGGAAGACCTGCAGCGGCTCGTTGCCGGCCGCCAGCGCCTGGGCGGGCGTGATCATCTTTTGCGCCACCATCGCGTTCAAGACCGCGAGCTGTCGAAGCTTGGCCTGCTTGGGGTTGAGCAGCGGGCTGTTCTGGGTCGGCGCCTGCGGCAGCCCAGCCAGCATCGCGGCCTGGCCCAAGGTCAGGTCGTGAGCGTTCGTGTGGAAAAAGGTGCGGGCCGCGGACTCGATGCCATACGCCTGGCTGCCGTAGTAGATGGTGTCCAGGTACATCTCGAGGATCTGATCCTTGGAGTAGCTGCCGTTGAGGTCAATGGCCAGCACCGCCTCACGGAGCTTCCGCTGGATCGTCGCCGGGGGATTGGGTCCGATGAAGACCTGTTTGACCAGCTGCTGGCTGATGGTGCTCCCGCCCTGGTCGATATGGTGATGCGTGTAGTCGGCGATGGCGGCGCGGGCGATGCCGCCGACGTCGATGCCGCTGTTGCTGTAGAAGCTGCGGTCTTCGATCGCCACCGTCGCCTGCTTGACGAAAGGCGAGATGTACTTGAGCGGGACGACGATCCGGTGATCGCCATTGAGCCCGATGTCGTCGAGCAGGATGCCATGCCGGTCGTAGATCAGGGTGTCCTGGTTGAAGCCGCTCGAGGACAGGCCGTCAACGGTGGGCAGCGTCCCGACCGTTCCCGCGGCCAGCGCCGGCACCGCCATCAGGGGCAGCCCGAACACCACCAGCAGTCCCAGGAAGAGGACCCGCCGCGACTTGGAGCGTCGCTGCAGCCGCCGGGTCAGCCGGATATGCCGGAACATCGCCGACCGCGAGCGGCGCCGGTGCGGCATCAGTTACGGTCCGAAATCGGAACGACGGGAGCTTCCCCTTGCATCAACAAGCATGATAACGCAAGTATCATACATTTGCATATTCGGAGTTTAGGGTAAGTGCTCGGATTTGGGCGGCAGCGGGCCGAGGGGGAGGGCCCGGCCGTGACTGGAACATTCGCCGGGTGGGTAGAGTTGTCAATGTCATGAGCACAGCAATTTTTGCCGCGGGATGTTTTTGGGGCGTTGAAGCCGCCTTTCGCCAGATTCCGGGCGTGACCGGGACCACCGTGGGGTACACGGGCGGGACCGCCGTGGATCCGACTTACAAGCAGGTGTGCACCGGCCGGACGGGCCACGCGGAGGCGGTCCAGGTCGAGTTCGATTCGACGCGTGTGTCGTATGACGAGCTGCTGAACGTGTTCTGGGAAAGCCACGATCCGACGACGATGAACCGGCAGGGCTGGGACATCGGCACGCAGTATCGCTCGGCCATCTTCCCGGAGGATGCCGGGCAGCAGGCGGCGGCGGTCGCGTCGCGCGATGCGCGCCAGCAGCACTCGCGCAAGAAGATCGTGACCGAGATCACACCGGCGATGGCCTTCTATCGCGCCGAGGATTACCACCAGCAGTACCTGGAGAAGCGCGGCGAGGCCAGCTGCCACATCGGCTTGACGCCGCAAGCAAGCGAAGGCCGCTAGTCTGACCGCCCCGGGTCCGCCCTGGTCGTCCGCGCCCGCCGGTCGGTTCGAGGAGCATCGATTCGAGAGCCGGGTCCTGACGGACAATCCGCTTCATGACCCGGCGGAGCGGCCGCTCTGGGTCTACACGCCACCGGGCTACGACAGGGATAGGACGCGCCGCTATCCGAGCATCTACGTCATCCAGGGGCTGACCGGGCAGCTCGACATGTGGCGGAATCGCCCGGCCTTTCGCCGCAACTTCCCCGAGCTCGCCGATGCCCAGTTCGCCGACGGTGGCGCGCCGCCGTGCATCCTTATCTATGTCGATTGCTGGACCTCGCTGGGGGGCAGTCAGTTCCTCGATTCACCCGGGACCGGCAGATACCACACCTACCTCTGCGACGAGGTGGTGCCCTTTGTCGATGCGCACTACCGGACACTGCCGGCCGCGACGCATCGCGGCATCGCCGGCAAGTCGAGCGGCGGCTACGGCGCGATGGTGACGCCAATGCTGCGGCCGGACCTGTTCGCCGGTTTTGCGACCCATGCCGGCGACGCGCTCTTCGAGATGTCCTACCTGAATGCCTTCCCGAAGTCGGTCCGGACGCTGCGTGACCACTACCAGGGATCCTTCGAGAATTTCTGGCGCGACTTCCGGAGCCGGCCGGCGTTTAGCCGCGAGGGCGACGGGGAGGTGCTCAACGACTGGTGCATGGCAGCCTGTTACTCCACCGACGAGGATGGCACCGTGCGGCTTCCCTACGACCCCGGCACGGGCCTGCTGATCCCGAAGGTCTGGGAGCGCTGGCTGGCCTGGGACCCGGTGCGGATGGTGCCCAAACACGCCGAGGCGCTCCGCGGCATGCGGGCGATCTACATTGACGCCGGCCGTCGCGACCAGTTCTACCTCGACCTCGGCGCCGAGGCCTTTCGGCGCGCACTCGCCGCGATCGGCGTCACGGATGTCTTCTTTGAGCTCTTCGACGCGACGCACGACGCGATCGAGTACCGCTATCCGATCGGGATCAAATACCTGGCCGACCGGCTCAGCCCCTAGCCGAACGGCTAGCCCGCCGACCTGCTCGAACGCCCGGGTCCTCCCCTGGCCATCCGGGTGAAGCGCTCCATCGCCAATTCGGGGGACGATGGCTGCAGCGGCAAAACCCCCGCACAAGGAGCACAGCACCTATGGGATCGCTTAAAGACCTGTCAAACGATATCGCCTACCTGGTCGAGAAGGCCAGTGCCAGCGTGGTCCGGGTCGATGCCCGCCGCGGCCGCGCCGGAACCGGGATCGCCTGGGACACGGACTTCGTCCTGACCGCGAATCATGTCGTGGAGCACGAAGACGAGATCGAGGTCGCCCTCGGCGATAAGACCACCAAGGCGACCCTGGTCGGGCGCGACCCGGCCACCGACCTGGCGTTGCTCAAGGTGGAGGGCCTGAACGCCCCGGCGATGCCGCGGGCCAAGGTTGCTGACCTCAAGCCTGGTCAGATCGTGCTGGCGATCGGCCGGCCGGGTGGGCTCAAGGCGACCTTCGGAACCATCAGCGCGGTCTCCTCATCCTGGCGTGGCTGGCGCGGCAGTGAGATCGAGCACCTGATCCAGACCAATGCCCCGCTCTACCCGGGGTTCTCCGGCGGGCCCCTGGTCGATGTCGATGGCCGCGCCGTCGGCATGAACAGCTGGGTCTTCGGCCGCGGCGACGGTCGCGCCATCGCGATGGACGTCGCGGAGCGCGTCGTGGAGAGCCTGCGGGCGGATGGCCGTATCAAGCGGGCCTACCTCGGGGTTGGCACGCAGCAGGTGCCCCTGCCGGACGCGGTCAAGGCCAAGGTCAATCAGGAGAGCGGCCTGCTCGTGATCACCGTCGACCCCCAGGGCCCAGCCGATCGGGCGGGCATCATGCAGGGCGACACCCTGGTGGCGATCGCGGGGGCCAGTACCGCGACGCTGGACGATCTCTATAGCAAGCTGCGCGCCCTCCAGGTCGGCGCCTTTGAGAAGGTCAAGGTGATCCGGGCAGGCGAGGTCAAGGAGCTGCCCCTGACTGTCGGGGAGGCACACCGCCAGGCAAGCTAGCCCAAAACTATACCCAGCGTTGCCCTCTCCAGCGGACCGCGAACGCGGCAAGACCACGGAACGTTACTGATACCAGAAATCGTTGATTTCATGAGTCCCAGCGGGTAGGGTTCGGGCCAGCGCGGAGTCTCGGACTTACAGGAGGACGAATGAGTCACCATACAGGCGAACACGTCGGTCAGCCCCAACCGGGCAAGCAGGGTGGCGGCCAGCAGCAGCCGGGTAAGCAGGGTGGCGGCCAGCAGCAGCCCGGCAAACAGGGTGGCGGCCAGCAGCAGCCCGGCAAGCAGGGCGGCGGCTTCCCCGGACAGCGCCAGGCCGGCGGGCAACCCGACCAGCCGGGTGGCCAGCCAGGCGGCGGCCAACCGGGCGGCGGTCAGCAACAGGTAGGAGGCGATCAGACCGCGGAGTAAGTTCGACCGGGCGTTGTCCGGGCAACGGATCGGTCGCAGTCCGGACAACGTCCTCATCAGAGCTTCAGAAAAGCTCGAATCGCCGGTTGACCTAATAGTGTTAGCGACAAACCGCCGCCTGCTGGTCGCGCTCGCCGCGTGGGCGGCCGTGACGTTGTTCGTTGCCGCCTGGCTGACCTTCTCCTGGGCGGGCATCAAACCCACCGAACAGGTCGACGATATCGCGCAGCTCATCAGTGCCTTTGTCGGGGCGGCCGCCTGTGGCGTCGCGGCCTGGCGCCTTCGCGGCCGGAGCCGCATGGCCTGGGCACTGATCGGCGCTTCAGCCTTTTCCTGGGGCCTCGGCGAAGTCGCCTGGTCGTATTACGAGCTCCTCAAGGGCCAGCAAGCCCCCTTTCCGTCGTTTGCTGACCTGGGATTTCTGGCGGCGGTTCCGCTCGCCATTGCCGGCGTGCTCTGCTTCCCCTCGGCCGCATCGCGGGCAACCTCGCTGATTCGCACCGTCCTCGATGGACTGGTGATCGCGGGGTCTCTCCTGATCGTCAGCTGGGCGACGGTCCTCGGCACCGTCTATCGAACGGGCACCGGCAGCGCCGTCGCGCAACTGATCAGCCTCGCCTATCCGGCCGGCGACGTCGTGATTGGGACGATGATCCTGATCCTCGCCAGCCGAGCGGCGCGGTCAACGCGTCTGCCGTTACTCATCCTGGGTGGCGGGCTCCTCGCTAACCTGCTGGCGGACAGTGGGTTCGCCTATCTGACGACGACGAGTGCGTATGGGCCGGGGAATCCGATCGATGTGGGCTGGATTGCCGGCTACCTTCTGATCGCGATTGCCGCGTGCCGCGCGATCTCGACGCCGGCCGCCTCCGCCGCGGGGGAAGGGGCACCGGAGCGGATCTGGTTGATCCTGCCCTACGTGCCGGTCGCCGCCGCGGCCGTCGCGGCCGGCATCGCCAGGCTGGACGGTCGCGGGTTGGACGGCGTCTTGTTCTGGAGCTTCATGTTCGTGGTCATCGTCGTCGTGATCCGGCAGTTCCTGATGCTTGTCGATAACCAGAGGCTAACGCGGCAACTCGAGGTCAACGCCGAGGCCCTTCGCGAACGAGAGGATCATTTCCGATCGTTGGTCCAGAACTCCTCAGACGTCATCACGCTGATCGACCGGGATGGTCGCATCCAGTATCAGAGTGCGTCGATCGAGCGCGTCTTCGGATACGGCGGCGGGCGGCTGATCGGGACCGCGTTTGGCGAGTTCGTTCATGACGAGGATCGTGTCCAGGTCCTCCGTCGAATCGAGGAGGCCATCCATATCGAGGGCCCCCCGATCAGCATCGAGTGCCGTCTGCAGCGCGAGGATGGCTCCTTTTGTCCCAGCGAAGTGACGATCACAAACCTCCTGCATGTTGCGACAGTTCGAGGCCTGGTGCTCAACACCAGGGACGTCAGCGAACGGAAGGGGCTCGAAGAGAAGTTGACCCACCAGGCCTTTCACGACTCCCTGACAAACCTGCCGAATCGCGCCGCCTTCCGCGTGGTCCTGGATCACGCCATGCAAGGCGGCGAGGAGCGCCGGATCGCGGTGCTGTTCCTCGACCTCGATGATTTCAAGACGGTTAACGACGCCCTCGGTCTCGACGCCGGTGATCAAATCCTGGCCGCCGTCGGGAAGCGCATCGAGGCCACCCTCCGGCCGGGGGATACTGTTGCCCGCCTCGGTGGCGACGAATTTGCCGTGCTGCTGAAGAACACGGAGGACGAGACGATCGCCGCCCGTGTCGCGGACCGGATCACCCGCCAGCTGTCGACGCCGTTCGCGATCGAGGGGAAGGAGATCTTCATCCGCGCCAGCATTGGGATGGCGGGCCTCGTCTCCGGCGAGGAAGCGGCCGAAGACCTCTTGAAGAACGCCGACGTCGCCATGTACATCGCCAAGGCGAGGGGAAAGGCCCGCTATGTCGAGTATGAGCAATCCCTCCATCAAGCGGCGATCGACCGGATGGAGCTCGAGCGGGAGATGCAGGACGCGCTGGTGCGCCACGAGTTCGTCCTCCACTACCAGCCAGTCGTGATGCTCGAGTCCGGAAGCGTTCATAGCGTCGAGGCGCTCGTGCGCTGGAACCACCCGCGGCTCGGCCTGCTCTACCCGGCCGACTTCATCGCCCTGGCCGAGCAGACCGGCATGATCGTCGAGCTCGGGCGCTGGGTCCTCCAGCAGGCCACCCATGACGTCCGTCGCTGGCAGGTGCGTTACCCTTCGACCCCGCCGATGATGGTGAGCGTCAACGTCTCGGGACACCAGCTGCAAGGCGCGGGCATCCTGGCTGATGTTGCCGCCGCGGTGGACGGCGCCGGCCTCGATCCGAAATCGCTCATCCTGGAGCTCACCGAGAGCGTCCTGATGGAGGAAACGCTTGGCATCGCCCAGACCCTCCAGGAGCTTCGCGCGCGCGGCGTCAGCCTGGCCCTGGATGATTTCGGTACCGGCTACTCCTCGCTCGGCCACCTCCGCGACTTCGCGGTCGACATCCTGAAACTCGATCGATCGTTTGTCGGCGGCATCGGCAATGGCCTGGCCGACGGAGCCATCCTGCGCGCCGTGATCGGTCTCGGCAACACGCTGGGCCTCTTGACGATCGGGGAGGGCATCGAGCGACCGGAGCAGCTGGCCGCGTTGAATGCCATGGGATGCCATGCGGGCCAGGGCTATCATCTATCCCGCCCGCTCACGGCGGAGGCCCTGGACGAGCTCCTGGCGAGCTGTATCGAATCGGGAACCGGACGGCAGCTCCCGCCGGCCTGGAAACTCATCGCCTAACAGCTCCCATTCGCCCCGTCGACCAACTCGTGTACTTTCGCGCGGGGGCCGGGACACCGGGTTAGTTCGGGATCTTGAGGAAGAAGACGTCGGTGGGACCGTTCCGACTGGCGGGTCTTGCCTCAACGAAAGCCGTCGCGAAGCCATCGGGAAGGCCGACCAGGCCCATGTAGTCGCCGATGAAGGGGCCAAACCGGGCATTGGGCGCTGCCCGGAGATCGAATGGCCCCGCCAGCTGACGGGTTGACCAGTGGCCGCCGCGGTCTTTCGACGTGCTGAACCACACATCGGTATCGAGGGTGGCGCTGCCGCTGACAAAGGCGCGGAAATCGAACCAGAGCATGCCAACCGTCGCGTCGCCGGCAACGGCGAGGGTCGGCAGGAAGGCCTCCGGTTTCTGACGCACGACGGCGCGGGGCGGTAACCAGTGGAGTCCCCGGTCTTCGGAACGGGCCACCCAGATCGTCGACTCGCTGCCGGGATAGTTCACGGACCAGCCGACATAGACGGCATTGCCGGCGGCCGCGGCGACGATGTCCTGTCCGAAGAAACGCAGCTGGCCGCCGGTCCCCGGATCGGTGGCGTTGGTGTAGATGAAGCGTCCGGCGTCGATGGGCGCCGACCAGGTTTGGCCCTGGTCTTTCGACCGGATGAGTCGGACCGCGACCGGCAGCGCCGGCGGATGCGGCCCACCCGGCAGCGAGGCGCCTTCCACGAAGACATCGAGCAGGGTGCCGTCGGCGGTCATCAGCAACTGGTTCTGCTGCGCCTCGTCATTCCCGCTGTAAATCGGACCCGGCGGTGACCAGGTCGCGCCGCCATCGCTGGTGCGTGAGAAGAAGATCTGGTCAACCGACGGATCGCTACTCCCGGTCCGTCCATACTCGGCCCAGACCAGGTAGGCGGAGCCGGGACGCCGGAGGTCCGCGAGGATCGCTTCCTTGTCAGGAACGATCGCCGGACCAGGTTGACTCTCGACCACCACCGGCGGCTGCCAGGTCAGCCCGCCGTCTTTGGAGACGCTGACGATGATGTCGTGCGTCGTCACCTTCAGCGCCGGCGGTCGGGTGACCAGCGAGGCCACATAGACCGTGTGATCCGGCCCGATCGACACCCAGGGATCGGTCGCCGAGGCGTAGTTCCCGCCGCTGCAGCTCGTCAGGCCGGGCAGCGTCGTCGCCGCCCAGTGACTGCCGCCGTCGCGGCTGACCGAGACCAGGTTGCCGAGACCGACGGGGGAGCCCAGCTGCTGCCAGGTCGCGACCAGCAGTCGCGGGTTCTTCGGATCGACGGCCAGCGATGGCTCGCCGGGATGAAAAGGGCCGGTCGCCGTGCTACAGGCGCGGACGCCGGCGCTCGGGCCACTGATGATGGTTGGCGACGGGAGTCCCTTCGCCGTCTGCTGCGGCGGTGGACTGCTGGTGCAACTAGCCACCATCAGCAGCACCAGCGGCGCGGCCAGCGAGGAGGCGCGCATGCGCCAATCTACCAGGCCAGGGCTAGGTAGACGGACGTCGTCCGAAGAAGTTGGTTCCCGTCGCGCTCATGACGAGGCGGCCCTCCTGGTTGCGCACTTCACCGCGCCAGCGGACGATGCCCATGCTGGGGCGGCTGTTCGAGACGCGCATCTCGAGGACCTCGATCTGCGCCGACAGGGTGTCGCCGGGTCGGACTGGGAGGGGCCAGCGCAGGTCTTCCATCCCTGGCGAGCCCATGCTGCTGGTTTTCGAAATCAAGTTGGTCACCAGCAGGCGCATGAAGAGCGCCCCCGTGTGCCAGCCGCTGGCGATCAGCCCGCCGTAAATCGTGAAGCTCGCCGAGTTGGTGTCGACGTGCATCGGCTGCGGGTCGTACTGGCGGGCGAAGGCGATGATCTCGCTCTCGCTCACCATCAGGCTGCCGAGCTCGATGACCTCCCCGACGCGGAAGTCGTCGTAAAAGCGAGTCAGTGTCGGCGCGCCCGTTCGAGCTGGTCGAGGTGAATTTCGAGGTGGGCGCAGAGGGGGAGCGTGGCGATCTCGAATGCGCTCATCGTGTAGTCGCCGAGCAAGGTCGCGTGGCGCACCAGGTCGATCGCCTCGGCGCCTCGCAGGTAGGCGATGGTTCGCTGGTGTTCCCGCTGCGCCATCTTGAGGAGGGCGCTGGATGCCAGTGGCAGGAGCGGCTCCGCGGCAACATCGCGGGCCTGCGCCGCGCCCAACAAGTCGACCTCGGTGAGTTTGCCGCCACCGACCTGGGAGGTCACCACGCCGTAGAACTTCGACAGGACGACGATGTGGGCGAGCACTTCATGGCCCGACCACCGCTCGACGTCGTTGGTGTCGTCCGTGCGATCGTCAACCAGCTCGGCGAGCCGCGCCGATGCGGCCTCGAGGCGGTCCGCCAGGCGGAGGCGCTCATGCTCGAGCGTCTCGCTGAGGAAGGCCCGGACATTCACCGGCGTGAAGTCCGGGCTCTCGATTTTCACCCCGTCAGTCTACGGAAGCGATGCGCTCAGGTAGCCTGTCCTTATGGATCGGCGAGGCACACCCACCCGGCAGCGCGTGGCGCCGTACGGAGCCTGGCGATCGCCGATTACCACCGACCTGATCGTCGCCGGTGTGGTCGGGCTCTCACAGCTCAGGCTCGATGGCAAAGACCTCTACTGGATCGAACAGCGTCCCACCGAGGGCGGACGCTATGTCATCGTCCATCGGACGCCTGATGGCCAGACCCGTGACCTGACGCCAAAGAACTTCAACGCCCGGACAAGGGCACACGAGTATGGCGGCGGCGCCTACGCGGTTGCCGACGGCATCGTCTGGTTCTCCAACGACCGGGACCAGCGCCTCTACCGGCAGGATGGCAGCGGAGGCCCCCGAGCGATCACCCCGGCGGGGGACATCCGCTATGCCGATGCCATCGTCGATCGAGCGCACCGGCGACTGATCTCCGTGCGCGAAGACCATACGACCGGTGCGGCCCAGGCCGTCAACACTCTGGTCACCGTCGACTTGGAGGGAAAGGCGGACCCGGTCGTGCTGGTCGAAGGCAACGACTTCTATTCGAGCCCGCGCCTGAGCCCGCCGGGGTCACACCTGGCCTGGGTCACCTGGAACCATCCCAACATGCCCTGGGACGGGACCGAGCTCTGGGTCGCGGAAGTGACGGCCACCGGCGAGCTGCGCGCGGCCCAGAAGGTGGCGGGTGGCGCGGACGAGTCCATCTTTCAACCGGAGTGGTCGCCGGAGGGCGTGCTGTACTTCATGTCGGACCGGACCAACTGGTGGAATCTCTATCGTTGGCGCCGGCATGGCGAGGAGCCGGTGCTGCAGATCGACGCCGAGCTCGGCACACCGCAGTGGCAATTCGGTATGTCGACGTATGCCTTCGAGTCGGAGTCACGCATCGTCTGCCAGGTGCGTTCCGGCGGGCTCGCGCGGCTGGCGACCATCGATCCCGAGCGAGGCCAGCTTGACAACCTCGACAACATCGATACGCCCTACACAGCGTTCATGGCGTCGATCCAGGCGCTCCCCGGGAAGGCGGTGACGATCGCCGGTGGCCCCACGGAACCGGTCCAGGTGATCGTGGCCGACCTGGGCAGCGGGCGGGTCGAGGTCCTGCGGCGATCCCTGGACGTTCCCGTCGACCCAACCTATCTCTCGATCCCGGAGACGATCGAGTTTCCGACCGACGGCGGCAAGACGGCGCACGCCTTCTACTACGCGCCCCGCAACCCGGATTACGTTGCCCCCGAGGGCGAGCTACCCCCCTTGATCGTGCTGGTCCACGGCGGACCGACCGGCGCGGTTTCGAACGCGCTCGACCTGAGCGATCAGTACTGGACCAGTCGCGGGTTCGGTTACCTGGTGGTGAACTACGGCGGGAGCTCCGGCTTTGGTCGCGAGTACCGGCAGCGGCTCCATCATCAATGGGGCGTGGTCGATGTGGCCGACTGCATCAACGCCGCCCGCTACCTGGTCGACCGCGGATTCGTCGATGGCAACCGGGTCGCGATCACCGGAGGGAGTGCCGGCGGCTACACCGTGCTTCGGGCGCTGACCTCGACCGATGTCTTCAAGGCCGGGGCGAGTCATTTCGGCATCAGTGACCTCGAGGTCTTTCACCAGGACACCCACAAGTTCGAGAGCATGTACGACCAGAACCTGATCGGCCCCTGGCCGGAGGCGCGTGACGTCTACCGGGAGCGCTCCGCGATCCACGCGGTCGACAAGATCAAGGTCCCGGTCATCCTGTTCCAGGGTCTCGAGGACAAGGTGGTTCCGCCGAATCAAGCCGAGCTAATCGTCGCGGCGCTCAAGCGCAAGCACCTGCCGGTTGCCTATGTGGCTTTTGAAGGCGAGCAACATGGCTTCCGCATCGGAAGGAACATCAAGCGATCGATCGATGGCGAGCTCTACTTCTACGCGAGGGTCTTTGGCTTCGATCTGCCTGACCCCGTCGAACCGGTCGAGATCGACAACCTACCAAGGCGCTAGCGGCGCACGGATCGGCGCGCCCGAGAATCGCGGCAATCTTCGCCTGAGCCCCCTTTTTTCAGCAGGCGGACTATGCTGGCGGCATGATCCTGGTCGTCGGGGCAACGGGGAGCCTGGGGGGGAGTATCGCGCGCCGCTTGCTGCAGGAGGGAAAGTCGGTCCGGCTCCTGGTCCGGCCGCAGTCCGACGCCAAACCGCTGGTCAACCTTGGTGGGGAGTTCGTCGCCGCTGACCTGAAAGACCGCGCCTCGCTCGATCCAGCGGTGCACGGCATCGAGACCGTCATCACGACCGCCAACTCCGCGATCCGTGGTGGTGCCGACAACCCGGAGACGGTCGAGCATCAGGGAAACCAGCACCTGATCGACGCCGCCGCGGCGGCGGGCGTGCGGCAGTTCATCTTCGTGTCGGCCCTGGGCGCCGACCCGGCGAGCCCGATCCCCTTCCTGGCCGGCAAGGGCAAAGCCGAGCAACACCTACGGGCCAGCGGACTGCGTCACACGATCCTCGAGCCGAACCTCTTTATGGATGTATGGCTGGGCATGATCTTCGGCATGGCCATCGCGCAAGGCCGTCCACCCACCGTCGTTGGCGAGGGGCGCCGCAAGCACAGCTTCATTGCGCAGGACGATGTCCGCGCCTTCGCGCAGGCTGCCATCGGCAACGCCGCCGCGATCGGGAAGACCCTTGTGCTGGGGGGGCCGGAGCCGATCGCCTTTCGCGAGGCGGCGGGCATTTACGAGAAGGTCCTCGGGCATCCGCTGGGGGTCCGCTATCTGCCGGCCGGAACTACGCTGCCGGGCGTGCCTGAGGCGGTGAGTGCGCTCGCGGCCATGCTCGACACCTACGACTCACCGATCCCGATGGAGGCGACCGCCCAGACCTTCAAGGTCCCACTCACCTCGGTCGAGGCCTTCGTGCGAAACAGCGTCCCGGCCGGCGTCCGGCGTTGATCCGCTAGCCGCCCAGGTAGGCCTTCTGCACCTGCGGATTCTGCCGGAGTTCGGCGCCCGTGCCGCGCAGCAGGATGCGACCAGTTTCGACCACGTAGGCGCGGTCCGCGACCTCCAACGCCCGGAGCGCATTCTGTTCGACCAGGAGGATGGTCACGCCATCCTTGTGGATCTCGCGGATGACGTCGAAGACGGCGTCGACCATCTGCGGGGCGAGGCCGAGTGACGGTTCGTCGAGAAGCAGGAGTTTCGGCCGGGCCAGCAGGCCCCGCGCGATCGCCAGGAGTTGCTGCTCCCCGCCCGATAGCTGGCCGGCCGGCAGATCCCGGCGCTGTCCGAGGATCGGAAACCGTTCCATCAAGGCGGCGAGCTCGCGCCGGACCGCCGACGCGTCACGCCGCACCCAGGCACCTAGCTCGAGGTTTTCCCTGACGCTCAGGCGCGCCAGCACCTCGCGGCCCTCCGGCACCTGCGCCAGGCCCTCGCGAACGATGCGGTCAGGCGAGGTCGTGGCCAGGTCGAGGTTGCGGAAGCGAGCCGTCCCCGAGCTCGGTCGCAGCACGCCGGACAGCGTGTTGAGGATGGTCGTTTTGCCGGCGCCGTTGGCGCCGATCAGGGCCACGATCTCGCCCTCGTCGATCCCAAAGGAGACCCCGCGGACGGCTCGGATCGCGCCGTACGTCACCTCGAGATCGCGGACCTCCAGCATCCGCGAGCCGGGCTCGGTCGCGGCCAGCGAATCGGTCGCGTGCGGGCTCGCCAGCGACAGTGGCGCCTCGGCGCCGGGAACGTGGGCCCCTTTCTTCTCCGCCTGCCGGCCGAGGTAGGCGGTGATCACCTCCGGGTCGGCTGAGACGGCCGCCGGCGATCCGTCAGCGATCTTCCGGCCGAAGTTCAACACGGCGATCTGCTGGCAGACTCCCATCACGAGGCGCATGTCGTGATCGATCAGCAGGATCGTGAGGCCGTCGGCATTGAGCTGCTTGATCAGATCTCGGACCCGGTCCTTTTCCACCGGGTTCATGCCGGCGGCCGGCTCGTCGAGGATCAGCAAGCGCGGTTCGATGGCCAGGGCGCGGGCGACCTCCAGCCGGCGCTGATCGCCGTAGGAGAGGGTGCCGGCGCGCCGCGGTCCGTGTTCGCTCGGCCGCAACCCCACCCGCTCCAGCAGTCGCGAGGCCGTGGCCAGTCGTGCCTTCGCCTCGTGCCGGAAGGCCGGTAGGGGCACGATCTGCCGCAGGGTATCGTGCCGTCGTCGCGCGTGCATCCCGGCCAGCACATTGTCAAAGGCCGTCAGGTTCCGGTAGAGCCGCAGGGTCTGGAAGGTCCGGGCCACCCCCAGGCGGGCGATGGCGTCGGGCGTCTGCCGACCCAACTCGGCGCTGGCGGAGCCATCGCCAAGCCGGATGGTGCCGGCTTGTGGCGGCGTGTAGCCCGTCACCAGGTTGACCAACGTCGTCTTCCCGGCGCCGTTCGGACCGATCAGGCCGAAGATGCCTCCGGCCTCGATCGAGAACGAGACCTGGTCGACGGCTTTCACCCCGCCGAAATCGCGGCGGACCTCAGTGAGCTGAAGCAGCGCGGCCACGGCGCCTCCAGGATGCCGGCCACCAGCGCGGCCGGATCAGGGCGAACCCGCCGCCGCCCACGATCCCCTGCGGGCGGAAGATGATGACGAGGATCAGGATCACGCCGTTGACGACATCGCGGTACGCGCTCGCCTGCCGGATGATCTCGGGCAGCGAGGTGAGAAAGAGGGCCCCGACAATTGGACCGATGACGTTGGTCGTGCCGCCCGCCACGGCGAAGGTCAGGATCTGGATCGCGCGGGTGACGCTGTACTCGGTGGGGTCGACGAAGAAGTTGATGTGCGTTTCGAGCGCGCCGGCGTAGCCTGCCAGCAGCGCGCCGATCACGAACGCGATCATCTTGTAGACGGGGACGTTGATGCCGTTACTGGAGGCGGCCAGCTCGTCTTCCCGGATGGCGGCCCAGGCATGCCCGAGCTTGGTCTTGGTGAGCCGCCAGACGATATAGGCGATGATCGGCAGCGACACGATGATCGGCAGGATCCCCCCGAGAGGGTCGGCGCTGGGATTCTTGAGTCCCTGGCCCTCGCCCGTGATCGGCACGTTGAGGATGACCCCCAGCCGGAGCGCTTCGACGAACCCGATGGTCGCGATCGCGAGGAAGATTCCGCGGAGCCGGAGCACCGGCAGCCCGACCAAAAACCCCACCGCCCCGGCCAGCGCCGTGCCGGCCAGGATGTCGAGCGGCAGCGGCAGCGGCGTATAGAGGTTCAGGATCACCGTGGTGTAGGCGCCGACGGCCATGAAGCCGGCGTTGGCCAGCGTCAATTGCCCGGAATAGAAGGTCACAAACAACGAGATCGCGAGGATCGCATTGATGCCGATCTGCGCGAGCAGGAGCTCGTGGGAGTTGTAGAAGGTCACCGGGTCGGTGAAGAGTTGGATGAAGAAATCCAATGCTTATCCCGTCCGCGGCGCTGCCGTCAGAGTCGTTCTCGCAAGCGGGCCCCGAAGAGGCCCTGCGGCCGGATGACAAGAACGAGAAAAAGGGCCGCGAACGCCACCCCGGCCTCGACGTTGCTGCCAAAACGGACGAAGGCCAGGACCTCGATCAGCCCGAGGAGATAGCCACCCAGGACCGCGCCCGGGATGCTGCCCATGCCGCCGAGCACGATGACGGCCAGGCCTTTCAATTCCACCTGGTCGCGGCCGATATAGGGACTGATGTCGGATAGAGCGAGACCGAACAGGAGGCCGGCCAGACCACCGAGGGCCGAGGAGACGAAGAGGGTGGAGGAAAAAATCCGATCGACGTTGATGCCGAGCAGGGTCGCGGCACGCCGGTTCTCGGCGACGGCGCGAAGGGCTCGCCCGACCTGCGTGTACTTGATGACGTAGCCGAGCACCAGCATGAGGACCACGGAGGTGACCAGGATGCCGATCTTGGTCCCCTCCAGCGTCAGCCCGGCGACGTGGTAGGTCGGATTGGGGACGGCGCCGGATGGAAAGCGGACCGAGTTGGCCCCGTCCTGCCAGAGCCAGGAGAACAGCGTGCCCGGGGTTGCCTGCTCCACGATCGCGACAAAGATGAGGGCAAGGCCGATGGTCGAGATCAGGGCGGAGATCGGGGGCGCTCCTCGCCGGCGCAACGGTCGCAGGGCGACGTACTCGACCAGCAAGCCCAGGAAGCCGCAGGCGATCACCGCGACCAGCGCCGCGAGGATGAAGGGAAACCCGTGGAGGGCCACCAGGGAGTAGGTGATGACCGCGCCCAGCATGAAGACGGCGCTGTGCGCCAGGTTGAGCACGTCGAGCACCCCGAAGACGAGGGTGTAGCCGACCGCGAAGAGCGCGTAGATCGACCCGATGAAGATCGCGTTGAGGATCTGCTGGGTCAACGGGTCAGCTTGGGCTTACAGAGATCACCAGGTTGAACCCGCCTGCGCCGTCCATCTGGATGATCCAGATCGTTTGCTTGACGTCGTGCGAGCTCGTGAACTGGAAGCGGCCAAGCGGCGTGTCGATATTGACGCTCTCCAACGCATCCCGAAGCTTGGTCCGATCCCCGGCCAGGTTGCTGAAGGTCAGGTTGGCTCGTTTGGCCGCGTCGGCCAGGATCAGGACGCCGGTGTAACCCTGGGCGGCGAACTGGTCAGGATCGCTCCCGTACTTGTCCTTGTACGCCTTCACGAACGCGGCGTTGGACGGGAAGGTGTTGTTGATGTACCAGCCGCTGCCGCTCTGGGCGCCCTTGCCGTCGGCGCCGGCCTGCTTGGAGACGACGGCGGTATTGAACCCGTTGCCGCCGAGGAACTGCCCGGCGAAGCCTTGCTTGCGCGCCTCGATCATGATCTTCGCCGGGATACCGCCGAGGCTGGTGATGAAGATGACGTCGGGATTTTTCTTCACTGCCTGGGTGACCGGTGTCGCGAAGTCGGCCGTGGTCTTGCTGAACTGGACGGTGTCGAGCAGCTGGATCCCGTACTGGCCGACGGTCGCCTGCACGATCTTGCCCCCGTCGGAGGAGAACTTGTCGTCGTTGGCGACCAGCAGGACGCCGGTCTTGGGGTGGGTCTTCTGGCTGTAAACCTTGATGTTGGCCGGGATCGCCGCTTCCTCGCCGAGGCTGTCACGGAAGACGTACTTACAGGGATCGGTCTTGGGGAAGTTGCAGTCCGGCACGATGTGAATGCCCGTGGTGCTGACCGCCACGATCGGGATCTTGAAACTTTCCGCCAGGGGATGCACGGCGACAGCGGAGTTGGACAGGGTGGGACCGAGCAGGGCCAGCAGCTGCCCTTGCTGAATGAGGCGCTGCGCCACCTGCGCCGACTGCGCCTTATCCGAGGCATCGTCCTCCGTGTCGAGCGCCAGCTTGGCGCCGCTGACCCCGCCCGAATTATTGATGATCTCGACGGCGAGGTCCGCGCCCTTTTTGGAGCTCGGACCGTAGACGCCGCCCGCGCCAGTCAGCGAGAGGATGGCGCCCAGGTTGATCGTCTTCCCCTGGTAGGAGCCTGAGCTCCCGGTGCCCCCGGAGGTGCCGCTGCCACACGCGGCCAGTACCAGGACCCAGGCGACAGCGAGCCCGCGCAGCTTCGTCCCCATCCCCCTACAGCTTAGCCGGAAAGTCAGGCCCCGGTAAAGCCGCTGAACTGGCTATTGGGGCTGGGCTTCGGTGCCCTTCTCCGGTGTGGGCGTCGCCGCCTCGGTCGAGGGCTCAGGCTTGGCGGGGCCCTCGATCGCCCGGAGGGCCGCGGTCGCCAGGTTGGTTTCGGCCGAGGTTGTGCCGGTTGCGACCTCCGCGGCGGCGATGAACCGCGACTCGAGGTCGTCCCCGATCCGCTCGATGATGGTCTCGTGGTGCTCCGGCTTGGTCTTAACGGGCTTTTGTTCCATGGTTGAATTGTAGCCCGGGAGTATTCTGCGGGACATGCGGCCGATGGTGATCCTGCTCGACATCGACGGCACCCTGGTGGACAACACGGCCCAGCACATTGCCGCCTGGTGGGAGGCGTTCGTCGACCAGGGATTGTCCGTCGACACCGAGCGGCTCCGGCCCGAAATCGGCAAAGGTGGCGATCTCTTCGTCAAGGCGGTGGCCGGCGAGGGCTGGGACGCCGAGCACGGTGACACCGCCCGCAAGCATCACGGCGCCGCCTATAAACGGCTGCTTGCTCAGGTCAAGCCGGTCACCGGGGTCCGCGAATTCCTCGACGGCCTGACGGCGCTGAAGATCCGTCCGGTCCTGGCCACGTCGTCCGAGCCTGAGGAGGTGGCGAGCAACCTGGCGGTCCTCGGGGAAAAGCCCGAGCACCTTGTGATCGTGGACAAAGATGACATCCAGACCTCGAAACCGGCCCCCGATGTCTTCGCGATCGCGCTCGAGCGCAGTGGCGTCAGCGCGAAGGAGGCGGTGGCGGCGGGCGACACGCGGTGGGACGCCGAGGCCGCGACCAGGGCGGGGGTGAGCTTCTTCGGCTTGCTGACGGGCGCCGGAACGCGCGAGGAGTTGCTCCTGGGGGGCGCCGGCCAGGTCTTTGTTGACCTGCGGCGCCTGCTCACCTTCCTGAAGAGTCTCGAACCCCGGCGCTAACCGCCCGGCGCGGGTGCTTGCGAAGCCGCCGGGGCCGCCGGTGAGGTCGAGGACGACGGGGCGGGGCTGGAACTCGGGACCGGGGACGGGGTCAGGCCGCTCGGAACGATGGAGGGCAGGATCGAGGCGGATGGTGAGGGCGTGGGGGAGGGCGTTGGGGAGGTGGTGGGGGAGGGCGTTGGAGCCGCGCATTCAGTTCCCGGCAGGTAGAGCTCTTTCTCCGAGCCCACCTTCGCGCTGGATGGCGAGGCGCTGGCCGACGGCGATGGGTTGATGTTGTTGTTGTTCGAGCACGGCGGTCCCGATACCAGGCCGTCGGGTTGCTGGAAGTTCTGGGCCGGGATCTTGGCCTGTGGCAAGCCGTTGTTGATGAAATCTTTAAGGACGGAGCTGCCCACCATGGTGCCGAAAACATTGTTCATGTTCGGATTGCCCGGACCGGTGTGTCCCACCCAGGCACCCATCACGATGTTCGGCGAATAGGCCATCATCCAGGCGTCGTGGAAGTCGTTGGTCGTCCCCGATTTCCCGGCCATGGGCCGGTTCCAGCCCAGGTTCCAGGTGCCGCTGTAGTCCTTGAGGATGTAGGTGATCAGATAGGCCTCCTGCTGCGACAAGACCTGCTTGCTCTGCGGCGGGCTGGGCTTGTCGAGGCTGTTCCCCTGCGCGTCCGTGACCTCGAGGATCGAAACCGGATCATGCCGGACGCCGCCCGTCGCAAACACGCCGTAGCCGACAACGTGGTCGAGCATCCGGACCTCGCTCGAGCCAATGGCGGTGGTCACCTCGCTCTTCAGCTTGTTGGTGATCCCCATCTCATGCGCGAGATTGATCACGTTGTCGACGCCGGCAGTTTGCATCGTCTCGAGGGCCGGGATATTGCGAGAGAGGACCAGCGCTTTGTGCGCCGTGATCAGGCCCATGTCGCGGAAATCGAAGTCATGGAACTGGCCGTTGGCGAAGTGCCGCGAGGTGTCGTCGAGCAGGTTGCCCATGGTGAGCTTGTGCGACCTGAAGGCTTGCTCGTACGCGTATGGCTTGAACGACGACCCCGGCTGGCGTAAGCCGGTGACCACGTTGAACTGCCCCTTGATGTTGTCGTTGAAAAAGTCGGCCGAGCCGACCATCGCGAGAATGTTCCCGGTCTTCGGATCCATTGCCAGGAGATCGCCGTTGTCTGCCCCGAGCGGGCCGAGTTTTTGCATGCCGGTTGCCACCGCGTGCTCAGCCGCCTTCTGCAGGGTCAGGTCGAGCGTGGTCTTGACCTCGAAGCCCCCGCGTGCCACGGTGCTCGGTCCATAGAGGCTCTCCAGCTGCTCGAAGACGAAGTCGACGAAGTGCGGTGCCTGGCTGCTCCGGTTTTCCTTGAAGACGAAGGCGAGCGGCTCGCTCTTCGCCCGGTCCGCCTGCTCCTTGGTGATCTTGTGATTGCTGACCATGGCATCGAGCACGGTTGCCTGCCGCTCCAGGGCGCGGTCCTTGTGCAGCAGGGCGTCGTAGTAGCTGGGGCCCTGCGGAAGGCCGGCCAGCAGGCTGGCCTGGCCGAGGGTGAGGTCTTTGGCGTGGACGCCGAAGTAGACCTCCGAGGCTGCCTCGATGCCGGTCGCGTGGTGGCCATAGTAGATGCTGTTCAGGTACAGCTCGAGGATTTGCGCCTTTGTATATTTCGACTCCAGGGCGGTGGCGACCATCGCCTCGCGAAGCTTCCGCAAGATCGTTTTCTTCGGTGACTGGAGGATCGCCACCTTGGCCAGCTGCTCCGTGATGGTGCTGGCGCCCTGGGCGGGTCGCCGGGCGATCACGTCGATGATGCCGGCCTTGACGACCCGGCCCCAGTCGACGCCGTGGTGCTCGTAGAAGTGCTTGTCCTCGACCGAGATCGTCGCGTCCTGGAGGTTCTGGCTGATCTCCTTCAGCTTGACCGGTGTGACCCGAACGCCCTGGGAATTTCGCTGCTCGATCAGTTGGCCATTGCGGTCCTTGATGGTGATCGTCCCGCCGGCCAGGTCCAGCTTGCTCGGATCGGGGAGGGTCGCCAGGGCGTAGGCGAAGGTGCCGAGGACGAGGAGCAGGATCAGCCCGCCGACGACCCCGGCGGTGATGAGCCACTCCTTTTGGGTCCAGCTGGTTGGCGGCCGCCACCCGGCCGGCTTCGCCGCCGACGCGCGCTTGCGCGGCAGGATCGGCTGGCCCGGGGCCGTGGTCGGCGGTCCCGACTCAGCCATCTGCGCTCAAGGGGTCCTGTTCGATGCCTCTATTGTTACCGGTGCTTGGAAACCGCCGCGTGGCCCTTCTCGTGCGGGGTGGCGGCGCCGCTTACCAGGCGCCTCGCATAGCCGGCTGCCAGCGCGGCCAGAGCTGCCTCGGCGGCGCTGATGAGCAGGCGGCGGGCAATCCCGCCCTGACGCTCGGCTTGAATGTTCTTGCCCTTGTTATCGGCCTTTCCGATCCGCTTCTGCGCGGCGGCCCAGGCGCGGGCGTCGTCGCCGAAGTCGTTCAGGTGGTCGCGCAGATCGTTGAGCTTCAGCTTCCGCACGATTCGTTCAGCGGTGGATCGCTGGCTGCGCCGGCGATAGCCATAGAGGGCGAGCCCGGCGACGGCGACCACCAGCGCCCCGATCGACAGCTGGACGACGGGGTTGGTCTGGACCTGTGTTTTAAGGTCAAGGTTGCGCTTGGCCTTCAGCTGCAGCGCATCAAGCGTTTCGCCGAGGTGCGCTCGAGTCTGATCTACTTCCCGTTTCGCGTCAGTCGATGTTTGGCCCACTCGGCATCCTCCTTCAGGCTTTCCATGGTTTTCTGCGGCGGCCCGATCTTCAACATGCCCTTGCCCATCAGGCCGAAGATCACCACGAGGATGAGGAAGATGATGGCCTCGATTCCGGCGGCAAGCGCATGGGCCGGGATGATCAACGCGATTGTGACGAGGAGCATCACGAAAAAGAAGAGGGCGGAGACGGCGGCAATCGAGAGCATGATGGCGGCCCGGATGTTGCTGCCGAGCATCTCCTTGACCTCGACCTTGGCCAGCTGGATCTCCTGCTGGGCGAGGCGAATCACGTCGTCGATTGCTACCCGGGCAAGATCGATCACGCCGCGTTGGCCGTTACGGTTGGTCCTACTGGTCGATTCCTGGGTCGAAGCCCTGGGCGCAGAATCCATAAGCGTCCTCCTTCCTTCCTTCCTTCCTTGGCGCCGCTCGTGTTCATATTAGAACGTAAACATTATAGTGCTTCTGTGATCTAAAATGGTAACCATGGAAAACATTCTCGGTACCACCGACCCGTATATCGTGAATCCCGGTACCCCCCAGGTTGAGCAACCGGTTGGTCCCGACATGCCAGGGCAGCCGCTGACAATGCCGGAAATCCAGGAGCCGCCGGCCACCCCGGTCGAGGTCCCGCAGCCGGGTTTCAACCGCCCGGAAGTCCCCCAGCGGTAGGCCGGCTCGCCGCTAGCCGAGCAGGCTAGTTCCGTCGGCGCGCCGGATGCTGGCGCCCAGGATGGCGCCGATGGTCGGCGCCCAGTCGGCGAGATGTGGCCGCCTGCGCTCCAGCGTGGCGGCAATGCGCTGGGCGGCCGAATGCCCGCCGCCCACCAGCGCCACCGTTCGAGCCGTGACCGGGGCGCCGTGAAAGCCGCCTGACGGGAGTACGGGGGAGGCAAAGATCCGGCCAGGGCGAGCGCCGACGATCATCACCGACTCATCCGCTGCCATGCAGCTCTCGATGCCGTCGATCGCCATCAACGCTTTCCGGGCCGCGGCTCGGTCGACCCCCTCGCCGAGGTGGACCAGGGCGGCGCCGCCGTCCGGGACGGCGCCGTCCCAGAGTGGCGACCCGGTGCTCATGACATCGATCGGTTCGGTGTCGTCACGAGCTTGCATGTCGTGATCGGAGACGACGATTACGACGGTCTCGCTCCAGCGAGGCTTGAGCGCATCCAGGATCTCGCCGACGACGCGATCCGTGGCCGCGTAGCACTCGCGCGCGGCGGCACCTTCCGGCCCCTGGTCGTGGCCGACCGTGTCCGCCTCGTTGAGGTGGCCGAAAAGAAAGCCGACTTTTGGGTCGGCGGCAGCCTCGAGGATGTGCGGTAACACGGCGCCATTCATCGGGTAGCCGTGGGTGTCCAGCGGCGTGCCCTCGGGAATGGCGTTGGCCGGTGGCCAGCTGACGTCGGCGGACCCGGTGCAGAGCAGCCCGCGATCATCGCCCATCGCCGCCACGCTCCGGATGCCGGACGCACGGCAGGCATCGAAGATGGTCGCCACGCGGGGCGTTTCCAGGCCGGCCCAGGCGGGCAACCGGGTGAAGCGCCAGGCGGTTGTCCGGACGCCGTGGGTCCGGGGAAAGCATCCGGTCAGCAGCGAGCAGAAACCCGGGTCGGTGGAGGAGGGAAGGTCCGTGAAGCCGCCATCCTTTGCCCGGGCGCCCTGCTCCCCAAGGGCCCACATCCGAGGCGTCAGTTCCGGTCCGATGGCCCGGTGCGGAAAGCCATCCAGCCCGAGCAGGACAACGCGTGTGATTCCCTTATTGTTACCGACGTGCCGTTGAGGGGGCTGCCGGCGCCCTTCCTGGAGGCGCTCGAAGGGCGCGAGGAGTTGCTCGTCACCTCGCGGGAGGGCTCGCGGCTCGGTGCGGTGCGGGGTTGGTTCGTGTTGGAGGCGCCCGGCGTCGTCTATCTGTTTGCCGATGCCCACTCGACGCGGGCGCGGCGCTGGCGCGTCGATCCGTGGGTTCGCCTGACCGTTCCCGGAGCGGCGTCCTCGATCGAGGCGAGCGTGCAATTCGTCGATGCGACGGAGGTCGATGACCGGCTTGCGGACCTGGTCGTCGAGCGCTGGGGGATGTGGGGCGCGGCCACGCCGCCGGGGCTTCGCCGGATGCTCCGGGACGGCTCGCACGTCCTGCTTCGCATCGGCGGAAGTTGACCCGCCGTTAACTTTCCGCTCCTTGACATCGCCGCGCCGAGGTGCTTAAACGGGAAGGCACACGTTCACCCACTCAGAAGGGAGGGGACCATGGTCCAAGCGCGGCTTCGGCGACCGGATTTCCTGACCAGGCGCTCACTGGGCGTCATGGCGGGATCCATCATCCTCCTGGCGGCCTGCGGGCCGACCAGCAACAGCAATACGACAAGCGCGGCGTCAGCCCGATCGGTGGCGGACGTCGGCGGCCTGTCGGCGCTGGTCACCGCGGCCAAGAAGGAAGGCAAGCTGAACGTGATCGCGCTCCCGCCGGACTGGGCGAACTATGGCGCGGTCATTTCCGGTTTCACCGCGAAATACGGAATTCCGATCGATTCCGCCAACCCGAACGGGAGCAGCCAGGACGAGGTCAACGCCATCACCCAGCTGGCCGGGACCAGCCGAGCCCCCGACGTTGTCGACGTCGGCCAGGCCGTCGCGCTGGCGAACACCGATAAATTCGCCCCCTACAAGGTCGCCACCTGGAACGACATCCTCGACAACCAGAAGGAGCCGACCGGGCTCTGGTACCAGGATTACGGCGGCTACATGTCGATCGGCTACGACGCGAGCAAGGGGCTTTCGGTGACCTCGCTGCAGGATCTCCTCGGCCCAACCTTCAAGGGGAAGGTCGCGCTCAACGGAGACCCGACCAAAGCCAATGCCGCCCTCAACGGTGTCATGATGGCATCGCTCGCCAACGGCGGTTCGCTCGATGACATCAGCAAGGGCGTCGATTTCTTCCACCAGCTCAAGCTGAAAAACAACTTCGTCCCGGTCCAGGCAACGACCGCGACCGTCAAGAACGGGACCACGCCCGTCGTCTTCGACTGGGACTACCTTTCGGCTGCGCACGGCACCGACGTGCCGAGCTGGAAGGTCTTCGTCCCATCCAACGCGATCCTGGGCGGTTACTACGCGCAGGCGATCAACAAGAAGGCGCCCCATCCGGCCGCGGCGCGGCTCTGGGAAGAGTACCTGTACTCCGACGAGGGCCAGAATCTCTGGCTGAAGGGGCTCGCTCGACCGGTCCGGATGGCCGCGATGCTGAAGTCGGGAAAGATCGACACGGCGGCGGCCGCGAAACTGCCTCCCGTCAACGGCAATCCGGTCTTCCTGAGCGATGATCAGGCCACCAAGGCGAAGGATTATCTCGCTTCGCACTGGGCCCAGGCTATCGGTTGACCGTCGCCGCCGCTCCATCGGCTGTTAGAACGGCGCGCCGCCCCACCGGGGGCGGCCGCCGCCTTTCCATGGCCTGGATCGGCGCCGTGCCATTTTTTGGCTACGTCGCGCTTTTCCTGCTGTTACCCACGGCGATCGTCGTGGTCGGCGCGTTCTTCG
>JBDTEO010000002.1:0-4894 GCA_039922495.1 Candidatus Dormiibacter sp.
GCTGGTAATGATGCCGGCGAACCCACCGGCGTGGGTCCGATTCGTGTTCGTCATGGCGAGCGGCTGGCTCTGGCATGCCGACACCGTACTGCCGGCTGTGCCATATCTATCCGGGAACTTCATCTAGGAGGCTTTCTTCGCCGGCTGGAAATAGGGGTTGGTGCCGGCCGCGTGGTCGGTGCTGTCGATGACCCGAGTGATCTCGGGCACGGTCGCCTTGATGGCGACCTCGATTCCCTGCCGGAGCGTGACGTCGACCTGCGCGCAGCCCTGGCATCCGCCGCCCATCTGGATGTAGGCAGCGCCGCCACGAACATCGAGCAAATCGACGAAACCGCCGTGCGCCGCGACCCCGGGGTTGATCTCGCGGTCAAGGACGTCCTGCACGCGCGCCGCGATCGGATCGCGCCAGCCTTCGTTCGGGTTGTTGATCGTCAGGGCGCCGCCCATCGCCGACTGGTCGAGGTCGATCACGGCTCCCTGCAGGTGGGCGGCGCTGGCCGGGTCGACGAGGATCCGCAACCCGGGCGTGTCTTCAATGAGGTCATCCGGCGCCGCGCTGGCCGGATCAACCAGGTCGATCTCGTAGACGAATCGGCCGCTCCGCCGGCCGGCGACTTCGAGGCGAAGACAGGCATCGGGCCGGCCGCCCTGGGCGCGAACCCGGTCGATCTTCTCCAGGGCTGGCGGCGTGACGACGAGCTCGAGGGCCACGCTGTGATTGTATTCGTGGTCAGATAACGCTATGGCTCGCGTGCTGCTGCTGATCCCAACCCGAACCTACCGCACGCACGACTTCATGGAGGCGGCGCGAACGCTGGCGATCGACGTCGTGGTGGGCTCGCCGCATCGCCCCGCGCTGGCTTCCCTGATGGATGGCCGGCATCTGCGCGTCGACTTCGACGCCATTCCCGAATCGGTCGAGCGGATCGTCGCCTTCGCCTCGAGGCTTCCGCTTGACGCGGTGGTCGCCGTCGATGACGGCGGCACACGAGTGGCGAGCGCCGCCGCCGAACGCCTCGGCCTTCCCCACAACCCCCTGGCCTCCGTCACCGCCGCATCGAACAAGGTGCTCACCCGCTCCACCCTGCGGCAGGCTGGCCTGCCCACCCCCCACTTTCAGGTCTTCCCGGTGGAATCCGACCCCGCGAGCATCGCGCCGCAGATGCGCTACCCATGCGTGGTCAAACCCGTCGACCTGTCGGGAAGCCAGGGCGTGATCCGGGCTGATGATGACGCCAGCTTCCGCCAGGCCTTCGAGCGAGTCGGCAACATCGTCAGGTCCTGCGCCCGCGGCGGGCAGCCGCTGGTCGTTCTGGTTGAGGATTTCATCGCGGGCCGGGAGGTCGCCCTGGAAGGCTTGCTGCGCGGCGGCCAACTGGAGGTGCTGGCGATCTTCGACAAGCCCGATCCGCTGGAGGGTCCCTTTTTCGAAGAGACGATCTATGTCACCCCGTCTCGCCTCGACACCGAGGCGCAGGCGGCGATCGCCGCGGCCGCGGCGGCGGCGACCAGCGCCCTCGGTCTTCGGGAAGGCCCGATCCACGCCGAGCTCCGGGTCGATGCCCGTCGGGTCACGGTGCTGGAGGTTGCGCCCCGATCGATCGGCGGCCTTTGCGCTCGGACGCTTCGCTTTGGCGCCGGGATGTCGCTCGAGGAGCTGATCCTCCGGCATGCGGCCGGACTCCCGATGCCGGCCCACGATCGGGAGCGAAGCGCCGCCGGCGTGATGATGCTGCCGATCCGTGCCGCCGGCCGGCTGGAGGCGGTCCACGGCCAGGAAGCTGCCCGCGAGGTGTCGGATATCGAAAGCCTGGTGCTCACAATCCCCGCCGGGGAGCCGTTGGTTCCGCTTCCCGAGGGCGATCGGTATCTCGGCTTCCTCTTCGCGCGCTCGGAGGAACCGGCCGCGGTTGAGGTGGCATTGCGCGAAGCGTTCGGCCGGCTGACGGTGGTCACCGGTGACTGAACTTCGCGACGACCGGCGGCCGCGAGTCGTGATCGTGGGCGCCGGGTTCGGCGGACTCGCCTGCGCCCGCGCGCTCGACGGTAAGGAGGTCAACGTGAGCCTGATCGACCGCCACAACTACCACCTCTTCACGCCCCTCCTCTACCAGGTCGGTACCGGCCTCCTCAATCCGAGCGACATCGCCTATCCGCTGCGGCGAGTCTTCCGTCATTCACGCAATGTGCGCGTTCGTCACGCCACCATCCGCGAAGCGGACCTGTCGGCCAAGGTGGTCCGAACCGCCGATGGGCAGACCATTCCCTACGACTTCCTGGTGCTCGCGACCGGCAGCGTCGACAACTATTTCGGCAATGAGCGGCTGGCTGAAGTCTCCCTCGGCTTGAAGTCGCTCGAGGATGCGACCGCGCTGCGCAATCACGTCCTCACCTGTCTCGAGCAGGCCGATGTCGCGACGGACGCCGCCACCCGGCAAGCACTGCTCACCTTTGTCGTCGCCGGTGGCGGGCCGACCGGCGTGGAATGCTCCGGCGCGCTCGGGGAGCTGCTGCAGATCGTTGCCGGCCACGACTTTCATAATGTGCGCCGCGCGGAGGTTCGCATCCTCCTCCTGGAGGGACAGGATCGCCTGCTGGGGACCTTCTCGGAACGAATTGGTCGCTATGCCGAGCGGGTGCTGCGCCGGCGCGGGATCGAGGTCCGGACAAAAACGCTGGTGACCGGCGCCGACGCCACAAGCGTCACGCTGTCGGATGGCAGCGTCGTTCCAACCCGGACGATCATCTGGTCAGCCGGGGTGCGTCCCAACGACGCCAGCCACGATCCACAGCTCCCCAAGTACCGGAATGGCCGCATCAGGGTTGACGCCTGCCTGCGCGTCCCCGACCGCAGCCGCGCCTATGCCCTGGGCGACGTCGCCTCGCCGGGAGACCAGGGACCGGCGCTACCAATGCTGTCGCCGCCCGCCATGCAAGGCGGCCGGTACATCGCCCGTGCCATCCTGGACGAAATCCGCACCGGCCAGCCGCCCGAGCGGCCCTTTCACTATGTCGACAAAGGCACCATGGCCACCATCGGCCGCAACGCCGGAGTCGCCCATCTGCCGGCCGGTCTCGAGCTGACCGGATTTCTGGGCTGGGCGACATGGCTCGTCGTGCACATGTATTATCTCGTCGGCTTTCGCAACCGGCTCAGCGCGATCGCCTCCTGGGCCTGGGACTATCTGCGTTTCGACCGGCCGATCCGCATCATCCTTGAATCGCGGCGCTCCGAACCGGCGGTCAGGGGCCCGATTCCACCAGGGTCTTGAGCCGGGCGACGTCGGCGGCAAAGGTTTGCCCGATCAGCGACCGCAGGAGGCTCATCCCCAACCAGCCCAGCAGACCCAGGGGTGGCTCGAGCGTCTCCGTCCAGAGGAACGCGGTGTCGCCAGCCGCATCCTTGCAGCGCATCACGCCTGAGCCGCTGACCCAGCCCAGGTGGGTGATGGTCAGCTCGGTTGGTGGCTCCCAGGAAGTCACGCGAATGCGATCCGTTGTCGCGATGCCACCAATCCGGACGGTGGCCTGCCCTTCCACGCCGACGCCCTCACGCCGGGCCGATGTGATCCGCAGGGCAGACAACTCAGACATCCACAGATGGAGGCGCTCCCAGTCCACCAGGTAGCGCCACACGGTCGCGGGCGGTCTCACGATGGTCACCGAGAGCTCGAAATGGATGCTTCGCACTCAGGCGTCAGGGGCGACGGGCGAGAAAAACGCGGTCCCCGTCGAACCGGACACCCTCCCGCCGGAGGCGGCGGCGCTGTTCGCCGTCCTTATGGACCGCGAGCTCGCCAGTAGCCCGCACGATCCGCCACCACGGCAACCCGACACTGTTGGCCAGGACGTTGCCGACGGCACGGGCCGCACCAGGAAATCCGGCGCGAGCGGCCACCTGACCGTAGGTGGCGACCTCGCCCCGTTGCAAATCTCGGATGACGCGCGCAACGGCTACCACGAACGGGCGTGGGACGGGCTTTGAGGCGCTGATTATCCGAGACTACCGCGTTTGCGGCTGGTAGGTCAGGAGCACGTTGCCGGACCGGAAGAGCAGAACCGGACTCACCATGAGGCGAAGCTCACGGAGCACGCCCATCTCGATCAGGCTTGCCGTCAGGCTCGCGCTGCCGAAGCCACCTGGAACTTTCCCATGCTGGGCGACCCCGGTCAGGCGACGACGCTTTCGCGGACGGGCTCCTCGGCGCTCACTGACCCCCCTGCGCGCAAAACCGTCACGACGAGCACGAACGTCACGACCACGGTCGCAGCACCGATCAGCCAGGCCATGTGGTAGCCCCCGGCGAGTGCGGCCGCCGTGCCAACGCCGTCGTGCGCCAGGGATAGCGTGCGCGCGGCAGGAAGGCAAGCCCCAGGCGGAGTGGGCTGTAGCCGAGCACCCGCTCGAGGTCGAGGGACCCGAGGAAAAAGAATCCGAAGAAGGCCGACGACATCAGGGCCTGGATGATGTTTGCCGTGGAGAGCTTCCGCGAGCGGAAGATGCGAAGCGGCAGGATCGGGTTGCGGCCGCGCGCCTGGCGCACGATGAACGCGGTCAGCAGGGCCAGCGCGACGCCGCCGAAGCCGATCGTGTGCAGGGACCCGAGTCCGCAGACGGACGATTCGACAATCGAATACACGCCCATCATCAAGCTGGCGGTTACGAGGATGGCCCCGATCACGTCTGCGCCGCGATCGGTCCCCAGGCCCCGATCCGACGCGAGCAGGCGGGCCGATGCGAGGGCGGTCAAGAGTCCAATCGGCACATTGACAAAAAAGATCCAATGCCAGCTCACTGCCTGCACGATCACACCGCCGGCGAGCAGCCCGACGGCCGCGCCGGCCGAGGCCACCAAGCTGAAGACGCCAAAGGCCCGCGCCTGCTCTTCAG
>JBDTEO010000003.1:0-19094 GCA_039922495.1 Candidatus Dormiibacter sp.
TCCTGACTCACAGCGTCCTCCCTGCGTTAAACGGCGGCAATGCCTTGAGCGCCAAACCGAACCGGATGTGACCTAGATCACGAAGGGCGAAATGCCATAGGATTCGATGCTAGGACCGAGAAGCCATTGCCTGCAAGCTCGCGAGGTCCGCTGGCGCGTCCGACAGAGCGCAAGGGCGACCTATCGATCGGTATGTGTGCCGGCGGCGCCCGGTGTAACTCCGTCTCGTAGGCACCCGCAGCCTCGCTCGTCCGGACCAGCCGCCGAAGAAGATCGGCTCGCGTGGCGTGCAATGCATAGTAGGTGTCCAGGCCCAACTGGGGCAGCCAAGATCCGTCGACGGGTAGATCCAGATGAACGCGCGACTGGACGAACTCTTGATTGGTCCTTAACGGCAGGCCGAGACCGCGCTTTACCGGTAAACCGAGCTTGGCTCTAGATTTGAGCGCTGAGTGCCGCCCTGGCCGCTCGCAAGACTGCCGCCGCGGTTAGGCGGACGGCGCTCTATTGATCTGCTCGCGGTCGCTGGTCTGCGGGCGGATCAGGAAATAGGTCGTCATTGGTCCCTTGCCTTTAATGTCTATCTGGCCTCGACATTCGAACGTGTACGTCGGAAGTAAGCGACGATAGGTCTCCTCCGTGACCTGGATCCGTCCCGGAGCGCCGCTTGATTCCATTCGGCTGGCAGTATTGACGGTGTCGCTCCAGACGTCGTACGTGAATCGGTGACGACCAACCACGGCCGCCATCGCCGAGCCGCTATTCATACCGATGCGAAAGGCGACGGCCCAACCGTGCAGCTGGTTCAGTCGGTTGATCTTGTCCAACATGTCAAGGGCCATGTTGGCGACGGCCTGGGCGTGATCGGGCCTGGGCACCGGCAACCCGCCCACGACCAGGTAGGAGTCGCCCGTGGTGCGAATGGGGCGCAGGCCATGCAGCTCGGCGAGCTCATCGAAACCGCTCAGGAATTCATTGAGGACGCTGACGGTAACCTCCGGCGATTCCCGGGCAGACCGCTCTGTAAATCCGACCATATCCGCGAAAAGGACGCTAACTTCATCGAACCGATCGGCGATCGGATACTCCTGGCGTTTGAGCCGCTCAGCGATCTCTGGGGGAAGGACGTTGAGGAGCAGCCGCTCGGATCGAGCCGTGGCCTCGTCACGCTCGATCCTGAAGTAAGCCAGCACGAGGGTCACGATCGCGGCCACTCCGGATAGGTTGAATGCGAACAACGTAGTCCGAGCAGTTTCCGGCAGCGGCGGAATTGATCGTGCAAGAGGCGCGTCAAGCAAGGCTGAAATGCCAATTACCACGACGAACCCTGCGAGCCATGCCCAGCCCGCGCGCGGCCCGAAGAACACGAGAGCGCTGAGGGGAGCAAAAAATGACCACATCACGACCGCGCTGCCCTTGACATAGCCGCCAAGGCTGGCCTGAAGCAACGCGGGCAGCAGCAAAATCAGCACCAGGATGAGCTCGCGGCGCCGACCGAGGTCGCGCGTCTGCACCAGCCTTATCCCGACCAACGCTGCCAGCACCGCGAACGCGCCCGGGACGGCCGCTGAAAGAGGACGGTCCAACAAGGCATATGCAATGGCCCAAAACAACCCAGCAGCAGCCCCCGAACCAGTGACAAGGAGGAACAATCCAGAAGCTAGACGGTCTTCATCGCGGGCGCCGGATTTGGCGGCCAATTCAGCTCCCCGGCGGACCCATTGTGAGGCAGTGGCGAGCATCGAGGCGATGTTACTCAGACCTCCCGCGCCTAACGAACGGCAATGTAGTAATTGACCATCTCCCACCACGACAGATCGCTCGACGCTTCGATGGCAGCGAGGGCGTCGTTCTGAAACCTCGCTCGTTGAGCCGCTGGGATTGCATCCGCCATCTCTCCGCGGGTTGGACCAGCCACTGCTCGCCGGAAGGCTTCTGGAGGATCAGCGAAGACGCCGCCGATCTGTTCGCTCAGAACGTTCACCGGATTGAAGCCCGAGTCTCGCAGCACCAGCACACCCTCCTCCGGGTCTGCCCAGAGCTCTTCGTTCATGATCTGGCTAAGCGGATCCGTCCACGCCGGCAGGTATCGCTCGAGGGTGGCTTGGACAGCATCCCGGGACGGGTTGAAACGCTGATTGCCCCAGCACGATGCCACTAGTCGTCCACCTGGCTTGAGGACACGTCGGACCTCAACCAGCACCGCCTCGGCGTGTGGCATGTGCGACAGGCCGAAGCCGCACGTCGCGATGTCGAAAGAGCCGATTTCGAATGGCATCTTGCCGGCGTCGGCCAGCACAAACGTGATGTCGGTTGAGGAGGTTTGTCGGGCGATCTCGAGCATCCGCCCGGATACATCGATCCCAGTCACGTGGCCCCCGGCAGCGGCCTCCCGTGCCACACCGCCCGTACCGGTTGCGAGATCAAGAATCTGCATTCGGGCCGCAATGCCCGCCAGTTCGACGATCCGGCGGTAGGCAGGCCGAAAGGTCGGCTCGATAGCGGTCGCATAGTCGGGCGCCCGTCGGTCGTAGGCGGCGCCGAACTTGTCCGCAGCCTCGACGTCCCATGTCACGCGGTTGATGCTCCGCGAGGAGTGATCATCGGCGGATGGTTCGCTGCACCGGGCAGGCACCTGCGAGTTTCGTACATCCGGACGGCGACGATGCCGGCAGCGACGGCCGTGACGGCTGCCACCACCCAGATGGCGGCCACGATCCCATAGACATCCGCAATGATGCCCGAGAGTATCGCACCCACCACGAAGCCGGCGTCCCGCCACAAGCGATAGACGCCCACCGCGGAGGCCCGCCAGTCGGGATGGGCGACGTCACCGACGGCCGCTAGCAGAGTCGGATAGGCCATCGCCGTCCCGATGCCGAGGACGACCGCGCCGACTGCCCAGATCCCAACGCCGTGTCCGGCCGCGATCACGGCAAGCGCGATCGCCTGGACGCCAAGGCCCCCGACGATCAGCCGCTTGCGCCCTGTCCGATCCGAAAGCGCACCGGTGACGAGCTGGCCAGCCCCCCACACCAGCGGGTAGAGGGCGACCAGCACGCCGATCGTCAGGACCGACAGGCCCTGTCGGGCGAAAAGGAGCGGGAACAACCCCCAGGCCATGCCATCGTTGAGGTTGTTGGCCAATCCGGCCAGGCAGCTCGACGAAAGCGCGGGGTCACGGAAGCTGGTTTGGACAAAGATCTCCCCCATTCCGAGTGTCTGTCGTTGGCTTCGGCTGGTGGCGCCGCCACCCTCAAGGCGGGCATGGCCCCGCGTTTCACGAACCAGGAATATGGAGAGACCGAGACCCAGGCCGGCATACGCCAGGCCCAGGAAGAACGGTTGCGGGCGAAGTCCCGAATGCGCGGCGATGAATCCCGTGAGGTACGCGGTCACGGCAACCGCGCCGTACCCCGCCGCTTCATTGAGTCCCATGGCGAGTCCGCGCCGCTCGGGACCGACCAGGTCGATCTTCATGTTCACCGTCGTCGACCAGGCGAGCCCCTGATTCACGCCGAGCAGGACATTGGCGACGATCACCCAGCCCCAGACCGGAGCCCAAATGAGCAACAGGGGAACGGGGAGGGCTGCGACCCAGCCGGCGACCAGCACCGGCTTGCGCCCGAGGCGGTCGGAGAGCGTCCCAGCGATGAAGTTGGTCAGCGCCTTGGTCAGACCGAAGGCGACGATGAAGGTGAGCGCGGCCGTCACCGCCGTGAGCCCGAACGTCTTGGTGGCGAGCAACGGGAGGACGGTCCGTTCCTGGCCGATCATGCCGCCGACGAGGGCGTTGACGCCGACCAGCAGGCTGAACTGCGCCAGGTTCGCCCGTAAGCCGAGGCGGACCGCGCGCAGGCTTGGGGCGGCGGTGGTCACCCGGTCACGATTGGTCGATTGGCCTGGATCCAGGCCTCGAAGCCGCCGGCCAGGACCGCGAGATTCTGCCGACCAGCGGCCTCAAGGAGGCTCGCGGCGGTCATTGCCCGCTCCCCATGACCGCAGTAGATTGTTAGCGGGCCAGACGGAACGGTATCAATGGCGCCTGGCAAGCTTCCCAGCTCCCGACGATGGGCACCGGGGACGCGTCCGCCGGCCCACTCGCTCGCCTGCCGGACGTCGAGCGGCGTGCCCTCCAGGTCCCGGTTGGCATGACGAAGCTCGACGATGGATTCAGGCAGACCCGCGGCACGCCAGGCGGGCGTGCCGCCCTCCAGCTCTCCGACGATGTTCTCGTAGCCGATGTTCAGGCACTGACGGACGAGGTCTTGCCGGTCCTGGTCAGGCCCCAGGACAAAGATCATGGGACGATCGGCGGGCACCATCCAGCCCAACCAGGAAGCAAAGGCGGGGCGTAGCGCAATCGACAACGCCCCCGGAATGTGCCCGGCGCCGAACTCCATGAACGGGCGCGCGTCGATAAGGGTCGCGCCCGCAGCAACGTGGCGCCGAAAGGCTCCGACCGCCAGTTTCTTCACCTCTGGCAAGCTGCGGCCGTAGAGCCTGGTCCCACGCCGGTTGACCTCTCGCAACCGGAGGAAGTACGGCGGATAGCTGCCCAGACCGCCCAGAAAACTACCAACGAAAGCATCCTCATCCGGGACCGTGAAGATCGGGTTGACCTGTCGCTCCTGTCCGACGGTAGTCGTGCGGAGCCCACCGGTGCCCGCCGAGCAGAACGAGCCCGCCCCGTGGGTCGGGTAGATGGCGAGGTCGTCGGGGAGGCCGGCCAGATGCTGTCGTACCGACCGATAGAGCGCGCGCGCCAGGTGTTCCGTCTGGTCCGGACTGATGAGGTCGGTGCGCGCCGCGCCGCCGGGAATGAGCGCCCCGCCGCTGAAGAGCGCCAACGGCCGGGATCCATCTCTTAATAGGTAGGCCAGGTGCTCCGGGGTGTGCCCCGGCGTTCCCAGGGCCTGAAGCGTCAGTCCGCCGAGATCGAGCTCGTCCCCGTGGTCGAGCGCCTGATGGGGCGCCTCGAGCCTGGACGCGGCGGGCGCCAGGATGATGGCTCCTTCTGACGCCAGTTCGCGACTGCCTGAGATGAAGTCGGCATGCAGGTGGGTCTCGGCCGCAAACGCAATCCGGAGTCCGAGCCGCTCGGCGTGCTCAAGGTACGGTGCGGGATCGCGACGTGGGTCGACCACCAGGGCGCGCCCGTCGCGCAGTGGCACCAGGTACGACTGGTTTCCCAACCCCTCGTCGACGAGCGGCATGACATCGGCCATCGAGTCCGTGTCGAGAGTCCGGTTCACCCGACGGGCGGTTTGATGCCGGACAGCAGGATGTACCCGAGGTAGGGGACGGCCCGCGTCAGGCGCGGCATCAGCCAGGCCATCTTCCGCAGATACGTCAGGCGCGATACCCCGCGGAGCATGCAGGCGAAGGCGTTGACGAAGCCTTCATCCTGGATGAAGCCGGACGGCGTCATCATCTCGAACGGTCCCGATCGCACCTGCATGGACGTAAGGCCAGCGTCCTCGTAAATCCGCACCCATCCGTCGAGGTTGTCGAGCTGCATCCCCGGGCAGACCTGCCCGAGGAAGATCTCGCGGGCCTCATCGGTCGGGGGCTTTCGCCACAGGAACTCGGTGGCGAGCACCATGCCGGCAGGCCGGCACACGCGGACCAGCTCAGCGGCGGCTTTGGCTCGGTCGACGAACATGGTGACCGCTTCAGCCACAACGCGGTCGAACGCCCCATCGGCGAACTGCAGCGCGAGGATATCGCCCCGATCAACCTGGATCTGACGCTCAAGACCGGTCCGCCGGACATTGGCCCGCGCGCGGTCGAGCATGATCGGCGAGATGTCGACCGCTGTGACCGACGCCCCGAACCGGCGGGCCATCTCGATCGCCGTGGTGCCGACCCCGCAGCCCACGTCGAGCACCCGCTGGCCCGGCTGGGGCTGCGCCAGCTCGAAGAGCTCCTCGGTCGAGCGTCGACCACCCGGATGGATGACACGTTTGCCGAGCACGGCGAGAAACGCATAGGGATCGAGCGACCCGACATCGATCCGCGGACGCGTGATGGTGGTTGTCATTGCTACTCCTCCTTTTCAGTCCGCCACGACGGGAAGGCCGGCGGCCTTCCATTCCGGCAGCCCGTCCTCCAACCGCCGTGCTTTGAATCCCGCCTGGTGGAGCACGCGGACGGCTTTGTGGGCGAACGCGCAGTACGGTCCGCGGCAATAAGCGACCACTTCCTGATCCCGGGGTAGGCTTCGCAGGCGCCGACGAAGCTCAGCGAGCGGGATCGACAGCGCCGCTGGCAAGTGGCCGGCGGCATATTCCGCGGCCGGGCGCACGTCGAGGATCAGCAGGTCCTCCCCGCGCTTTAGGCGGCGAACCAACTCCTGCCGGGTGACGGGCTCGAGCGTGTCGCGAGCTCCGAGGTAGGCGTCGGCGAGCTGGCCCACCTCGACCCGCCGTTGCACTGCCACACTGCGCAGGTTGCGCCAGAGATCGAACACCGTGTGATCGCTCAGTGCGTAGAAGATCCGGGTGCCCTCCCGGCGGCGGCGAACCAGCGCGACCTCTCGAAGGACCTGCAGATGCTGGCTGGCATTGGCGACCGACATCTCGGTTTCCACGGCCAGGCCCTCCACGGTCCGCTCGCCGTTGGCAAGCACGTCGACGATTTCCAGGCGCCGGCCGTTTGCCAGGGCCTGTCCCAACCGGGCGAACTCGTCAAAGAGCGCCGTCTTGGCCGTCCGGCCATCCGCCACGAGCAGGTTTCGAGCCATTCTCAACTCCTCAATTGATTGCTTGACAATACTGCTCGAGGGCGGTACTGTCAAGCTGACGAGTAATGGCAGATATCCTCCAGATCGTGGATGTCGCCCAGCTTCGAAAAGAAGTCCAACGCAAGTATCGGGAGGTGGCCGAGAAGCCTCAGGGCGAGTAAAAATGCTCGAACACACCAAGGCAACGCTCCCGCACAAATAGGCATTGCGCCGGCAGGCCTTCGGGCGATCACGCGGCTAGCATGGAGTCGATGAGCGACAGACGGGGCCACCCTCCGGAAGCCGCCGAGCGTGTCATTCACAACCCGATCAGCGGCGAGCGAATCATGATCCGTACCAGCGCCGCGGAAACCGACGGCCGACTGCTCGTCTTCGACCTCTTGCTACTGCGTCGCGACGACCAGGTGGGTTGCATGCTCTTGTCTCCGATCGATGCACTCGAGGCAAGGCGCAGCGACTCCTCGCGATGAGCCAGTAGGGCCCGGCCCAATGAGCTTGGTTAAGCGCAATCAAGACTTCGTCCACATGTCTTCATCATCTGCCCTCATCCAGATGATGACTACTGTCGAACGACCGCCGGCGCCCCCTTGCGAAGCACATACTTCTGGATCTTGCCGGTCGCGGTTTTGGGTAGCTCGTCGACAAAGCTGACCCACTGCGGCGCCTTGAAGTGCGCTAACCGGCTCCGCGCGAAGTCACAGATCTCCTCCTTATCCGCGGATGCACCTGGCTTGAGCACCACGAAGGCATGCGGCGCCTCGCCCCATTTCTCATGCGGCATCCCGACAACGGCCACCTCCTGAACGGCGGGATGTCGCAGCAGGACCCCTTCGACCTCGATCGAGGAGATGTTCTCGCCGCCGCTGATGATCACGTCCTTGATCCGGTCGCGGATTTCTGCGTAGCCGTCCGGGTGGACGACGGCCGCATCGCCGGTGTGGAACCACCCGTCCCTGATCGCCTTCTGCGTCGCCTCGGGGTCGCGGTAGTAGCCAGCCATGACGGCATTGCCACGGACCACGATCTCGCCCAGCGTCGCCCCGTCGTGCGGAACCTCCCTCCCCTCTTCGTCGAACACCCGCAGGTCGCCCGAGGTGATCAGCTCGACGCCGGTGCGCGCCTTGATCGTCGAGCGCTCATCACGACGGAGGCCGGCATGCTCTGGCAGCGGCTCGCAAATCGTGATGAAGGGCGAGGTCTCCGTCAGCCCGTAGACCTGGGTCACCTCCCAACCCAGGTCAACTTCCAGCCGCTCGATGGTGGCGGCCGCGGGCGTTGCACCGGCGGTCACCACCCGCACGCCGGTCCGGACCTCGCCCCGGACCTGGCCCGGGGCATTGGCCAGCGCAATCAGCACCGTGGGCGCGGCACACATCCAGCCCACCCGTTCCTCCCTGACCAGTCGAAAGACGGCCGACGGCTCGACCTTCGGCAGGCAGACATGGGTCGCGCCGGCCGCGGTCACCGCCCAGACGTAGGACCAGCCGTTGGCATGGAACATCGGCAGCGTCCACAGGTAGCGGTCGCCAGGGCGAAGCGTGAGATGGATGAGCGTGCCCACCACGTTGATCCAGGCGTTGCGGTGGGTGATCATTACCCCCTTCGGCCGCGCGGTCGTGCCGCTGGTGTAGTTGATCGTCAGCAGGTCCTGCTCGTTGATCTCGCTGGGCGGCCTGAAAATGGGTTCGTGCGCCTGCAGCATCTCTTCGTAATCGAGCCAGCCGTCCCGCGTGCCTCGGAGGGCGATGAAATGCTCGACCGTCGTCAGCCGCGGACGGATCGAGTCCACCGTCGCCAGGTAATCGGCGTCGGCGCAGACGACTTTGGCACCCGAGTGGTCGATGATGTAGGCGAAGTCATCGGCGGTCAGCCGGTAGTTGATCGGGACCAGCACCGCGCCCAGCTGCGTAACGGCGTAGAAGGCCTCGAGCTGCGGCAGGATGTTCGGCGCGATATAGGCCACCCGATCGCCTGGCCCGACGCCCAACCGCTGCAGCGCGGCCGACCCGCGGTCACAGCGATCGAAGAGCTGGCCATAGGACAGGCGACGGTCGCCGTCAACGACCGCTTCTCGATTGGGATAGACCCGGCGGCTCCGGCGCATGAATTCCATTGGCGTGAGCGCCGTCTCCATTTGCCGCCAGTGTAGGTCGACCAAACCGGGCTGGCAAGCGCTTGTCACCTGCCATGCTGAGGGCCATGAGTCGTGACGCTCCGCCGGACGTGAAGGTGCTCGCCTTCGACGTCTTCGGGACGGTCGTTGACTGGCGCACGGGCGTCATCACCGACCTCACTGCGATCGCCGCGGAGCGCCACCTGACCCTGGACGCCCCCGCCCTGGCCGATACCTGGCGACGCCGGTATCAACCATTCATCGAACGGGTTCGTCGGCGCGAGATCGCCTGGGCCGTCCTCGACGACCTGCACCGAGCCGCGCTCAAGGAGTTGGTCGGCGAGGTCGGCTTGAGTGCGCTAACCGAAGCGGATCTCGATCGGCTGGTGCTCGCCTGGCATCGCTTGCCGCCCTGGTCGGACGCCAGCGCCGGGCTCAGCCGGCTGCGCGACCGCTACGTCACGGCCACGCTCTCGAACGGCAACATGAGCCTGCTGGTCGACCTCGCCCGCCACGGCTTCTTGAACTTCGACTGCATCCTGTCGACCGAATTGGTCCAGACCTATAAACCCGATCCCCGGACCTACCAGATGGTCTCGCGCCTGCTGGCGGTCCAACCGCAGCAGGTGATGATGGTGGCGGCCCATCCGTATGACCTTTCGGCAGCCGCCGCGGAAGGCCTACGGACTGCGTTTGTTCGGCGTCCGCAGGAATGGGGTCGCGGCGTGACGGAAGCTCCCGCCTTCCCGGTTGACATCATGGCCGAGGATTTCAATGACCTCGCGACCCAACTCGGCGTGTAGTCGGCGCCCAGATGGCACGCGATCTCATGCCGCATGCTTAACAGGTGAGCCGCAGCCAGGTCCGTCCCGAGCGGGGTGAAGCCAAGCGGCACCGCCTCCTTCATGCGCGCAGCCGTCGTCGCGGCCGTCTGACGATCTTTCGCCACCTTGGCCCCGGCCTGATCACCGGGGCATCGGACGACGACCCGTCGGGGATCGGCACCTACTCACAGCTCGGGGCCCAGTTCGGCCTCTCGGTGCTGTGGACCGTTCCGCTCTCGCTGCCGCTGGCGACGGCGGTCGAGGAACTCGCCGGCCGGCTCGGGCTGACCCGGCGGGAGGGGCTCGGCACGCTCATCAGAGACTACTTCCCCCGACCCATCCTCTACGGGGCCGCCGTTCTGGTCGCTGCCGCCAATACCTTCAATATCGGCGCCGACCTCGGGGCCATGGTCGCCTCGCTGCGGGAGGTGATCCACGTTCCGTTTGTCCCGTTGCTGATCACGATCACCGCGGTCCTGCTGGTCCTGGAGGTGCTCGTCGAGTACCACCAGTACGCCAAGGTGCTGCGGCTCCTGACGCTGTCGCTCTTCGCCTACATCGCCGTGCTCGCCGTGGTGCACGTGGACTGGCCCGCGGTCGCCGCCAACCTCGCCATTCCGCACGTCAGCTTCAGCAAGGCGTACCTCGGCGGCCTGGTGGCCATCTTCGGCACCACGATCTCGCCGTATCTCATGTTCTGGCAATGCAGCGAGCAGGTTGAGGAGGCGGCCGATCAAAAGCACCAGGTCAAGCGGGTATCGCCACAACAGCTGCGGGGCATGCGGATCGATATCCTGGCCGGCATGGCGGCTGCCGTGGCGGTCATGTTTGCGATTCTCGTGGTCACCGCCTCGACGCTGCACGTGCGCGGAATCATGGACATCGGGACTGCCGACCAGGCGGCGCTAGCGTTGAAGCCAATCGCGGGGAAGTTCGCCGGTCTCCTCTTTGCGCTCGGCATCGTCGGCACCGGAGCCCTTGCCGTGCCGGTCCTCGCCGGGGCCACCGGCTACGCCCTGGCTGAGGCCTTTGCCTGGAGGGAGGGCCTGTCGAAGACCTTTGTGGCAGCGCGCGGCTTCTACCTGGTCATCATCGGCTCGATGTTCGTCGGGCTCTTACTGAATGTGGTCGGCATCAACCCGATCAGAGCCCTGGTCTATTCGGCCATCCTCAACGGACTCGCCGCGCCGCCGTTGATCTTGCTGATGCTGGTGCTCGGCAATAGCAAGCGGCTGCCGCCCCGTTTCAGGAACGGCTGGCTCTCCAACCTGCTGGTTGGGTTTGCCTGCCTGCTGATGGCCGGGCTGCCGCTGGCCTACCTCGTGGTCAAGTAGACCGCCGCCTGGCGCCGTCCGGGTAGGTGACGGACGGGTACCAGTCGCCCCGTCCCTTCGGCGTCAGATCGAGGATGTGCCAGACCGGACTGAGCAGGTCGATGCCTCGTTCGGGGATGTCATCCGCCATCGCCGGCTTGCCAGTGTAGAAATGCCGCACCTTGCCGTCCGCTTCGCGGCTAAAAACCGTGACGCTCGAGTCCTGCTTGCCATCGGCGTCTTCGCTGACGAAGTCGTACTTGAAGGTGCTATCCCCCGCGGTGAGCAGGCGCAGGTGGCGCCAGCCACGATCGCGGGCGTGCGCCCGCAACTTCGGCAACTCAGCGGCCGCCACGATCACCAGGTCGACGTTCTGCTTGAGGTGGTGGGCGACGCCATCGTAGCCGTCGATCCACAGCGTGCACATCGGGCACGGCGAGGTCTCCTTCTTGCCGAACATGAAGTGGTAGACGACCAGCGGCCGGTCCGGGCCGCTGAAGAGCTCGCTCAACTTGACGTCGCGGACCGGTGAGTCACCGGCGTCCAGATCGGCTGGGCCCTCCTGGAAAACGTAGTCCTTGACCTGCGGCCCGGCTGGAAGGTTCCGGCGCAGCTGGGCGACGTGCTCCCGCTGCCGCATCAGGTCGATCTCGGCCTGCCGGAGTTCCTCGCGACGCGTCAAATAGGCGGCGGATTCGTTGGCTAGCCGGGTATAGCGCAATGGAGCCCTCCTCGCAGCGGGTTAATTGGGAACCTCCAGCTTAGCCGTCGTCCGGCTGAGCCCGCCTGGTAAGTCCTGAATAAAGTCAACGGGGGAGGTGGGCGTCGTCGGGCGCCCACCTCGTCTAAACCGGCTCGCTCAGTTGCAGACTGGCGCGGTGAGTACCTCGCGGCGGACCGCGACGCCTTTGGGGACGACATAGGTCGCGCGCACGACAAACGGTGAATCACTCAGGTTGCGCGCCATGGTTGGATCGGTGCCCGACTCGACAAACGACTGGCCCGCCGAGTAGCTGTGCACTGAGCACCCGGACTGGATCGTGACGGTCCCGGTCTCGACAACCACAAGGACGAAGCCGGGGTGCGAGTGCCAACCAGAGTAGCCGCCTGGAGCGTAGGTGAAGGTTTGGACGACGACGTCCGTGTCATCTTTGGTCTGGAACTTGAGGCGATCGGCATTGAGATGCACCTTGCCCGCCAGCGTGCCTCGCACTTGCGTCGTCCCGGTAACACCAAAGGAGGCCGTCGCCAGCGCCGTGATGCCGAAGATCACCGTGGCCCCAAGTCCAATCGCCCCGATCAGAAGCCCTTTGCGTGTATTCACTTGTTTCCCTCCGTCATGTTGACGTGACAGGCGGAGACTACTCCAATACGAGCTACTTCGCCAGACGGTGGACCGGGTACACCTTCGTCGGCGGGATGGTGTCGGGCAGCCCGGCCTTGCGGCGAGCCGGAACCATCACTTTCTCCCAGCTGTCGGAGGCCTCCTGCGATTCCCAGACGTTCACAATTTGCCAGCCACCGCCTGGCATCGGCCCGGCGAAATGCACGAGCTGCCCAGGGGCGAGCTTCGAACCGGAGAGCCCGACCTCAGCAATGACCTCGTCGTACTTCTCTTTCGACCCGCGCGGAATCTCGATGATCTCGGCGATGACCATGGCCCTGGTTTCCCTCCCGATCTAGCATGGATTGGCGAGTGGTGAGAGGCGCCCCAACCGTGTGGGGCATCTTCTCATGAATCCGACCCAGGGCCGGGATACGCTTCAACCGCTCCCGTCAGGCGTGGGCCAGAGCGTAGGCCAGCAGCGGCAGCGTGGTGCCGGAGAGGTCGGCGAGGCTGTGCGCCAGGCTGGCGCCGACCAGGTTTCGCGTGCGGTCGTAAAGCAGACCGAACACGAGTCCGATCACGACCGACGTCGCCACCTGTTGCGCCGTGGTGGCGAACGACTGGTACGTGAGATTAACCAGGTGGAAAAGGCCAAACAGGACCGCCGCGACGATGGTCCCCACTGCCACGCTCCAGCCGCGGAACGCCAGCCGCGCAGAGATGGATGCGTTAAGGGAGGTCTGGACCAGGCCGCGGAAGAGGAGCTCTTCAGTCGGACCAACGACCAACGCCGCAAACACCAGCTGCGCGACCAGGGTTGGGGCGGGCGGCAGGCGCAGGTGGGCCGCCGGCGGTGAGACAAAGACCTCGCCGAGGTTGGCCATCACCAGCACCAGGCCGAGCACGTACCAGGAACGCATGTGCTGGCGAAGTCCGCCGATGGGAAACCTTCGCCTGAAAAAGAAGAACCACGCCAGCGCGATAGCGGCCATCCAGGCATGGACCAGGTAGCTGGCGGCCATGCCCGTGATCGACCGCGAGCGGTAGGCGCTAAGGATGGCGACCGAACCAATCACCACCAGCCCGAGCGCGGCGGCAGCGTCCGCCCAGCGCAGGGCCGTCTTAGGCGCGACGGCGCTCGGCGGTCGCGCGGGACGTTGGCCGGTCAGGCGCCCTTCTGACGCCCCGCCATGACGGCCTTGCCGCGGGCGCGCATCTTCTGGTGGACGCCGTTCATCCAGAGGATGTCCTTGGGCAGGAACTGCTTTGGCACCTTGGCGACGATCGTGTAGTTGGCGTCGCAAACGTTCGCGATCCGGGAACGGGCCGCCTGCGAAACCAGCTGGTAGGTGTCCATGACCGAGAGGCCGGTGTCCTTGGCGATCCAGTTGATGATCTGGGTGTGGGCGATCCGGAAGGCGTCCTCGAGCGGGCGGTACGAGCCTGCGACCATGATCGCGTCGTCGTTTTCGAGTCGCGGCCATTCGGAGACGACCCCCTTGACCAGCTCGACCGTGAGCAACGTGTTCATCGCGCCCTCGACGGCGACGCCGCAGGTCTCCCCCTCACCCATCGTGTAATGGCCGTCACCGAGGGAGAACAGCCCGCCCTCGACGTTGACGCCCAGATAGATGGTTGCGCCGGCCTTCGCCTCGGGCGTGTCCATGTTGCCGCCAAAGGCTTCCGGGACGAGGGCGTTGCGCACCTCGAAGGCGGCTGGCGCCACGCCGATCGTGCCGTGGAAGGGCTCGAGCGGGAAGCTGGTCCCGTAATCGGAGTCGAGCGCCTGGAAGCGAACGGTCTTGCTGCCCTGATCCACCTTATAGATCCAGGTCTTCTCGGGCAATGGATCCTGGAGGGTCTGCGTGTAGTGCGTGCCGGTCAGGGCCCCGAAGAGCGAGACGTTGACGCTGACCGCCCAGTCGTGGGCTGGCTGGACGTCGATCAGGTGGATCGCCAGCGTATCGCCCGGCTCGGCGCCCTCGACATAGAAGGGGCCGGTCTGCGGATTCAGAAAGGGAAACTCGCAAACCTTGCTGAACAGGTCAGTCCCCGAGCGGATATGGCCGGCAAAGCAGTCTTCGGTATAGATGTCGATCACCTCACCGGGCTTGATCCGGTCCAGCGGCGCCGCCCCGCCGAAGGTCCAGGCAAACTGCTTCTCGGTCGGAACGATCCGCTTTACGGCGACGGTCTCGATGGCCATGTTCTAATAGAATACCGCTCCCGGCAAAGCGATATGATGGCGAGCACCGGCCGCTGCTAGGAGGGGGAACCGTGCGCCTGTTGCCCGCCCCGTTGATCCCGACCCTCCTGTCCCCTCGCGTCAACCACGCCCAGGTACGGCGGTTGCTCCGGCTCGGCATCATCCTTCGCTGGGTGGCGATCGCCTTCGCTGGGCTGGCCGGCGTGCTGGCGCCGAAACCCCCACCGCTGCTCTTCTACCTGATGGTGGCGGCGTTGATCTACAACCTGGCGGTCATGCTCAGGGCCAGCGAGGCCACGGAGGCCGAGGCGTGGCGCCTGGCCGTGATCACCACCGTCTTCGATCAACTGTTCGATCTTGCGTTCATCGCCGTCTATGCGAGCGCCATTCAGTATGGGGGCCAGGTGGCGCCGTACATTCCCGGTCTGATCGAGGCGGTCGCGTACTTCGGAGTAGCCGGGGCGGTCCTGTCCGTCGCTATCTTCTTCGCCGTCACGGCCATGCTCGATGCGGGGTCCTGGTACGCCGGCCATCCTTCCTACTCGCTCGGTTGGGTGCTCGGTGCGACGCTCATCGTGGCCCTCGTTGCCGCCACCCTGGTGCCCGTGCACCGCATCCTCACGGCTCCGATCGACGCCACCGAACTCGCCCCCAGCCTGCGGTTGTCCAGGCGAGAGCATGACGTCCTTCGGCTGGTTGCCGAGGGTTATTCGAACAGCATGATCGCGACGCGGCTGAACCTGACCGACAACACGGTCAAGAGCTACGTCGAAAGCCTGCTGACCCACCTGAACGTCCGCAATCGGGCCGAGGCCGTGGCCGCCGCCTCCCGGCTGAAGCTGATCTAGACCCTCCCGCCGGTTGGAATCCAACCAGCCTGCCGTTTGGGGGTGGCGGACCGGGAGCGGACGGCCCTAGTGTGGCGTCGTGCGCGAGCCGTCCCTCGATTCCCTGGATGCCGGCCTCGACCGCCTTCAACACCAGCTGGCCCAGCTGGATCGCGAGCTGCGGCAAGCCCGCGCCGATTACCGCCGCCTGACGGAGCTCAATCGGGGGCCCGTCCGCGACCGTCTGCCTCAACTCCACGGATTCGGTGGGCTCACCCAGCAGGAGAGGCGGGTTGCCACCCTGGCCGCCAGCGGACAGAGCAATCTCGAGGTGGCGGCCCAACTTCACGTGACCGTGCACACCGTCAAAAGCCAGATGTGCAGCATCCTGCAAAAACTCGACCTGCGCTCCCGCTGGGAGCTTGACCACGTGCTGCGAGCTGCGCTCGGCGGGGCCGGAAATCCGTCCAGAACGCCTTAGCTTCTGCCCGGCGGCTTCGTGGCCGCCGACGATCGCCACAGGCCGACCAATGCCACGACCAGCCCCACGCCGATGACCTGGGCGGCAAACCAGCCATCCCACGGGTGCTTCGCCACCACGGTCAAGAAGGCGCCCCAGATCACCGCGAGCAGGAAAAACTGGATCGCAAACACGACCCAACGTCGCTTAAGCATCAGCAGTCTCCTCTGCGCCACATGCCGTTGAGGGTATAACGCGGCCAGGCGATCAACCCGACGAGCTCGACGCCCATCGTGAACAACGCGTGGGCGCCATCGAGGCGCCCACCAGCCGTCGCGCTTACGCGCAATACCATCTCCAATATCCACTCCAGGGGATGTCGATGTTCAATCCACAACCGCCGAAGTTGTGGGTCGCCTGCAGGACCACGGTGACGACCACCCAGCCGATAAAGGCTCCAAAGGCGCCGCAGATCACCGCCGCCCAGACGCCTGGCGAACAGAGTGCCGCCGCGACCGCCGCCGTCCCATAGGTCACCATGGCACTGAACAGACTGGTGACATCGGCATTGGTCAGGTGGATGCGAACACCCCACCAATACCAGCCGACCGACAGATCGGGCCGGATTCCGGGGCGACCGGCCGACGGCCCGGGCGCCTGGGTGACGTACTCGACCGTGCCCTGGAACGGGTGAGCGATCAGGTACGCCTTCGCCCCCGCCAGCTGAGCGGGCGTGTACGAAGGTGCCTTCGAGATCAGCGCCTGGAGCTGTGCCGGCGTGATCGTCGTCTGGGTGGGGGCCGCGGTGTGCGTTGTCAACGCCGATGCGGCGAGAACGGGAGTCGCCGGTGACCCTGCCGAGAAGGCCAGGACCGCCAGGGCTCCACCGAGCGCAAGGATCAGGGGTCGAATCCTCATCAAACTTCCTCCAAAGGTTGCGCGTGGATCTAATCGGGGGCACGCCATGCTTTCGCTCTCCTGGCACCTCCAGCGTTGCTTTGGCCGTTCCATGTCGTGAACAGCCCAAAGCTATTGGCGCTGGGCTAGCTGGGCAATCGCTCCTGGAGGGATTTCGCGGGAAGTTCACTCCGCAACGGACGCCATAGCGGGCGCCCAGACACAACTACGACGCTATCCGTAGATCGCCTTCTGGCCTACCTGCAGTGCCAGCAGTCGTGCGGGGATCGCAACCGCACTACCCGGCTTTTCGGGTCGCCCGCCTTTCAGCGAGCACCTGACGAGCCTTGGCGAGAGCAGCGCGACGACGCTCCAGCGATGCCGGGTCGGTGATCCGGCGGCGCTGGCGGCGATGACCATTGGCCTTCGACCCAGAAGCTCGTCGGGAACTCCCCACGCTCTGGTTCGCCTGCACCGCTCGAGAGGTGATCGGCCGAACGGCCAGGCCGACGCGGGCGATGATCGACGTCAACTGTTTATTTTCTCGGGTCAGCGTCCGATTCTCTTCCACCAATTCACTCACCTGCGCGAGCAAGGTGGTTGCTGATCCGTTGGTCTTTGTCGCAGCTGACCGGCGCTGGCCTCGCCCGCGCCGGGACTTCGTCGGTTGAGCCATCAGCTCGTAGCCTCCTTGGATAACAACGCGCCCCCGATGGGGCTCAGTCTATCGGTTACTGGTAGATGCCCTTGCCGCCGCTGACCTGTAGCGCCAGCAGCAGCTCGGCCAGCAGCACCTTCATGGCGTCCGGCCAGTCGTTGGTCGTGTACTCGGTCGACCGGGAGCTGGTGATCTTCACGCCAGGCATCAACCCGCAGGTCTGCGCGATCGAGGTGGAGTTCCACTCGACCCCGATCTTGATCGGCGGCTTGACGATATACGGCTTGCGGGCCTTGAGGTCCTTCAGCGCCCGCCCCGTCGCCTCGCGGATCTCGGCCTGGGCGACTTCCGGGTGCTTGAGTACGGCGGAGAACTTGTCGATCCCGTCCTTGACCGCGACTGTTTCGACCCAGGGCAGGATCCGCTTCGCCTCCTCGCAAACCGCGACATCGCCCGCGACCAGCGCCACCGGTACACCCCATGAACCGGCCAGCCCGGCGTTGAGCCGGGTTTCGCCCGCCACCTCGCCGTTCAGGTAGATGTTCTGGACCTCCTTGCCGAGCATGGTGTGGTTGAGAACGCCGCCCTCGGTGCCGGCGCAGGAGTGGTAGCCAACGAAGACTGCCGCCTCAAAGCTCTCGTCCAGCCCCTGGAGCATGCAGAGCGGCTTGTGGAAGCCCTTGATCACCCGGGCCCGCTTGTCCAGGTCGTGGAGCAGGAGGTTGCGCATGATCCAGTGGGAGTCGTTGACAAGGACGTCCTTAGCCCCGGCGTCGTAGGCGCCGGCGATCGCGGCGTTGGCGTCCCCGGTCATGTAGCGGCGGCAGGTCTGGTATTCGGACCCGTTCGGCAGGACATCCTCCGGGTCGGTGACGCCGGAGATCCCCTCCATGTCGACAGAGATGAAGACTTTCACCCCTCTTCCCTCCCTCCTCGGCCAGCCTGCCAGTTGACGGCGGCGGCACTTGCGGTTACAAATAACGATACGCCAGCCGGGGGTGGCGATATCGATCAGGAGGGGAAACGTCTATGCCCGACCCGACCACGCCCGGAGAATCCGTCCAGGGACAGGCCTTACTGTCGTCACTCGGATACAACCAGGAGCTGAAACGCAGCCTCAGCACCCTGGGGAACATCGCCCTGGTGCTGTCCGACATCACCCCGACGGCATCGCTGCTCGTCATCGGGACCGTCGTCATTGCCGCTGCCGGCACCGGTTCGGTGTGGGCCTACCTGATCGGCTGCTTCCTCGCCATCAACGTCGCCCTCTGCATGGGCGAGCTCGGCTCCATGTTCCCGCTCTCGGGCGGCCTCTTCAGCATCGTGACCCGTGTGCTCGGCAAGCCGATCGGCTTCCTGGCGATGCTCGACTACATGGGCCAGGCGGTCTTCCTGCCGGCCAGCGTCGCGGTCGGGATCGGCGTCTACATCTCGGCGTTGAACGGAACGATCCCGAGCAACGTCGCCGCCGCCGTCATCATGATCATCGTCACCGGCATCGCCCTGTTCGCCATCAACTTTAATGCGGTGCTGACCGGCTTCTTCCTCGCGCTCGAGCTGGCGGTCGTGTCGGCCCTCGCCCTCTCCGGCCTGGTCCACCTCCAGCAGCCACTTTCTGTTGTCACCAACCCGGTGATCACGGACGGCAAGGGCGGTCTGATGCCGGTTGGGATCAGCGCGATCATCGCCGCGATCGCCGTCGCCATGTTTTCCGTCAACGGCTA
>JBDTEO010000004.1:0-33061 GCA_039922495.1 Candidatus Dormiibacter sp.
TTTGGCACCTCGATGTCGGCTCGTCGCATCCTGGGGCTGGAGTAGGTCCCAAGGGTTGGGCTGTTCGCCCATTAAAGCGGTACGCGAGCTGGGTTTAGAACGTCGTGAGACAGTTCGGTCCCTATCCGTGGTGGGCGCAGGAGACTTGAGAGGGGTTACCCTCAGTACGAGAGGACCGGGGTGAACGGACCTCTGGTGTCCCGGTTGTCATGCCAATGGCAGTGCCGGGTAGCTATGTTCGGTTGGGATAAGTGCTGAAAGCATCTAAGTACGAAGCCCACCTCAAGATTAGGTCTCCCACTGGGTTAACCAGGTAAGACCCCAGCGAGACTAGCTGGTTGATAGGCCGCAGGTGTAAGACGGGCAACCGTTTCAGCTGAGCGGTACTAATAGGTCGAGGGCTTGACCATCTATCTCACTCCTCAGCGCGCCGGACCGCCGGCCGCGCAAGGGGTTGATTGCGTGATCTGCGCGATCCCTAAATGCACTTCTTCGCAGCGATCGAAGGAAAAAGACTTCGGTGACCATAGCGACGGGGAAACACCTGTTCCCATCCCGAACACAGCAGTTAAGCCCGTCTGCGCCGATGGTACTGGGCTGGCAACGGTCTGGGAGAGTAGGTCATCGCCGAGGTCTTTTTTCTTTTTGCTTACATGGAGGGTAATGAGCGAGCCACCGATTGGAAAAACACGCCATGCGGACCTGACGCTCGACCAGATTGCCGAGCTGCAGCCCGGCCTGGCCGATCTCATGCCCGCGGTCGCCGAGCGCTACTGGATCGCCTACTACGCCGCGCGAGGGGGGAACTGGGCGCTGGCGCGCTATCAATTGCGCCACCTGGCGATGCTACTGCGCCGAGGTGCTGTCACGCGGCCGAAGCATGCCGTCAACCTGACCGAGTACGAGCGCAGCAGCATCGGGCCGCTCCTCGATGCCATCCAGGTCAAGGACTTTGCCGCCTTCAAAGACGCCTATGAGCGGGCGACCGCTGTCGCCAACGACCTGCACCGAGAGCTCGGGCATCCGGATATCATCTGGCACCTGCCGCCACAGCCGCCGGCGCAGCTCGACCTCAGCCCGCAGCCGGAGGTTGAACCGAAGCACGACGCCCGCGGTTAACGGCGCTACCCGGCGGCTACGGCGCTAATGGCCCGCGGTTGGGGGCACGCGCAGCAGCTCGCGACGCACCGTCAGCCGCTCCACCAGGTCGACTTTGACCCGGACGCCAAGGCCCCACCGGGTGGGCACGCTGATCGTTCCGCCGCGGGCGAGGGTGAACGGCGGATCGATGATGTCCTCCGCCCAGTAGCGCGCGCTGGCCGAGATATCGCCGGGCAAGCGGAAATTCGGCAGGGTGGCGAGTGCTACGTTGCAGGCTCGACCGATGCCGGTTTCCAGCATGCCGCCGCACCAGACGGGTACCCCTGCGCTCCTCGCGAGATCGTGTATGCGTTTCGACTCGGCAAACCCGCCGACGCGGCCCGGCTTGATGTTGATGACCCGACACGCTCCCAGTTGCAAGGCATGCCTGGCATCGCGCGCGTCCTCGATACTCTCATCCAGGCAGATTGGGGTGCTCAGCTGCCGCTGCAACGCCGCGTGGTCCAGGAGATCGCCGACCGACAGCGGCTGCTCCAGCATCAGCAAGCGGAACGGGTCGAGCTGCGCGAGGTGCGCCGCATCGTCGAGTTCGTAGGCGGAGTTGGCGTCCGCCATCAACGTGATCTCCGGGTATCGGTCGCGGATCGCCGCGATCACCTTGATGTCCCAGCCCGGCTCGATCTTGACCTTGATGCGGCGGTAGCCCTCGGCGAGATGCCGGCCGATCGTGTCCAACAGCTCGTCGGTGCTCGATTGAATGCCTACGCTGACCCCTGTCTCGATCCGATCCCGGGTGCCACCCAGATAGGTGGCGAGCGGTTTCCGCGCCTCTTCGGCGAAGGCCGCCGTCAGCGCCATCTCGATGCAGGCCTTCGCCATCCGGTGTCCGCGGACTGGCAAGAAGAGCGCCTCGAGGGCGGCGACGTCGCGGAGGTCGCGGCCCAAAACGGCGGGGACGAGGTGGCCCTTGAGCATCTGCCAGGCGGTCTCGACGGTTTCATACGAGTACCATGGCCCTTCGCCGGCCACGCACTCGCCCCAGTGAGACCGGCCGCCGATTTCGAGCCGGACCAGGAGAGGATAGCGGTCCTGCTGGACGCCGAAACTGGTTCGAAACGGCTTCAGCAGGCGCATCTGCAACACGCGCAGCTCGACCGCATCGATCTTCATCCGATCCGCTCCATGACGTAGGCGCCGGTCCGCCGAAAATCGGTCGCGGCCAGCCCGGCCAGAAGAGCCGCCTCCAGCGCGGCTCGGCTTTCCATGCGCCAGCTGAGCGCAAGGTCCATGCTGCGTTGCTTGATCGCTTGAAAATCCGCGGGCACTTCGATCAGGGCGCTGTCTCCGGGCTTCCGTCCCGGGTAGCGGACCGGTTGATCATTGTCACCGACGGACAGCAGCACGGTGGGATTCCCCGCGCGCCGGATCGGCGGCCGCTGGGTCAACCACCACTCGGCCTCGAACCGGTCCGACGGGAGTCCACGATTGAGCTCATCCTCCATCACCCCGTAGTGATCACGATCGTATATCCGGACGATGCACTGCAGCCGGTGCAGGTTGATGTACGCGTTGCGCGCCTCGAGCGGGTCGAAGGTCCAGCTGATGAGCTCGTAACCCCTGGCCCGGGCATCCAGCGCCTGCGCTTCCTTTAACCCAACTCCAATTCCCGATCCGCGATAGGCCGGCTCCACGCCCAGTTGATGCGAGCAGAGCCGAAGGCGGCCGTCGCGAACGCCGGCGAAGCCGAAGCAGAATCCAACCATCCGGCCGGATGGCAGGAACGCAGCGTGGACCAGGCCACCATTCTGCTGCATGGTCAGCAGCAGTTCACGTGGCACCACGTTTCGCTCGGCCGCTCCCCAGATGTCGCGGCTCATCGCTTCGCAGGCGGCAAACTCTTCGGGCGATTGGACCAGCCTGATCGCCACGGCCGACAATGGTTCGCTCGGCTTCACGCCGCCATGCTACCGATCGACTTTGCCCGGGCGGGCCCAACCGGCAACCTGTGCCGGCGACCGTTACTTACAGGTCCAGGCGCTCTGGCGGCCGGCGTTGTAGAAAACGAGCGCGCCGCGAGCCTGTGCCATCGGATCCCAGATGTTCTGTCCCGGGAAGTTGGCGTTCCAGGTCGACGGCATGAACTGGAACAGCCCGCTGGCCCCGCTCGATCGGTTGATGGCCAGCGGATTGTAATGACTCTCACAGTTGGCGACGCGAAGCGCCCAGCTCAGCCCCGGGCTGTTGCCGAAGACGGCGTAGATCGCCGCCAGGCCGCTGCCGCCAGAACCCGGCGGGGGCACCGGCTTGGGTGCCGGGGTCGCGGCCTGCCGAAGCGGTTTATGGGCGGCGACCGTCGGGGTCACCGGCTGAGCCGGCGTGGGCGCCGGCTGGGCCGACGCCTGGAACGCCTCGGTGAACTCCGGCGCATTCCGGCTGCGAACTGGAACGTTCCACAGCACAGAGTCCGCGTAGGGGGTCACGGTCGCCTGGCTGGTCGCGGGGCGACCGGCCAGGGCCGGCACGATCAGCGCCAGGCCGATGCCCAGAACCAGCACGTGGCACAGCTGGAGCAGCGTGGGCCGGAACCCACGTCGCGCTGACCAGCCGAACGCCACCAGATGTTGCATCTTGTTTATAGTCGACCCCCAGATATGGGCCTGAGCCCTGGCTACGATAGCAATAATCGATATAACGTTCAAGGGCCCTTCCCTCCGTCATGTCCGAACGGCAACCCTTCTTGGTCCGAGAAGACGAGAGGAAGGCGATTGGTGACGACGCTGCGTAACGGACCGTCGCCTAAGGTACCACAGGCCGTGGGACGAAAGTCAAGCAGCTCGAGCTCGACCGCAGTCTAGAGCGCCTCGATCAAGCGGCGCAACAGGTCGGTCCGCTGCAGCCAGCTGTCGATCAGGAAATGCTCGGAATCGGCGTGGGCGCCCCCGCCATCGGGTCCGAGGCCGTCGAGCGTCGGAACCCCGAGCGCGGCGGTGAAGTTGCCGTCGCTGGCGCCGCCGGTGCTAGTCTCTTTGAGCGCGAAGCCCATCTCCTTTGCCAGGCGGGTCGCCAATGCCGCCAGCTGGGCAACACCCGCGCTCCGTTCCATTGGGGGGCGATCGAGGCCCCCGCTGACACGCAGCCGCGCGCCGTCGAGCTGCGGCCGGAGCGCCTGGACCGCGTGGACGACGCGGTCTGCTTCGGCCGCCTGGGTAAAGCGCACATCGATCTCGGCCCGGGCGTGAGCCGCAACCACGTTCGGTCGGGTTCCCCCGTGCACGACGCCGATGTTGATGGTGGTGCCTCTGGCCGGATCGGCCAGCGCTTTGAGTGCCAGGATCTGTCGGCCCAGCTCCTCTACCGCGCTGATCCCTTTCTCAGGCTCGACACCGGCGTGGGCCGCCCGCCCCTCGATCTCGAGGACGAAGTCGGCGATCCCCTTCCTTGCGGTCTTGACCGCGCCGCCTGAAGCGGCGGGCTCGAGCACCAGCACGGCGGTCGCGCCATGGGCCACGTCCTCGATCAGCCCGCGGGAACTGGTGCTGCCGATCTCCTCGTCTGAGGTCGACAAGACCACCACTGGATGGCGCGGGTGACTCCCCTCCAGCGCGAAGGCCGCCTGCACGATGCCCGCCTTCATGTCGTATGTCCCCGGGCCAGTGACCCGGTTGCCATCGATCGCGAAGGGCAGCCGGGCCAGCGTCCCGACGTCCCAGACGGTGTCGTGGTGACAGAGCAGCACAATCGGGGCTCGCCCATCCCCGAGTCGCGCCTCGATGTGGTCCCCTCGGTCGGGGACGGCATGGCGGGTGACCGTCGCCCCGGCGCGCTCGGCCAGGAGCGCGCCGACCCGGTCCGCGGTGGCATCGCAACGACTCTTGTCGAGCGACGGCGATTCCGCCTCGACCAGGCTGCGCAGCGCGCTCACCATCGCGCTCCGAGCCGAGGCGGCGGGGGACTCAGGCATCTATCCGACGGATTATGAGCCGTCGCGGGCGGTTAGTTCCGGCCTCCCTCACGTCCGATGGCCGACATGCGACCGCGGTCCTGGCTCGAGGCCTCGCCGCCCTTCCGCCCGGCGGCCCGCGCCTCCTCGGATGAAAACTCATGGGCCGAGCCGCGCTCATGCGCCACCTTCCCGCCCTTGCTCCCAGCCTCTCGCGCTTCCTGCGGGCTGAACTCATGCGCCGAGCCCTTGGCGTGAGCCGCCTGACCGCCCTTGCTGGCGATTGCGCGCTGTTTGGCTTGATCCATGGATCCGAAGCCCCGCTTACCCGTGTCTGGCATCGCAATCGCCTCCTTCTATTCGGATGGAAAGCTCCTGGGGTGGTACAGGTGGCGCCGATATCAGAGTAATCGTCAAGCGTGGTCTGCTGTCAAGCGATCGAGTTGAACCGCAACGAAGGGCCCTTGGGCCCTCCGTCGCCGCCTGGATCCCGGTTAGTAGCCGGCCGGTTCGTCGCGACCGCTGAAGAAGGTGCGGACTCGCTCCCCCACGCTTGGTCGTGGCTGGTAGGGGTCGGCCCGCCGAGCCGTCGTCGTCGTCCCGTCCTCGCGAACCATGTCGGAACGGTTCGTATCGGCGGCGGCGGGATAGTTGCGCTGGCCAGCCTCGTTGTAGGCCGGCATCGTGTCGCGGTCATTCACCGTGGCCGCGCCGCGATCGACCCCCCGCGTCTCGCTGCGCATCCGGGCATTTTCCTCCCGAAGGCCCTGGTTCTCCTTGCGGAGATCGGCAACGGTGCTCTCGTGCGTACTGATCCGCCTGCGCAACGAGCCGGTCCTCGCTCCATGCATGGCGCCCGCATACAGCATGTAGAGGATGAAGAGCACTGCGACGGCCGCTGCGGCCACGACGACGGGCACCCAGTTGGCGACCAGATGGAAATGCAGATTGAGGAAGGTGACGTCCTGGGTCCCGGGATTTTGCGCGGCATAGACCCCGACCAGCGCGAGCGCGGCGATCAGAAGCAGTAAGAACAGAATCATGGGCAAGCCCTCCTGATTATTGCTGTCAACGCAAATATCACTTTACCTGACACTGTGCTTCGGGTCAACTGTCGTATTGTCGACAGCGTGCAAGCGGTGGATCCCGACGTCGTCGTGCGGCGCCTGGAGCCCTCCGATTGGCAGCTGTTCCGCGAGATCCGGCTCCGCGCCCTGGCCGAGTCGCCGGCGGCGTTCGGGTCGACGCTCGCGGAGGCGAGCCGTCTGGGCGAGGCGGACTGGCGCGAGCGGCTTGCCGGCCGGGCCCAGTTCATGGCGATACGGGGGCCGGACGCGCTTGGCACCGCTGCCGGGATCGCTACCGACGCGGGCGCCGAACTGATCTCGATGTGGGTCGACCCGCGGGCTCGCGGCCACGGCGTCGGCGACCGCCTGGTCGGTGCGGTCCTGGGCTGGGCGACAGGCGAGGCGCATGGCGCGGTTGCCCTCTGGGTGGCCGAGGGGAATTTACCGGCCGAGCGGCTCTACCGGCGCCATGGATTCCGGCGAACCGGTGCCGTGAAACCCATGACAGATGAGCGGCCCGATCGACGGGAGTTCGAGATGGGCCGGGTGCTCGAACCCGGGGATCGGACGCAGGTCGAGCGAGGCTAGAAAAAGCGCGACCAGGATGAAACCCCCCGGCATCCTGGTCGCCGCCGGCGTGCCCCCCGGGTCGACGATCGCCCCCACCACGGCAAGCCTACGCGGTCCGCTTCGAGCCCGCCATCCCCTGATGGGATGAAATTACGCGCTCCGTCGTTTCCGATTGGGGGACCCCAAACGGGGGACGGGGTACCCGGATCAGATCAATCGGTGCCGGGAGGCCGCCGCGACCGCCTCCGCCCGGTTGCGTGCGCCAAGCCGGTTGAGGAGGCTTTCGACGTGGCTCTTGACCGTGTTTTCGCTCAGGTGCAGCCGGGTGGCGATCATGCCGTTCGAGCATCCCTCGGAGACCAGGAGCAGCACTTCCTGTTCCCGCGGTGACAGCCGGACGGTCGGAACCGGCACCGGGCCGCTGAGCAGCGAGGTCAGCACCGGGCCGGGGCTTGCCGGCGCCCCGGTCTCGAGGACCGGCTGCGTGCCGGCGAGGACGATCCGGACGAAGGCGGCCAGGATGGCGCCCGCGATGGCCATGATCAGGCTCCAGAGCAGCACGTCCAGGCCGTTGAATGATTGGCGCATGAAGACGGCCAACGCCGCGTGCAGGGCGATCATGCCGAGGAGGAAAATCGCGACGACAAGGATTGCGCCCTCGACGCCGTCGTAGGCCACCATCCACACGATCAACAGGATGTAGGTGGCATAAATGCTGGTGCTGGCCCCCACCCCGCCAAAGGCGGTGATGACCAGGAAATAGCTGACGGTATCGAGCAGCACGAGGCCCCGTCCGATCCGCAGGACGCCCTGCTCGTCCGCGCGCGGGATCGCCAGGAGGCCCCAGGTGTTGTAGCCGGCGACCCAGAGGAGGACAAGCGCCAGGAGGATCGGCGCCTTCGGCGGGACCACAAGGGACAGGATCGCGGCGAAGACCAACCCGGGCCAGCGGACGACCGTCCCAAGCCTGGCCAGTTGCCTGATCGACGTGGCGCTCAGCCGCGGACGCTCAAAGGCCTTGAAGCGTGGAAACGACAGCGTCGGCATCTTCCCGAGTCCTTTGCCCGCCCCCGTGGGCCACACTCATTGTACGGTCGGTCTAACAGAGCGTCCAGCCCGCCGGCTGGCCGCCTCTTATGATCGCGGGGTTGATCTCCGGTGCGACGCTCCTGATCGACGGCGATGACACCCTCTGGGAAAATAACGTCTATTTCGAGGAGGCGATCGAGGCGTTCCTCGATTACCTTCGTCACTCTTCCCTGAGTCGGAGCCAGGTCCGGGCGACGCTCGACGAAATCGAGCGATTGAACAGCCGGGTGCACGGCTACGGCGCCGCCGCGTTCGCCAGGAACCTTCGGGAAACCTACGAGCGCCTTGCCGAGCGCAGGGTGCGCAAGGACGACCTGGACTACGTGCTCATGCTCGGCCAGCGGATCCTCAAGCAGGATGTCAAATTGCTGCCCGGGGTCGCGGATACCATGGGCTACCTCGCCGGGCGTCACCGCGTGCTGCTCGTGACCAAGGGGGATCTCGAAGAGCAGCGCCTCAAGGTCGAACGATCGGGCATCGTGCAGCGGTTTGAGACGGCGGTGATCCTCCGCGAGAAGGATGCCGACGCCTACCGCGACCTCATTCCCGCCTACCATCTCAATGCCTCGACGACCTGGATGATCGGCAACTCGCCGCGATCGGATATCAACCCGGCGCTGGCGGCCGGGATGCAGGCCGTCTTCATCCCGCACCCCGACACCTGGCGGCTCGAGCATGAGGCCGTCCCGGAGGACGACAGCCGCCTCATCGTGTTGAAGAGCTTCGCTGAGCTCCGCGCCTACTTCTGAGCGGACGGGGCCCCGGACGTCGGCCCGATCAGCGTGCGGACGATGCCGGTTTCCCAATCCGCGACGGCGACGCGATGGTTATTGGTGTCGGCGATCAGGAGGCCAGAGCCGCCGGCGCAGACCCCGCCCGGCTCACGAAAGGCGGCGGTGGGGCCGGGGCCATCCGTGTCCCCGGCTAAGCCTGACCCGAGCCAGGTCGATACCGACCGAGTCCGGGGATCGAGCCGCTTGACCTTGTTGTTGTAACTGTCGGCGATGAAGAGCGCCTCGCCGCGCACCGTGATGCCGAGGGGATGCTGCAGGCGGACCACCTCGCCCTCGCCGTCCTGATCGCCGAAGACAAAGAGGCCTTCGCCGACCAGGGTGGTGACACGCCCGGTGCCGAGGTCGATGTCGCGGATGGCGCTGACCTCGGAGTCCGCCACGTACAGATGTCCACCCGCGAGGGCCAGCCCGCTCGACTGGGCGAACCAGGCCTCCGCAGGCGGGCCATCGAGCAAGCCCTCGCGTCCGGTCCCCGCGTAGGGCGCAACAAGCGCTGACAGCAGGTCGAGCGACCAGATCTGGTGCGTGCCGGCCATCGCGATGTAGAGGCGCCCGCGGTCGAGGGCGAGATCCCACGGAGAGCTCAAGGGCGTCGACCGACCCGGGCCTCCGTCCCCTGGGCGAAGCGCCTGCTCGCCCGTCCCGGCGAGCGTCCGGACGTTGCCGGTCGCCAGGTCGATGGCGCGAATGGCGTGATTTTCCGTGTCGGCGACATACAGGATGCCGTTGGCAAGCGCCAGGCCCTGGGGTTGTTGAAACTGCGCCATGGTGGCGGCGCCGTCGAGCAGGCCCGGCTGACCATTGCCAATGGCCGTGACCACGGTCCCGTCGGGCCGGGCCATGACAATGCGGTGATGATTGGTGTCGGCGATATAGAGCGCGTCGTCCGTGGCGAGAACCTTTCCCGGAAACCGCAACGGACCGTCCGGCTCTCGCAAGGTGGCGAGCCCAAGGTCGGCCGGGCCCTCGGCCAGCAAGCCTCGCTCCTCGAACGCTCGGAGCATCCCGGCCACCAGCCGGTCGAATTGATCGAAGGGCAGCTCCCCTTCGTGCTTGCCGATCACGCGGCCTTCGGGATCGATGAACATCAAGGTCGGCCACGCTCTGCCCGCGAATCGGTGCCAGATCTCGAAGTCGCGGTCGTTGACGACCGGGTGGTCGATCCGGTAGCGGAGGACGGCCTCGCGAAGGTTCGCGGTCTCGCGTTCAGCCGGGAACTTCGGAGAATGGACCCCGATGATGACGACCTTGTCGCCGTACTTCTCCTCGATCTTCCGCAACTGCGGAAACATGTGCATGCAATTGATTCAGCAAAATGTCCAGAAGTCGATGATGGCCAGGCGGCCGCGAAGATCGGCCAGGCGCAGCGGCCGGGTGACGTTGAGCCAGTCCAGTCCTTCCACGAACTCGGGGGCTCGCACTTTGCCGGCAAAGGTCTCCATCGCCATCACCGTCCATGGTATCGACGGAACTTTCCGCCCGGACTGGCGTCATAGGAAGCAGAAGATGATGAACAGGCTGCTCACCACCGTCGCCGTCTGCCTCCTGCTTGCGGCATGCGGCTCGCCCGCGACGGCACCGCCAGCAGGGACGGGAATCCAGGGGACGGCCACGATCGGGCCTACCTGCCCGGTCGAGCGTGTCAACTCGCCCTGCCCGCCGCGTCCGATTGCGGTCACGGTCATCGTGCGCAACGCCACTGGTAACGAGGTGACCCGCTTCCGATCCGGGGCGGACGGGCGGTTCAAGGTCGCGCTGGCGCCCGGGCGGTATGTCCTGGTCGGCCAGGGCCCCTCGAGCGCGTCCCTGCCGCGGCCGATTCCGGTCAGCGTCACCGTCACCAGCGGCTCCTACGCGGTGGTCACCGTCCAGTTCGACAGCGGCATCCGCTAAGCCGGCGCCCCGCTATCCTAGGCGGCGGTGTCTGCGCGCCCCGGGATTCGTCTTGTCCCCGCCCTGCTGCTGGTGGGGGTGACCGCCATCTGGGGATGGACCTTCGTGGTCGTCAAAGACGCCATCGCCCGCTTCCCGGTCGTGAGCTTTTTGGGCATCCGCTTTCTGCTGGCCGCCGTCGTCCTCTGGCTGATCGTGCTGGCCTTGCGCCAACACGGCCCCGTCGCGCGCGTCGGCCTGGCCATCGGCGTGGTCCTTGCCCTTTCGTATCTCTCGCAGACGCTCGGCCTCAAGGGCACCTCGGTGGCGAACACCGGCCTCATCACCGGCCTCTTTGTTGTGTTCACGCCCATCCTCGACCGGGTCCTCTGGCGCGTGCCCTCCCGGCGCAGCACCTGGTTGGCGGTGGGGCTGGCCTTTGCGGGCACCGCGCTCCTTACGGGTGCCGCGCCCTCCGGCCTCCACCTCGGTGACCTGCTCGTCCTGGTCGGCTCCGTGGGCTTTGCGTTGCATATCACGCTGTTGTCCCGGTACGCGGCCGGTGGTCCCTTGCGGCTGGCGGCCTGGCAGATGACCGCCGCCGGACTGTTCCTGACCGCCGCGGCCCTGGGCACGCGATCGGTCATGCTGCCGGTGCCGTCGACCGTCTGGCCGGCCCTGCTGATTACCGGCATCTTTGCTTCCGCCATTGCCTTCTGGGTCCAGACCTACGCGCAGCAGCGACTCCCCGCCAGCCGGGCGGCGTTGATCCTGACCATGGAGCCCGCCTTCACCGTCTTCTTTGCCTTCCTGCTTGCCGGCGAAGGTTTCCGCCTTCTTCAGGCGGTCGGGGCTGTGCTCATCCTGGCGGCACTCTTCTACAGCGAGCTGCGCGGTCGCGAGCCGGCAGGAACGGGCTCGCCGCTTCCGGTGTCGGTGGCCTGACCACCGCGCGCCGCTAGGCTAGTGACGGCCAAGCCCGAGGCGGAGAGAGGAGTGACGCATGGATATAGAGCGTTCGACCGAGACACCGACCGGTGAGCAGAAGCCCCGCATGGCGGCTCCCGAATTGCACGTCCCCCGACTGGTGCTCTCCAAGCACGTCTCCGGAGACCGCTTCCTCGATCGAGTCGCGGAGGTCGTCAACCGACTGATCGGCTCGATGTACCTGTTCGTGTTTATCACGATCGGGATCGTGATCTGGCTCTTCGCCGGCAATATCGTCGGTTTCGATAAAACGCCATGGCCCCTGCTCCTCACCGTCCTGAACCTGCCGCAACTATCGATCATGATCTCGCTCCAGGTCAGCGCCAACCGCGCCCAACGAGCCAGCGACGCGCGGGCGATCGCGGATCACGAGACCCTGCGCGCCATTCATCAGATGGTGCAGCTGGAGCTGCAGGTCCTGGACAACCAGGCCGAGGTCCTGGAGCTGCTGAAAAAAAGGTGGGCCGCATCGTGATCCGGTGAGAGCCGCGCTCTCGGTCCTGGCCGTCCTGACATCAGGCATGCTCGGCAGCGCGAGCATGATCGTGACGGCGGCGACACCAGCGGGCACGTCGCTTGGCGGATGGTCGACCGCCGGTGCCTTGCGGACGGGCCGGGCCCAACATACCGCGACGCGCCTTCTCGACGGACGGGTGCTGGTCACCGGGGGAAGGGATAGAGGCGACCAAGCACTGGCCAGTACCGAGCTCTTCGATCCAAAGACCGGTCGTTGGCAGGCGGGCGCTGCGCTGGACGCGGCGCGTGTCGACCAGACGGCGACGCTGCTCCTGAATGGGCGGGTTCTGGTGGCGGGCGGCTTCGACCGGCTCGATGCCCGAGAACGATCGCTCGCCACGGCCGAAATCTTCGATCCGGGGCGGAACCGGTGGACGCCGGCGGCCCCGATGGCGGTGACCCGGGCCCGGCACACAGCCACCCTGCTCGCGGATGGCCGGGTCCTGGTGGTTGGTGGCTACTCGGCTCCGACGCCGGGAAAGCTCGGTGGGTTCGCGCCACGCGCGGAGGTCTATGACCCGATCGCGAACCGGTGGTCGGACACGAACACCATGGGGACCGGGGGGCGCCAGGGACACTCCGCGACCAGACTGCTGGATGGCCGTGTGCTTGTTGTCGGTGGGGAAGGGACCCTGGGTGGCAACCAGAGCGCGGAGCTCTACGACCCGGCCACCAACACCTGGGCCTTCGCCCATTTCCCGCTCGCACCCCACGTGGGGCATACGGCAACCTTGCTGGCATCGGGGCAGGTGCTCATTGTCGGAGGCGCCGGATCGATCTCGCCGACCCTGCATGAACCGGCGGCGCTCGCGACGGCGGAAATCTACCAGCCCGGGCTTAACCAGTGGACCCTGCTCACGCCGATGCACACGACGCGCGATCATCACACGGCCACGCTGCTCGATGATGGCCGAGTGCTGGTGGTCGGCGGTGCGTACACCTCGACCCCGCTGCCGGAACTCTATGACGCCGCGGCAAATACCTGGCGGCTCCTCCCGGGGGATCCGATGGATCGGTACGCGCACACGGCCACCCTGCTCGAGAACGGGCGCGTCCTGGTCGCCGGCGGCTTCGGTCAATCAGCGGCAACCACCTGGGTCTACGATCCAGCCGGCCGGGCATCAACGCCAGCGGCCGCGCCAGGACCACCATTCGGCATGGTCGCCGTCCTCGGCGCACTCCTGCTGCTGCTGCTGGCCTGGCTCTGGTTCCGGCGCGCGACCCTCCACCGTCCGAGCTGGCCACGACCGGCCGGCGACGAATGGCTCGAGCCGTGAGGCGAGTCCGGGTCAGCCGTAGCTGATCATGATGTTCTTCACCTGGGTGTAGTTGGCCAGGGCCTCGACACCCTGCTCGCGGCCAAAGCCACTCCGGTTGTAGCCGCCAAACGGCAGCCCGATGCTCCCCTCGACGCTGTAGCTGTTGATTCGAATCTGGCCCGACTTGATCGCCGTCGCCATCGCGAGGGCCTTGGGCAGGTCCCGGGTCCAGATGCCGGTCACCAGCCCGTAGGGCGTGCCGTTGGCAATGTCGATCGCTTCCTCGACCGAGTCAAACGAGGTGACCGTCAAGACCGGCCCGAAGATCTCTTCCTGCTCGAGCGTGGTCCCGCGCTTCACCTCGTCGAGCAGGGTGGGCTGGATGAAGAACCCATTGGCCAGATCCGCTCCTTCGGCCCGGCCCCCGCCCGTCACGGCGGTCGCGCCGTCGCGCGCGCCCTGCTCGATGTAGCGCAGGACGCGCTGCATCTGCCGCTCGCTTATGACCGGGCCCATGTCGGGATTGTCCAGCCCGCGGCCCAGCCGGATGGCGCGAATGCGTTCCGCCAGGATGCGGATGAAGGCGTCGTGGGCACGACGTTCGACCAGCAGGCGCGTGGGCGCGGTGCAGGTTTGCGCGGCGTTTTGCATCAGCGTGGTGGCCGCCGCCGCCGCCGCCTTCTCGAAATCGGCGTCCGCCAGCACGATGTTGGGGGACTTCCCGCCCAGTTCCAGGGTCACGGGGACGACGTGGTCGGCCGCGGCCTTCATGATGGCGATTCCCGTCGGCACCGACCCGGTAAAGGTGATCTGGTTGATACCGTCGCTGGCCGTCAGGGCCGCGCCCGTCTCCCGACCACCGCTCACCACATTGAAGACGCCGCGCGGGAACCCGGCCTCGCCGGCGAGCTCAGCCAGCCGGATGACGCTCAGGCCGGCCTCGGCGGCGGGCTTCGCCACAATGGTGTTTCCGCACGCCAGGGCAGGCGCGATCCCGCGTGAGGCCAGTCGAAGCGGGTAGTTCCAGGGAACGATTTGAGCCGAGACGCCGAGCGGCTCCCGCAGGGTGAAGTCGACGAATCCGCGCCCGAGCGGAATGCTGGCCCCGAAGACCTTATCGGCCACGCCGGCGAAGTATTCGAAGAAGCCGGCGGCCGCGGCGACATCGTCCTCCGCCTGGCGCAAGGGCTTTCCGACATCAAGGCTTTCCAGCCGGGCGAGCTCTGAACTCCGTTCGCGAATCAGGCCCGCCAGCCGGTTGAGCAGGCGAACGCGGCGGACGGGCGGCAGGTGGGGCCAGCCGTTCTTGATCGCCTCGCGAGCGGCGATAACCGCCCGCGTGACATCCGCGGGGCCGCCGTCCGCCACCGCCGCAAACGATTTCCCGGTGGCCGGATCGATGGCCTCGAAGGTCCCGCGAGCAGCGGCCGGAACGCGCTCGCCATCGATGTACATCCGGCCGTCGGCGCCCGCCTCCTCCACGCATCTAGCCTACCGTTTAGGGGTGCCAATTTCGGGAACAAATCAGGTAGGAGAGGCTTTGGCGAAACTGGCGAGCTACCTCACGAGCCGGAGGCACCTCGGGGGGTTGGTGCTGGCATTGCTCGGGGCCGGACTGGCCCTCGCGGACCCGGTGGGGCCGCAGGGCGCCTGGCTCATCGTCGGGTTCTATCTCCTTGGGGCGATGGCCACCCACGAGCCTGCCCAGAGCCGCTTCGGGTTCGAACCCCGGCGGGTGCATCGCCGCCTGAGCGAGAAGCTCGCCGGCGTGAGCGGCCGGGTTCCCCCGGAGGTGATGGTCCGCCTACGCCGGATTGAGCTGACGATCCAGTCGGAGATCCTGCCCCGGCTGGAGGTGCTCCCGCCTGGAAGTCACGAGCTTTACCTGGTCGAACGGACCGCTTCCGCGTACCTCCCGGCTGCCCTCGACGCCTACCTGTGCCTTCCTCCGAACTACGTCTCGCCATTGCCAGGAACGGAGGGACGGTCGGCCCTCAGCGTCCTGGTCGAGGAACTCGACGTGCTCGACGCCGGGATGCGCTCCGTTGCCGCGTCCGTCCACCGTGCCGACATGACCCGCCTGCTGGTGCACAAGCACTTCCTCAACGAGCGCTTTCCGCATGAGCAGACGGGCGTTCTGCTAGCGGATCGACGGCCGGAGTGACGCCGGGAGTAGACGCCAGATCCCTAACGCCAGCGCGATCAATAGCGCAAAGGGCAACAGAAAGCTGGCCACGACAACCATGCCCCCGAGGACCCCCGCGAAGGTCTGCCCGGCCGTCTTAAAGGAGCTTGCCAGCCCGCTCCGATCCCAGAGCGTGGGCTGCGCGGGAGCCAACGCCACGGTGAAGAGCCGGACGGTGATCGTCGAATAGGTGGTGCGCTGATCGAGGAACCGGATACGGCCCTGGATCTGTTCGATCTCTCCGGTGACCGATGACAGCTGATTTTGCACCGCGATACTGTCCGTGATGGTCTGGGCCCGACGCATCAGGTCGAGGAGAATCGCCTGCTGCGCCTGCTGATTCTTCAAGCGCGATTGGAGGTCCACGTACTCACCGCTGACGTCCTGGCTCGTCACCTGCAGTTGCGTTGCGCTGCCAAGCTGGCGGAGGGCGCTCAACGCATCGGCATAGCTCGTCGCCGGGACGGCGACCACCACGGTGCCGGCGTCGGTCGATTCCGCCGAGACGTCGCCGACCTGCGAGCTGACGAGGTAGCCATTGAACTGGCTGGCGATCGCGACGGCCTTGTTGTAGCTCTGCCAGAACGCGCCGGATTTGATCCGGATCCCGAGCGTGGCGTCCTGGATGACTTTCTGGTCGCCGCGAGCCTGCAGCACGGCACTGTTGGGGGCCGGATTGGCCGGAGTGCTGGCGGCGGGGCCGGCGATTTTGTCCTGGGCCGGCGCGTAGCCGATCGACCCCTGACCCAGGCCGGCACTGATGTGGCTGGACGAGGTGTTCGACGTCGACGCGGTGCCGCAGGCCGAGAGGACCCCGACGACACCGAGCACGGCAATGAACGGAACGATCCGGATCGATGGCATGAGCTTCACCTCGGCTCTTGGACGCCGGGGCGCCCGAAAAGTTCCCCAGCTGCGGGGGGTAAGCTTGAGCCGATGAGCCGGCCGGTCGACTTATCGCCCGTGCAACGTGAGCTGGACAACCTTCGGGTTCAGCTCTGCCACTGCAATCACGCCGGTACCTGCCTGGGCTGCCAGGGGGTGGAGATGCTGCGGCAGCAGGTGCAGATGGTGGTCTCCGCGGCCACCCAACCGGTCCTGATGCAGGTCGCCCAGGAGACGCAGGCCAAGGAGCTGCTCAAGCAGGTCCAGGCCATGCAGGAACGGATGCTGTCTGACCCCGAGGCGGCCCGGGCGATCGAGGAGCTGATGAAGTACTTCCAGCCGCCGCCCGAGGAGGACCACTAGCCGGCGAGCGAGGTCGGGCCGGCGGCTAGCTGGTTGGCGAGGCGGTGACGACGACCCGCTGGGTGTCGACCCAGTTGGGCCAGCAGGTGAAGAGGGTCAGCCGGACATCATTGGTTGGGTTCAGGATCTGGACCGCCGTCGGCTGCACAATGCTGCGGCCGGTCACGTGATAGACGAGCGGGGAGGCGCCCGCCGGCGTGACGTCGATCTCGTCCCCGGTCCCGAGATCCTTCAGCCGGCCAAACACGCTGCCCTCGATGTCATCGTGGCCGTAGAGGACCGCGTTGCCGCTCCCGATGGCGGATGAGTGGTCGAAATGGGTCACGGAATAGCCCTTCGCGATCAACATGTTGCCGCCGCCGTCGACACCGCGGTTGAAGATCGGCGCGTTCGTGATGCCGATTTTGGGAATCGAGAGATAGGCGATCGGCTGGCTCGGCCCAGCCCCGCTGCTGTGCAGGCCGGGCAGCAGCTTGGGATGCTGGTGCGGCGGCGACAACGGATCATTCAGTCCCCGGATGGGGGGCAGGGCGCTGACGGTGGAGTCGGCGCCGCGAAAGAGGCTCAGCTGTGGCAACGCCGTCGCCATCAGCACCAGCCCGATCGCAATCAGCAATCCCGCTATCAGGTTTCGCCGCATTCCTACCATCATAGTCAGGCGAATCCGGCAGTCTGTCAAGCCACGGCCAGGAGGGGCGTGGTTGGAGCGCCGGCCGGCTGGCCGACGCTCCCGCGGTTAGATGCTTAGGCCGCCTTGCGAGCTGCCGTCCGCAGGTAGGCCTCGCGGACGGCCTTCGGGAAGGACCAGCGCGGCTTGCGCGACGCGGCACGGGCCTTGAGGATCATCGGCTCCTTGGTGAAGGGGTTGATGCCCCGTCCCGCCTTGCGCGCCTTGACCTCACGCCAGGCCAGGGCACCGATCTGCGGGAACCGAACGCGCTGCCCGCGGGCTCCGGCCGAAACGGCCTGCTCAAAGACATCCTGGACCGCGGCGTTGAGTTCCGACTTCTTGATCTTGACCGTTCCGTTCTTTCCCAGATTCTCGTGCAGCAGGCTAACAAAGGTCGACGCCGTCCACTTCTGCGCTTTCGCCATTCTTTCCTCCGTGATTTAGGGTGTTGCCTCGGCGGCACGGCCGCCATGTTCTCATAGGAAACGCTGCCGTGCGCAAAACCTGCACGTTTTGGGCCAAAAAGGGCCACTTTCACGGTAGGAACTAACGCGAGTGGCGCAGCGAGAAGGCGATCCGGTCGTCCAGGAGCCAGTCCTCTTCGAGGTCGAGGACGGTCAGCAGCAGGTCTTCATGGACGTCTTCGAGACTCTGCCGCAGCCGGAACGCGTCCGCGTCGAGCGGCTTCGGCACGAGCGCCTCAAACTGATCGGAGGCTTGCACCAGGCCATCACATCCTGCTGCCTCCGTTGTAGCGTGCAAACATTAAGAGGGCGCTAGAGCCGGGTCGCGCGTCTGTGCGTGCAACCAGCCTGGCACAACCGCGCGACGACGGCGTTACTCGGAGGGCCGGTTGGTCTCGACCTGGCTGAGCGCGCGCTCGCGGATCGCCTTTTTGTCGAACTTGCCGACGCTGGTCTTGGGGATCTCGTCGATGAACCGGATCTCGTCGGGAAGCCACCAGCGGGCCACCTGCGGCCGCAGGAACTCCAGGATCTCCTCCTGGGTCAGCCTGCCCTTGAATTCCGGCTTCGCTACCACGTAGGCGACCGGGCGCTCCTGCCATTTGGGATGGGGAACCCCGATCACCGCGGCTTCCAGCACGCCGGGGTGCCCCATGATGGTGGATTCGAGCTCGACCGAGGAGATCCACTCCCCGCCGGATTTGACCAGGTCTTTGACGCGGTCGACGATCTGGATGTAGCCGTCGGGATCGACGTTGGCGACATCGCCAGTCCGCAGCCATCCATCGGCGGTAAAGCGGTCGGCGTCGACGCCGCGGTAGTAGCTGCCCGTGATCCAGGGCCCACGCACCTGGATCTCACCCACGCTCTTGCCATCCCAGGGCACCGGGCTGTTGCGCTCGACGTCCATCAGCCGGAGCTCGACGCCGGCCAGCGGCAGCCCCTGCTTGAGCTTGATCCGTCGCCGGTCGCTCTCCTGGAGCTGGCTTTTTAGGGTCGCCGTGGCGGCCACGGGCGAGGTCTCGGTCATGCCCCAGCCGTGATCGACGGTGAGGCCGTGGCGGGTCAACCCGTCATAGAGCGCCGGCGGCAGGGCGGAGCCGCCGTTGAAGAGCAGCAACCCGGGGAGGTCCAGTCCGGTCTTGTCCAGGTGTTGCAGCAGGGCGATCCAGACGCTCGGCACGCCGGCCGTCAGCGTTACGCCCTCACTCTGGAAGAGGTCGATCAGGCTGATTGGATCGAGAAAGCGATCGGGAAAGACCAGGGTCGCCCCGACCATCGCTGCCGCGTAGGGCATGCCCCAGGCGTTCGCGTGGAACATGGGCACCACCGGGAGGGCGACACTTTGCTCGGAGATTCCCAGGCCGCCGCCGACGGCGATGCCGAAGGAATGGAGGACGGCGGAGCGATGACTGTAGACGACGCCTTTGGGTTTGCCGGTGGTGCCCGACGTGTAGCACATCGCTGAGGCGTCGCGCTCGTCGATCTCGGGCCAGGGGTAGGCGGTCGGGCGGCCGGCGATCAGCTCCTCGTAGGACGCGGTCGGGGTCAGCTGGCCGTTGGCCGCGGGCCCGTCCGAAATAACCACGAACTGCCGAACCGTCTTGAGCTTCCCGGCGACGCGCTCGAGCACCGGCATCAGGGATTGGTCGACGAACACGACCGTGTCCTCCGCGTCGTTGATGATGAATTCGAGGTGCTCGGGGAAGAGCCGCGGATTCAAGGTATGAAGCACCGCCCCGGAACAGGGGACGGCAAAGTACAGCTCGAAATGGCGGGCGTTGTTCCAGGCGAGGGTGGCCACCCGATCGCCGGGCTTGACGCCCAGCTCGCGCAGCGCGTGGGCCAGCTGGGCCACCCGGCCGCCGAACTCGGCATAGGTGTAGCGGCTTTTGCCGGTTGGGGTACGCGTGACGATCGACTTGGCCGGGAAGAGGGTGGTCGAACGCCAGAGGAAATGCTGGAGCGTCAGGGGGAAATCCGGCATCGTGCTACGCATCAATTCACCTTTCCTCGCGGCCTTTTTGGCGATATTCCGGGCAGGATGGACCGTATTCGTATCGCAATACCGCCATGATATGCTGGATTTCGGGCCTGTCCAGCCCGGTCATGGCAAGCCCAGGCAACGCAAGCGGACCGGGGATAACTTTGCGAAGGAGCTAGCGACGGACGTGGCGCAGAACGGGACGATCAAGCGACTGGTGATGGATCGGGGATTCGGGTTCTTGAGCGGCGAGGACGGGAAGGAGTATTTCTTTCATCGCTCCTCGGTCGAGGGCTCATTCGAGGGGTTGCAGGAGGGGCAGAAGGTCAGCTTCGACGTCGAATCCTCTGCGCCCAAGGGTCCGCGGGCCTCGCGGGTACGGGTCGCCTAACCGCCCAGTCGGAAGAAAGGCCCGGTCTGACCCGGGCCTTTGTTGTTTTAGGCGGGCCTGACCGCCCGGATGAAGGCGCTGCCGATCTTCCCCGGGGTGCCCTCAGCTAACCCTGCCTCAGCCGGCGTATACGGGTGGGTAATTTCGATTACCACGTCGGTGAACCCAGCGGCGGTGACGGTCGCCCGATAGGCCTCAACGGGGATCGTCCCTGCGATGCATCCGGCCCACGCGTCAAGGGCGGACTTCACGGCGGCTGGGAGCGGCTCGATCTCGACCATGTCGGAAACGGCCAGCCGGCCACCCGGCTTCAGCACCCGAAATGCCTCTCGGATCACCGCGCCCTTGTCGGCCGCCAGGTTGATCACGCAATTCGAAATGACGACATCGACGGCGCCATCGGGGAGCGGCACCGCCTCGATGGTTCCCTTCAAGAACGTCGCGTTCTCGACGCCGGCCTGCGTTTTGTGCGTGTTGGCCAGGGCCAGCATCTCGTCCGTCATGTCGACGCCGTAGGCATGGCCGCCCGGGGAGACTCGGCGGGCAGACAGCAGCACGTCGAGGCCGGCTCCGCTGCCCAGGTCTAAAACGGTCTGGCCGGGGTAGAGCATGGCCAGCGCCACCGGGTTTCCGCAGCCGAGGCTCACGCCCAGTGGCACCCCGAGGTCTCGCACCTGTTGCTCCGAGTACTCATCCGTGTTCAGGGCAGAGTCCGCGGTGCTCGCGGCCGGGCTGCCACAGCAACTCGAACCGCAGCAGGCGGCATCGCTGCCTTTCGCCATCTTGATGGCCAGGTCCGCGTACCTCGCGCGGACCGCCTCTTGCGTTGGCTCCATCTAGATCACGCCCCGCGCGTCACGGGCCAGGGCATCGTGGTGCTCACGAAGGCCCTCGGTGATGCAGCCAGGGGTGCAGGAGGGCTGTCCGGGCGAACAGTACAGGAACGTCGGGGTCGATTGGAACGTCAGCAACCGTCTGAACATGGGGCGTCATCCTCCTTGCGATCCATCGATGTTCGTCGATGCGTAGCATAATCGATCCATAGACGATTGTCAATGGATATGGTAGGCTCGTGGCATGAAGGCCACCCTGCCGGAACGGACGCGCGGGGTGTGCTGCGCGGCACCGAAGCCGCTTTCGACAACGGAAGCGGATCGACGAGTCGCTCTCCTGAAGGCGATCGCCGACCCGACGCGCCTGCAGATGGTCGGGATCCTGAAGCGAGCGAACGATCCGGTATGCATCTGCGACTTCACCGCCACCTTCAAGCTGAGCCAGCCGACGATCTCGCACCACATGGCGCGCTTGCGCGAGGCTGGCCTGGTGGATGTGACCAAGGAAGGACTTTGGGCCTACTACCGGCTTCGGACGTCGCTTGACGCCAGCACCCTGGCCATCCTCGAGACCGTGGCGTAGGCATGGCGCGCGTGCTTTTCGTCTGTCTGCACAACGCTGGGCGGTCGCAGATCAGCCAGGCCCTATTGACGCGTGCGGCGAACGGGATGCACGAAGCCCGCTCAGCCGGGACGCGGCCGGCCACGGCGGTCCATCCGCAAGTCGTCACCGCAATGCAGGAGCTCGGGATCGATCTGCGCGATACCCAGCCGGCCCTCCTGACCGACGAGCTGAGCCAGTGGGCGGATGTTGTGGTGACCATGGGGTGTGGCGACGAGTGTCCGCCAATTCCAGGGAAAATCCACCTCGACTGGGACCTGCCCGACCCGGCCGGACGACCTTTGACGGAAGTCCGCGGCCTACGGGATGCGATCGATCACCGAGTCCAGAACCTGGTCACCGAACTCGACCGCCGAGCGAGCCGTTAGGGCAGCCAGATCTCCGAGGCGGACTGGACGTCGGTGATCCACCAGCGGTTCTCGATGTCGACCAGTGTGTAGTGGTAATAACCGAGGAACCGGTGGGTGGTGCGGCGGCCAAGGCCGACGCCTTTCTCGGCGTCCGGTACCAGCCGATAGATCCACTCCTCCTTGGTGGTGACGTTGACGTTCTGCGGGCTGGCCTGCAGCCCGTAGGCCGACAGCTCCACCTTGCCGATCTGGAGGTACGCGGTGTAGGAAACGTCGAGGACTTCACAGGTGATGTCCAGCCTGGCGGCGGGAAACGACTCGAAATCGCCCGACAGATCGTGCGCCACCTGGGACAGCATCGGCTCGAGGTACACCTCGCGAAGGACCTCGGCGTCGCGATTGTTGTAAGCCTGCTGATTGAGCTTGATCGACCTCAGCACCGTTTCCTTGATCGCCGACACGTTGAAGGTCGTCTCGCGCTGCACGTCTAGAGGGTAGCAAAGCGCCGGGGCGGACCTCGCCGTGTGCCGGACCGGCAACGACCGGGTAAACCTTTGTAAACCCGGGCCCGCCGGCACGCAAACGTGGATGAGTAGTGCGAAGCAATGCGCCGCTTCCGCGTCAAATCATTGCGCACTCTGGCGAAAGAGGGGTCTGTGGCAAAAAATCCGTCGTCTCATCGAGTCCAGTTCAATTGGCGGATCTGGCTCGTCCTCGGCGCGGTCACCGAGGGCTTCCTCGTCTTTGTCGCCCGCTCCTGGGCGCCCTCGCCGGCCACCTACTTTCTGGCGGTGCTTTTCGTGCCGGTGATGGTCATGACCGGGTTCTGGAGCTACAAATATTTCCAGCTCCATCAACGGAACGTCGAGCTGGCTCACCGGGCCGACCAAAACCTCCAGGAGCTGACCCACTTCTTCGAGACGGCCACGGCGGTCTCCAACCTGACCAAGCTGGGGGAGGACCTCGAGACCCTGACCCAGAAGCTCGCCGCACTCCTCGATGTCGAACTGTGCGGCTTCTTTCTTTACCAGGCGGGGCTCGAGTCGTTGATCGCGCCCGCGGCGCCATCCGGGATGCGGGAGAGCCGGCTCTTCAACCAGATGCGACTCAATCAGCTGCGATTCCGAGCCGATGCCTCGACCCTGATCGGCCGGGTCTTCACTACCCAACGCCCCCACATCATCGGCGACTGCGTTCACGATTTGGAAGCCGGCCAGCTGCTTCCGCAGACCTTTGGCTATCGAGACATGCTGCTCGTCCCGCTGAGTTCGGGTGGGCGGCCGCTGGGCGTCCTCCTGCTGGCCAACAAACGCCACGGCAGCTTCAGCGGCAACTACGACGTCAAACTGGCCGCCTCGCTCGGGGCGGAAGTCGCCGTGTCTTTGGAGAATACGTTCCTCTTCGAGGAAACGCGCCAGCAAGCCCTCCGCCTCGACGCCTCGATGGAAATGCTGCGGCAGGTCTCGCAGGCGTTGACCGCCACCACGATCAGCCCGGCCTCACTCCTCCAGGCGGTGGCCCGCGCGGTCATCGGGGTGTCTGGTGCCGCCTCCTGTCTCATCACCCTGACGCAGGGCGGCGTACCGGCCGCCCAGCGCATCGAGGTCGGCGAAGGCTTGCCGCAGCTCGATCCACGGGTGACCGGGTCCCTGCCGCCGGCGCTGATCGGCCAGGTCGTGCTCGAACAACGCCCGGTGTTCTCCGAGGACGTGCAGCTCGATGGCCGCCTCGCGCTCGACCCCATGACGCAGCAGTCCGGCTGGCGGGCCGCGCTCGGTCTCCCGATGTTCCTCCAGCGCGAGTTCGTCGGGACGGTGTCCGTTTACTTCCAGGAGCTACGAGCCTTCGATGCCTCGTTGATGCAGGTCCTGCAGATCCTCGCCAACCAGGCGGCGGTCGCCCTTGACAACGCGCGGCGCTACGAGCGCGAGCGGCAGACGATCGAGATGCTGCAGCGGGCCAACCTCGAGCTGCAGGAGGCCGACCGCATGAAGTCCGAGTTCCTGACCAATATGTCGCACGAGCTCCGCACGCCGCTCAACGCGATCATCGGCTTCTCCGAGATCCTTCACACGTCGCCGGACCTCTCTGAAGCCGAACGCTCCGAGTTCGCCGACACCATCCATACCAGCGGGCGAAACCTCCTGAAGCTGATCAACGACATCCTCGACCTCACCCATATCCGGGCGGGCCGCCTGGAGCTCAAACCGAGCGCCTGCGTCCTCGCCGAGGCGATTGACGCCGCCGTGTCGGAAAACGCTGCCGCCGCCAACCAGAAGGAGCTTTCGGTCCGCTCCGAGGTCGACCGCTCCCAGGAGGTCGTTTTCGACCCACGCAGTCTGCGCCACGTGCTGCAAAACCTGGTCAACAACGCAGTCAAGTTCACGCCGCCGCACGGGAGCGTCGTAATCCGGTCGGTCGAGACCCACCCCGGTACCGTCGTGGAGGTCTCGGACTCCGGGATCGGCATCAGAGCCGAGGATCAGCCGCGGCTGTTCGAGGAGTTCCGCCAGGTTGACGGGTCGACCTCGCGTGGCTACGAAGGCGTCGGTCTGGGCCTCGCCCTCTCCAAGCGCCTCGTGGAGCTGCAGGGCGGCCACATCTGGGTGGAAAGCCTGCCGGGCCGGGGCAGCACCTTCCGGTTCTTGATCCCGCGGGTGCCGGCACTGGCGAGGGTCGCATGAGCGAGCAGAAACCCCGGCGGATCCTGGTCGCGGAAGACGACCCGGAACGCCTCAGGGCGATCGTCGGACGGCTTCAGGACGAGGGGTTCGAGGCGCTCGCCGCCCAGGACGGCCTCGAGGCCCTCGACCGCGCCCGCGAAGAGGTGCCCGATGCCATCGTCCTCAACCTGCTGCTTCGCCGGATCGATGGACTCCGTGTCTGCGAGATCCTGAAAAGCAACCCGGCGACAACCAACATTCCGGTCCTGCTCATGGCCGGCGTGCACGTCGATCCGGACGAGGGCCAGCGGGCGCTCGCCGCCGGGGCCGATCGGTTCCTTACCGACCTGGGTCCGCTGGCGACGGCCGGCGGCGGCGACCTCGGCGGCGGACCGGACATGGTCGAGGCCCTCCGCCTCCTGCTCGGCAACGAACCGGAACGGGAGGTGCGTCCGATCCTGCTGGCCATCGATGACGACCCGGACAACCGCGCCTTCCTGACCAAGGCGGTCTCCAAACAGGGCTTCGATGTGGTCAGCGCCTCCAATGCCCGGGATGCCCATCGGCAGCTCGACTGGCGCCGCCCGGCGCTGATCTTTCTCGATATCCAGATGCCCGAAGAGAGTGGCCTCACGCTCCTGCCCCAGATGCTGCGCGACTTTCCGGAAGCCGTCGTCGTCATGATGACCGCCTACGGGTCCGAACAGGTGGCCGCGGAGGCGCTGCGCGGCGGAGCCGATGACTACATCGCCAAGCCCATCGATCTGCAACGTCTGCGGGAGCTGCTCGAACGAAACCTGGACAAGCAGCGGCTGCGGGCCGAGCGGCAGGGCCTCGTCAACCGGCTCAAGGATTCCAACCGCTACCTGATGCGCCAGCACGCCGCCCTTCGCCAGGCGGACGAGGAAATCCTGCAGGTGAACCGCCAGCTGGAAAAGTCGAACCGATACAAGTCCGAATTCCTGGCCAACATGTCGCACGAGCTGCGCACGCCGCTCAATGCGATCCTCGGCTTCAGCGAGATCCTGCTCGACGTCAGCATGAACCTGACCGGCGGGGAGCGGACGGAATTCCTGCGCAACATCCACAGCAGCGGCCAGCATCTCCTTGGGTTGATCAACGACATCCTCGACCTGGCCAAGGTCGAGGCCGGCAAGATGGAGCTCCACCCCGAGCCGCTCCAGGTGGTCGAGGCCCTTCACGAGGTGACGTCGATCCTGGAGCCGATGGCCCGCCAGCAGGGCCTGCAGCTGACCACGATGGGTTCGGCCGAACCGGTGGCGGCGGATCGCAGCAAGTTCAAGCAGGTGCTCTACAACCTGCTGTCGAACGCGATCAAGTTCACGCCGGCGCCCGGCAAGATCACGGTGGTCGTCAAAGACACGCCGGACCAGCTGATCGTCTCCGTGCACGACACTGGCATCGGCATGAAGCCCGAGGATCTGCCGAAGCTCTTCCGCGAGTTCGAGCAGATCGACGGCTCCTACACGCGGCGCTACCAGGGGACCGGTCTCGGCCTCGCCCTCTGCCGGCGCTTCGTCGAGATGCATGGCGGCCGCATCTGGGCAGAAAGCCAGTTCGGGGCCGGCTCGACCTTCACCTTCACCATCCCGCGTGAGCCCCGGCCGGTGGCTGAGCCCATCGTGGAGACGCCGTCACCGGCCGCGGGGATCGACAGCATGGACCTGCCGCTGGCCCTGGTGGTGGAGGACGATCCGAACAGCAGCCAGCGCCTCACCGCGGAGATCCAGGGGGTCGGCTTTCGTGTGGCGCACGCCTCGGACGGCGAAGAGGCCGTCCGCAAGGCAATGGAGATCTTGCCCGACCTCGTCGTCATGGAGACAGTTCTCCCCAAACGCGATGGCTGGCAGCTCCTCCAGGAACTGCGCGGACGAGCCGCCACGGCGGACGTCCCGGTGCTGATCTGCTCGGTCACCCGGAATGACGAGCTGATGGAGCGCTTTGGCGTTCTGGCCTACGTCGCCAAGCCATGGGCGACCAAGACGCTCCAGGATGAACTCCGGCGCCTCGGGCAGGGGATCAAGCGGCGCCGGGACCGGGTCCGGGTGCTGGCCGTCCACCGCGATCGACGGGCGCTCGCGCCCCTGGCCGCCGCCCTGGTCGAGGAAGGGTTCGAGGTGTTCCGGGCTCCCGGGCTGCAGGAGGCCCTGGAGAAGGCCCGTGCCGCCGCCCCGGACGTGGTGCTCCTGGCCCCGCCGGAGCCGGAATGGGTGGTTGGCTTGCGGGGCCTCCCGGGCCAGCCGGCGCTGGTGGCCCTGGGGGAAGTTTCCCCAAGGGTGCCAGCGACGGCCTGGAGCGCCGTTATACCCACTGGCCTTTCCCAGCCGGATGCCGTATTGCTCGCTATCAAGGGGCTGGAGATCGTGCAAAGACGAAGGAGGACGGGTCGTGAGCGCCGGCAAGGTATTGATCGTCGAAGATAACCCGGTCAACCTGCGGTTGGCCCAGTTCCTACTGGAAAAACGCGGGTTCCAGGTCAAAAAGGCCGGCAGCGGCGCCGAATGCCTGGCCGAGATGGCCGCCGACCTGCCCGACATCGTCCTGATGGACATTCAGCTACCGGGCGAGGACGGGCTCGCCGTCACCCGCAAGATCCGCTCGAACCCGCGGACCGCCGGGGTGGTGATCGTGGCCCTGACCGCCCATGCGATGTCCGGAGACCGCGAACGCATCCTGGCCGCCGGCTGTGACGGCTACATCCCCAAGCCGGTCGATCCGCACGGGCTGCCCACCGAGGTCACTCGATATCTCCAGCAGGGCCGGTTGAAGACGGCATGAGCGAGCAGAGCCAGAAGGGCAATCGATCCTACTCGGACATCCTCAAGCTCAACCAGGAGGTGGTCTTAAACCTCCAGGGGCTGATCGAGGAACACGATGCGCGCAAGAAGGAGCTCGAGGAGCTGAAGTATTCCTTCGACCAGGCCCAGGCTGAAATGTCCCGGCTCCAGGAGGAGCTACGCCATGCCAACCAGCGCGACGCGGAACGGCACGAGCAGCTACGGCAGCTGGAACAGGAGCGCGTCGACCAGCTGGGCGCGATGAGCGCGCACCTCGACGCGATGCGGGCGGCGGTTGACCGCTACCTGCAGCAAGGGCGGAAGGCCGCTTGAGTCCGGAAACGCCAAAAGCCAGGTCCTTCGCTGACATCCTGCAGCAGAACCAGGACTTCATCGCGCACCTCCAAACGCTGCAGGACGACATCGCTGCGCAGCTGGCCCAGAAAGAGGAAGAGCTGGCCGCCGCCCAGCAGCAGATGGCCGCCAAGCAGCGTGAGCTCGACGAGATGCAGGACGCCCAGCTGCAATGGGCCATGGACCGCCAGGCCCTGCTGGACCAGCACGGCTCGCTCACGCAGGCGCACCAGGACCTCGAGCAGAGCCATGACAAGGCGCGCGTCGACCTGGCCCGCCTGCAGGAGGACGTGTTACGCGCCAAGGGGCGCGACGACGAACGGCGCAGCCAGCTCCGGCAGCTGGAGCAAGAACGGATGCAGCTCCAGCAGAAGTTCGAAACCGACGGAAAGAAAATTACCGCCGAGCTCAAGACGGTTCAGGGCGACCTGGACAGCCTTCAGACCGCGCAGCTGCAATGGGCGATGGATCGAGAGTCCCTGCTCAAGGATCGGGATGAGGCGGTCGCACGGCTGGCGCAGCTGGAGACGGAGTGGCAGGCGGCCCGCGCCGACCTGACCAAGCAGCGGACGGAGTTGACCGAGGCGAACGCAAAACTGCAGCAGCAGCTCAAGGGATTGCAGGCGGAGATCGAGCCGCTCAAGGCGTCTCGCGACAAATGGCAGACGGAGCGCCAGCGGCTGATCGGCGACGTCGCCCGTCTCGAGCAGGAATCGCAGTCGTCCGAAGCGCAGTTCAAGGCCGACCGGAAGCTGTTGCAGACGCAGTTGGAAGAGGCGCGCAAGAAGGGCGCCGAGCTCGACAAGGCGGAGGCTGAGTTCCAGCGCGTCAGTGACGAGCGCTCGGCCCTGCTCACCAAGGTCAAGGCCCTGGAGAAAGACTGGCAGAGCCGCGAGGCCTCGATCGCCGAAGAGAAGGCCGGCTTAAAGAAGCAGGTCCAGGACGTCAACGCCAAGCTGGCCGCGACCCAGCAGGACTACGAGAAGCTCAAGGGACTCCACGACGATCTGGCGGGCGAGACTGGACGCAAGGCGGAAGAGTGGACCGCCCGGGAGCAGCGGCTCACCTCGGAAAAGAACCAGCTCAAGGTCGACCTGGAGCGGGTGCAAGGGCAACTCTCCGACATGATGACGCAAACCAATGAGCTCCAGAGCCGGCGCGCCAACGAGTCCAAGGAGCTGGAGCTCGCCTGGCAGCGGGAAAAGGCCTCGCTGAAGAGCCAGTTGGAAGAGGCGCGCAAGGCGGCCGGCAGCGGCCCGCCATCCAGCCAGGTCATCGCCCGCTACGAGGCGGAAAAGCGCGCCATGCAGGCGCAACTCGATGGGGTGCGAACCGAGCTCGCCTCGATGGGCAAGAACAAGGACTCCGGCCCCGGTCTGGTGCAGGCGCGGCGGGACTTCGAGGCCAAATTCCGGGTGATCTACGACCAGAGCCACGACCTCAACTCGCCCCTCAACGCGATCGTCGGGTTTTCCGAGATCTTGCTCGACGAGAAGGGGAACAAGACCACGCCGGAAGAGCGGCGCGAGTTCGTGGCCCACATCAACGAGAGCGGCAAGCGCCTGGTCGAGCACATCCGTGAGCTCATCGAGTTCGCCAAGCAGGAGTCCGGCATCCAGGAGCGTCCCGTGCAGATGCTGCCGCCGATCGGCGCCAGCACCAAGGCCCCGGTGATCCTGGTCGCGGACAACGACCCGTCGGTCAAAGAACGCATCGAGCCGTTCTTGAGCCACGCCGGCTATGAGGTTGTGATCGCGGCAAGTGCCCAGGAGGCGCTACGCAAGGCGGTGCAGCTCCAGCCGCTGGCCGTCTTGATCGATACCCAGCTGCCACCGAACGGCGGCAGCGGCCTCGTCTATGACCTGCGCCGAGAGTCGAAAACCAAGGACATCCCGATCGTCCTGACTTCGAAGGTGAACAAGGAATCGCTACCGTTTGATATCGGCCAGGCCGACTTCCTGACCAAGCCGATCGACCGCCAGCAGCTGCTGCAGATGATGGTCAAGTTCGACCTGCTGGCCGATGGCAAGCGAGGCAAGAAGACGCCTTCCTCGATCTTGATCGTCGACGACGATCCGCAGAACATCCGGCTGATCAAGGCCATGCTGAAACCGTTCAACATGGAGGTCATGATCGCGGACGGTGGGAAAGCCGGCCTCGAAATCGCGATGAAGAAGAAGCCAGACCTGATCATCCTCGACCTCATGATGCCTGACGTCGACGGCTTCGAAGTCGTGTCCAAACTGCGGGAGGACCCGGCGGCCGCCCAGATTCCGATCCTCATCTACACCGCGAAGAACATCACGAGTGAGGATCGCGAGCGACTCCAGGGCAATATCCAGACGATCATCCAGAAGGGCGATTTCGGCAAAGATCGCTTCCTCGAGATGATCAACAACCTGCAAATCGCCCAAGCGAGTTAACCGCATGGAGCGGCCGGCATGATCGCGCTCGATCGCCAGCTGATCAGGCTTCGATTTCTGGCGCTCCTCATCCCGGTGGCCCTGCTGTTCTGGCTACCGTCGCGGTCGCTTCCGCTGACACTGGCGTTGACCAGCCTGATGGCGGCGTACAACGGGGCCGCGCTGTTGGCATCGCGGCGGCGGGAAACCCGGCCCGGTAGCTGGCTCGCCGTGCTCCTGCTGGCCCTGGATCACCTGGTCTTCAGCGGCTGGATCCTCCTCTTTGCCTCCGAAACGGCGAGCATGCCGTATCTCCTTTATGCATTGGTTGCGGCGGAAGCCGTCTTCCGCTTTGACCTCTGGGGAGGGATCGCGACCAGCGTCTTCTTTACGAGCGGCATCATTCTCTTTCAAACCGGCGACCTCGGCTTCGCGATTTCCGTCCGCGATGCGGCCCTGCGGGCGATTCCGACGGTGGCCGCCATCACCGGGCTCGGCGCCGCCGTCCGCGCCACGAACACCGAGGTGCGAGGCACCCGCCGCCGGCTTCATCAGACGGAGCAGCTGCGCCGCGTGCTCGGTGAGCTGGTGGGGCAGCTGGACATGGGTCGCATGCTCTACACCGTGCTGCGATGCGGCATGGAGATGCTCCAGATGGACTCCGGCGCGGTCGTGCTCCAGGATGACGAACGCGGCATCTTCATGCTCCGCGCCGTGGTCCACATGCCGGGAGCCGTGGAAGGGGATGCCGTCCCGGCCGGCGACGGGATCGTCGGGCGGGTAGTTCGTGAACGTCGCTTCGTGATGGCCACCGAGGCGCCGCTGTTCGATCTGCCCGTCATGAACGGGCCGGCCTATGCGCGAACGTTTGGTACCCCGCTCCTACTCGACGCGAAGGTCTGCGGGGTGCTCCACCTCAACACGGCAGACCCGCAGCGCCGCCTCACCCGCTGGGAGGAGGAAGCCCTCGAGCTCCTCGCCCAACAGCTCTCGGTAGCCCTGCGCAATCTCCGGCTCTTCGAGGAAACCGAAAAACGGGCCCGGCGCCTCGAACTCTTGAACCAGTCGATCGATCAGATGAACCAGAAGCTGTTCGAGCCGGAGTTCCTCGACGTGGTCGCCACGGCCCTGACCGACCACCTCGGCCTCGCCGCGGCGCAGCTCTGGCTGGTGGACGGATCTGACGGCGCCCTCTATCGACGGGCCGGTCGTCACACGACCAGGCTCGCGCCTCCGGTGGCCGGTCGGGTCGAGCGAGGCATGACCGAGATCGGTCAGGTGGCGGAACTGCGGGTCCCGATCATCACCAACGACCCGGCGAACCACCGGCAGGTGTCACTCAATCCGTGGATGGGGGAGGAGGGTATCCAGGCCTTCGCCGGGTTTCCGTTGGTGGTTGGCGAGCAGTTGCTCGGCGTCCTCGCGATCTACCACCGCCGGCCGCTCGATCGGAACACGATCGAACTCCTGACGCTGTTCGCTCAGCATGCCGCGACGGCGATCCAGGAGGCGCACCTCTTCCACCTGGCGACCGAGCAGACGGCGCGGCTGGGCGCCGTCAATGCCGAGCTGCACCGCGCCAATGAGCACAAATCCGAGTTCCTCGCCAACATGAGCCACGAACTCCGAACCCCGCTCAACTCGATCCTCGGCTTCTCCCAGCTGCTGCTGGAGGGGGACGGGGGTGTGCTGTCGGGTGAGCAGCGTCAGGATGTCGAGATTATCGCCCAGAACGGTCACCATCTCCTTTCGCTGATCAACGACCTCCTCGATATCTCCAAGCTCGAAGCCGGTAAGGCGCAGCTGCACAGGGGTGAAGTCGATATGGCGGCCCTGGTCGCGGCGTGCGTGGACAGCGTTGGGTCGCTCGCCAAGAACAAGCATCTCGCGTTGAGCCGAGCAGTCTCACCGGAGGTCGGCCCGGTCTTCGCCGACGGGCCCAAACTCAAGCAAGTGCTTCTCAACCTCCTCGGGAACGCCATCAAGTTCACCGAAACGGGTAGCGTGCGGGTGGTCGCGGAACGGCAGGGCGCGGACCTGCGGGTGAGCGTGCGCGACACCGGCATCGGCGTGCCGCCGGAGGACGTCGAGCGGATCTTCGACAGCTTTCAACAGGGCAATAGTGGAATGAGCGGGAAGTACCAGGGCACCGGGCTCGGCCTCGCGATCTCCCGCCAACTGGTGGAGATGCACGGCGGACGCATCTGGGTCAAAAGCACCCCCGGGCAGGGAAGCACCTTTACGTTCACGATCCCCCAGCGAGCGGCGCTGGACGCGATCGACCTGTCGGCGGCGGCATAGCCGCTAGCCGAGCACGCCCGTGATCAGCGCCGCCGCCGCCAGGACCATGACGGCGGCGGCCACGAACTGGAGCTGCCGCTCGGGAATGATCGCCCCCAGCCGGTTCCCCAGGCCGACCGCGATCAGCGAGACCGCCCACAGCGCCAGCATGGCGCTGACAAAGACGATGACCGGCTCGCGATAGCGGGCCTGCAGCGCGGCGGTGGCCAGCTGGGTCAGGTCACCCCACTCCGCGATGAAGACCACCATGAAGGCCGTGACGAACGGGCGCCGGTGCTTTTGCTCTTCGCGCTCGATCACCTGCTCCTCCTTGACCTCGGAAGCCTTTACGTTCCGTCGGATCACGACCGCTGCCATCACCAGGAAGAGCAGGCCGGCCGCGATCCGCACCGGTTGCCGAGGGAGGAGTCCGAACAGGGACCCGGCGAAGACCGCAACCGCGCTCTGGATCACAAAGGCGGCCGCCGCGCCCAGGAAGACCGGAGCCGGGCGGTGGCGGGTGGCGAGCAGAAGGGCGGCCAGCGCCGTCTTGTCCGGCAGTTCGAGTAGAAAGACCACGCCAAAGACACTGAGTCCGATCGTCAACGCGTGGGCCATCGCG
>JBDTEO010000005.1:0-68020 GCA_039922495.1 Candidatus Dormiibacter sp.
GAGGAGTGCTCGACCAGGGAACGAAGATGCTCCTCCTGCTCCCGCATGTCGGAAGCCTGCGTCTCCAGCTTCTTGTTGAGGGACATGTTGTCCGTGAGCATGATGAGCTGGCGGACGACGACAAACAGCGCCACCGCCATCAGGCTCCAGAACACCAGCGGATTGATCACGCCGGTGACCACGGTGCTCACGATGGTCGCGGCGGCGGCCAGGGCGACCGGGACGTAGGGGAGAAACATCCGCCACGAACTGGGCAAGCGTTCCGCGTTGGCGGCCGGTTTCACGAACGGCACCTGCACCGCCCGCAGCGCCGCCAGCGCGACCAGCAGGTAGCCGGCCACCCACCCGGTGTCGATCGGCTGGGCCGGGCCGTACGAGTTGAGGGTGGTGAGGTAGGCGAATCCGCTGTCGGCCAGCAGGTTGGCCAACAATCCGGCGGCCAGCAGGTAGAGCGCCACCTGGGCCGCGCGGCGGACGCGGCCGACCAGCAGGAGCACCATGGTCAGGATCACGATGTCGCTGATGGGATAGGCCAGACCGATCGCCTGCGAGATGAGGCTCCCGGTCCCAGCGTGGTAGACGGTTTCGAGGATCGTGACCCAGCTGACGACCAGCAGCGCGCCGGCAATGATGGCGCCGTCGAGCAGGCTGGCGAGCCGTGAGGCGGTCCGCGGGTTCGCGGCGGCAAACAGGATGATGGCTGCGATCGCTAACGGCTCCCCGCCGAGGTACCCGGCGTCGGCCAGGGAGGGGTAGGGGATTTGCTGGTGGAGCCCGACTTCGTAATAGGACCAGATGGATTCGCCGACGGCCCAGGAGAGGGTGGACGCCGTCATCAACGCCCAGGCGAGCCGAATCCGCCCCTGGTGGCGCCGGGCGGCCAGGGCGCAGAGGCCGGCGGCGAGAAAGGCCACGGCCGCCTCGCCAATGTCATCGATGGCCTCGGTGAGGGTTACTCCCCCAATCCGGAAGGTGACCCAGAGTCCAAAGACAAGCGTGAAGAGCGCCGCCCCGAGCAGGGCGAAGGCGAAGAGCCGGTCGGAGCGCCGGCGCGCTACCTGGATGACGTCGCCATGCCTGCCGCGTGTAACCGCTACACGAGCGAGACGGTTCGGTTTCCCACTAAGTCGTGCGCCTGGGGAGGTCAGGCTCGTCAAACAGCACGGTGGCGCCCTCCGATTCAAACTGGAACATCACCCGGCTCAGACCAGCCTTTTGCAAGGTTCCGGTGACGGCCTCCTGCCGATCAGGATCGCAATATAGAAGTGCGAATCCTCCCCCGCCAGCCCCGACGAGTTTTCCACCCCCGGCGCCCGCCTTCAGGGCCGCCTCGTACCATTCGTCCACCCACGCATCGCTCACCCCTACGGCAAGTTGTCGCTTGGCGATCCAGGAGCGGTGCAGGCAGTCTCCGACGCCATCGATCTCCCCGCGCTGGAGCTCGCGGTGTAACTGGGCGGCCGCCGCCTTGATGGTGTGAAGGGCATTGATCGCCGTCCCGTTCCGCTGGGTGTTCATCCACTGGTCGTGCCAGATCCTGGCGGAATTCTGGCGCCGCCCGGTGAAGAACAGCATCAGGCGAGACTCGAGCGCATCGCGGAGTTCGGCAGAGAGGGCGATGGGCGTCACGCCGACGCCGTCCGGCCGGAATTCAAGGTAGTTCAGCCCGCCAAAGGTGCAGGTGTAGGGGTCTTGCTTGCCGATGAGCCGGCCCAGCTGACGAATTTCGATGTGACAGGCTAGCTCCGCGAGGTCGCGCGCCTCGCGTGCTGGGCCTTTGATCGATTCGAGGGCGCGGATCAGCGCGACGCCCGATGCGGTGGACGAACCAAGCCCGGTGTCGCTCGGCACCTGAAAGGCAATGAAGATGGATAGGCCGCGGCCAAGGCCAAAGTAATCGACGACCGCCCGGGGCACCGGGAGATCTGTATCCGAAGATTGCCAGCCGTCCTGCTGCGGCTTGTGGAAATCGACCGATGACGTGATTTCTGTTTCCTTACCGTCCTGCGAAGAGATGAGGACGTAGCAGTACCGGTTAATCGCCACACTGACGACCGCCCCGCCGTATACCTCGTAATACGACTCGAAGTCGGTGCCCCCGCCAGCCAGGCCGATCCGCAATGGCGCCCGAGCCACGAGCATTCGACGACCTCGCTCTGTCGCCTTCGAGTCAATCACGGACGTCGGCTCTCCCAAGCCATCGAAATGCTACAGGACCGACGGGCTGCGCGGGTCGATCATAACCGCGCATCTTAGGCTCGCCTTAAGAAGAACTAACCGAACCTTGACCAAGGTGGCGTGGCAGGAGTAGGGTAACGATCGAACTCGATTCACTCAAGCGGGGAGGAAGCGCATGAGATCAGGACGCATTCTTGGGCTGCTCGCCGGTGCGGCGGCCGCTCTCGGTTCGATCGGCGGGTACGCGCAGACAGCCGGCCCGAATGTCCGGGTCACGCAGGACCAGAACTCGATCTATGTGAGCGCCCACACCATGGGAGGCTCCGGCGCCTATACCGACGCGGTGCTGACCCGGTGCGGCATGGACCGCCGGATGCAGAACGAGCCGACGATCGCGCTCGACCCCCGGAATCCGGCCGTCCGGACCGCCGGCAGCAACGACTACTGCACGATTCCAAACACCGGCGACGCATGGGCCGGCTTCTACCGGAGCGACGACAGCGGGACTACCTGGGTCGACAGCCTGCTCCCGGGCTACAAGGGCGACACCTCGCCGGAGGGCACCAGCTCACCGATCCACGCCATGGTGGCGGGCGGGGCGCTGGCCGCCGGCGACCCGGTCCAGGCCTGGGACGCGCAGGGCAACCTCTTCTATATGGGCAACAATTTCAATCGCGGCCTGCCGGACGGCAACTCCTTCCGCACGCGGGATAACACCGGCGACGTCTGGGTGGCAACGTACGCCCCGATTCACCCGGCCGACAATACGACCGATGGCCAGAAGTACCTGCGCACGGTGATCCTGGCGCAGAACACCTTCGGCAACGGCTCCTTCAATGACAAGACCGGGATCGGCGTCGATCCGAACACCGGCAATGTTTACGCCTCGTGGTCGGACTTCCACGGGTCCGGTTGCAACCAGATCCTGTTCTCGCGCTCGACCGACCATGGCGCCAGCTTCAGCGCCCCGATGAAGATCAGCAACGGGCTCTGCAGCAACCAGGGTCCGAACATCACGGTCGCCCCGAACGGCACGATCTACGAAGCCTGGGAGGGTGGCACCGGCGGCGCGTTCGGTCAGCACAGTACCAACGGCGCGGCCTTCGTCAAGTCGACCGACGGCGGCCTGACCTTCAGCAAGCCGGTCCTCGCCGTGACCTACACCCCCTTCACCTCAGGCCAGTTCAGTGGTAGTGGCGCCCGCGATTGCGGCGATCCGCCGTTCAACTGCCCGAGCGGCCAGACCTTCCCGCGCTTCGACCTCGCCGGCCCGACGATCACGACCAACGGAACCCAGGTCGTGATGGCGTTCCAGGTTCGCCAGCCCTTAGGCCAGGGCCAGATCGAGGCCACCCACTCGGAGAACGGCGGCGGCAGCTGGAGCTCCCCGGCGGCCATCGACCCGCAGGGCACCGGCCACCAGTTCTTCCCCTGGATCAACGCTTCGGGTGGACGGATCAACGCCGTCTACTACGACAGCAGCGGCGATCCGAATTACTCGCCGACCCGGGCGCCCTGCAACAGCGCGACCGGCGCCGGGGCGGCGTGCCTCAACGTCCACTACACCTCGTCGACTGATGCCGTGACCTGGACGCCGGCCATTGTCGTAAACGACACGCCGACCAACCCGAACTACGAGCAGTTCGGTGGTCGCCGGATCCCATTCTTCGGTGACTACATCATGGTCTCTTCGGTCGGGAACGTGATCGGCGCGGTCTGGACCGACAGCCGCAACGTGGTCCCGGGTGTCGACGGCACCGGGACCGACATGGACAACGACGACGTCGCCGGCGATCCGGAGACGGTGGGCGGCACCTGCACCTCCTCGCTCGATGCCTGCTTCGATGGCACCGGCGGACTCGACCAGAATATTTACACCTCGACTATCACGCCCTAGGGTTTAGACTCGTCGAAAGGCCGCGACCGCCCCCCGGCCGCGGCCTTTCATTTCGCCGGATTTCGCCTTCCGTCTCCCTGCCCCATGCCCCAGCCGCATCCCCTCTTCGTTCGCAACCTCCAGGCCGGCCAGCTGCGCGAGACGTTCCTCGTTTCGGCCGTCGCTTCCTTCCTCGGCGTCCGCTTCTTTCTCAACCTGACCGGCTTTCCCAGGCTCGGCGGCGGCGGGCTGCACATCGCCCACATGCTCTGGGGCGGCGGGCTGATGCTGACCGCGCTGCTCTTCCTGCTGGCTTACCTCGGCGAGCGGATCCGGCGGATCGCCGCCGTCATCGGCGGGCTCGGCTTCGGCCTCTTCATCGATGAGCTGGGCAAGTTCATCACGAGCGACAACGATTACTTCTATCGGCCGACCATCGCGCTCATCTACGTGCTCTTCGTCCTGTTCTTTCTGCGCCTGCGCACCTTCGAACGCCAGCGCGGGGCGAGCGAGGACGTCTACCTTGCCAATGCGCTCGTGCTGCTCCAGGACGCCGCCATCCACGACCTCGACCTAAAAGAGAAGCACCTCGTGCTTCGCTGGCTCCGGCTGAGCGGCAAAACCGGGACGAGCCTGCTGGGTAACGCCGCCGAAACGCTGGCCAGCCGCCCACCGGATGTCGTGCCGAGGAGCTGGTTGCACCGCAGGCTGCGCTTGTTCCGGCGGTCGCTCGCGCGGGGTATCCACTCGACATGGACCCGCCGGCTTGCCGTGCCCGTCCTGCTGATCCGGTTGCTCGGGGGCCTCGTGGTCACGGCTGTCCTCACCCTCTCGACCGGCAGCGATCTGGCCGATGTCCCCACCCATCTCCCGATCCTGATCGCCACCGGGATCTCAGCGGCGATGGCCCTGATGGGGCTGATCCGCCTGCCGATGGCGCGGATCCACGCGCTCCGCTGGTTCAAGCGGTCCATTCTTTCGACCATCCTGCTGACCGATGTCTTCGTTTTCTATTACCAGCAGCTCGGTGGACTGACCGATCTGGTCATCGACCTGGTCCTGCTGGCTATCTTCGAAGCGCTGATCGATTCGGAACATCGCCGGACGGTGGTGGAGAAAGTCGTCAAGGAGGCCATGCCATGAAATGGGTCACCCGCAAACGCGCCAACGTCGATCGCGTCGCCTGTCCGTGGCTGATCAAGCGATTCGTCGATCCCGATGCCGAGTTCCTGTTTGTCGAGACCGATCAGATTGCCTCGGTGGTCGAGCGCGAAGGTGCCATTCCCTATGACACCGGGGGAGCGGAGCTGGGACACGTCGATGGCCGCTGCAGCTTCGAGTCGATTGTCCTGAAATACAACCTGACCGATCCGGCGTTGCAGCGGCTGGCAACGATCGTCCATGGCGCCGACGTCTCGGAGGATATCGGGATCACGCCGGAGTCCGCCGGGTTGTCAGCGATCGCGCATGGCTTCGCCCAGGTCCACGGCGACAACGACCACGAGAAGATTCGCCTGGAAACGCCGATGTACGACGGCCTCTACGCCTGGTGCCAGAACCCGCGTTAGGCGCCGCTTCCTGCGCCCCAGCCGGACCAGTCGATCAGCGGGTGGCTACCCGCCGGCGGATCACCCTGGAGCCAGAGCAGATCCGCCGCTGACGATTTGGCGGAGATGGACGGACTCGGGGACGGCGCCGACAGCGGCGTCGGTCCCGCCGATTGACAGGCCGCCAGCAGCAGCGGGAGGGCCGCGAACACCAGACGCCGGTTCACGACTGGTAAACGGGCGCGCGGATATTACGTTTCGCCCCGCCGATCAGGAGGTCGAGCCGTAGAGATCCTCGGCCCGGCGCACGATGGCCATGTAGCGATCGGGGTGGTCGAGCGGCTTGAAGCCGTACTGGGCGTAGAGGCCCTCCGCATCCCGGGTCGAGAGCAGGATCCGGCGCATGCCCTGCACCGCGGGATGGGCGACCACCGCCTCCATCAAGCGCTTGCCCACCCCCTGACCTCGCGCGTCCTCAGCGACGAAGACATCGCAGAGCCAGGCGAAGGTCGCGTAATCGGTCGCGAGTCGGGCAAACCCGACCAGCTCCCCGTCCCGAATCGCCCCAAAGCAGAGGCTGTGGTCGAGCGCCCGGTCCATGACCTCGCGTGGCAGCCCGCGACTCCAGTAGGCACCCGAAAGCCAGCCGTGCAGGCGGTCACGGTCAATCCGGCTGACGTCCGTCGTGATCTCGAGGTCCACCTGCCTCAGACTCCCGCGTCGAACGGCCGGGATGGAATGCGTCCGTGGACCAAATCAGCCAGGTGTGTGGCCAGCGCGGCCGGCGCAAAGTCATCCGCCGATGCGGCAATCTCCTCCAGTGTCCACCAGCGGGGGTCGGTCATGAATTCGCGCTCGAATGCATCCCAGCCGGTGATGTCCACCTCGTGGGAGTCGACGCGCACGAGATAAAACCGCTCGAGCTGGTGAATCAGTTCACCCGTGGTGGGCAGTGGGAAGACGACGTCCCGCACCCACACCAGCGGGCCAACCTCAAATTCCCGCAGGCCGCATTCTTCGGCGAGCTCCCGCCTGAGAGCGTTCACGTCAGACTCCCCGGGACTCACGCCGCCGCCAGGGGTGATCCAGAAGTGCCCGGTCCGCTCCTGACTGCTAAACGCCTTGAACAGAAGCGTGCGGTCCCGGTCATCAATCAGAATCGCGCGTACCGCCTCGCGCGACACGGGCCGCTCGAACGCTCCTGTTGACTGACCCGCCACCGCTCCGAGGCTACTATTTTCCGGAGGAGGAAAACATGACGGTTGATATTCGAAGCATTCAAGCGCCGCTTCGCGAGGGGTTCAAGCGAGACCCGTCGTCCGCCAACATCGAGCTCACGGTGGCCAGTAGCACGAGCGAACTGGCCGATCCGCTGCATTGCGCGATCGCCCCGGAGTCGGTTGACGACGTCGTCTGGCGATCGGGGGCCCACGCCGCAGTCGGCGGAGCTGGTGATGTTCCGTGCTCGGCGGATCTCTTACTCGGCGCCCTCGCCGCCTGCCAGGAGACGACGCTACGCATGGTCGCCGCCAACCTCGGCATCGAGCTGGAAGCGCTGGAGGTACGGGTCACCGGCGATTGGGATCCCCGTGGCACGCTCGCGATGGGTAAGGAATTCCCGATCGGACTGAAGGCGATTCACTGCACGACATCGGTTTCGGTGAAAGGCGACGTCCAGGGCGAGCGCGCCGAGCGCTTCCTCAAAAGCGCCGAGAAGTATTGCGTCGTCCTCAATACCCTCCGCAACGGTGTTCCGGTTGATTCGACCTTCAATATCGGACCGGCGTAACCGAGTCAATCCGCTGCCGCCAGCCGGGAGCATCCGAGGTCAATAGAAAAGCCGGGGCCCGTTGACCCCGGCTCTTGTCGTTTCGTCGACGTTTTGTTGCGCTAGGCCTGCTTCATGGTCAGGATCCCGAAGGCCGCGCCCTGCGGGTCCGTGACGATCGAGAACCGGCCGCCCGGGAAGTCCTGCGGCTCGAGCATGATGGTGCCGCCCAGTTCTGCCACCTTCTTTGTGGTGGCGTCGGTATCCTTGCTGCCGAAATACACCAACCAGTGCGACGGCGTGCCCGGCGGTTGCATCATTTCCATGCCGCCACCAATGCTGGTACCAGCGACCTGGAACTCGGTGTAGTCGCCCTTCCCCTCGCCCATCGGGCTGACCTTGGTACCCCAGCCGAAGACCTTCGTGTAGAACGCCAGGTCCTTGTCGAACCCGCGGGCGTTCAGCTCGGTCCAGGCGTAGGTGCTGGGCTGGCCAATCTGGGCCTCGAACCCCTTGTGGCTGCCGGGTTCCCAAACGGAGAAGAAGGCTCCGGCCGGGTCCTGGAAGCCCGCCATCCGGCCCGCGCCCATGACCTCGAAGGGCTCGGCGATGACCTTACCGCCGGCAGCCTTGACCGCCTCCGCGGTCTTGTCAGCATCCTCGGTGGCAAAGTAGATGGACCAGCTGGTCGGTTGGTCCGGACTCTGCGTCCCACCGAGTGCACCGACCTGCTTGCCATCCTGCAGGAACCAGGTATAGCCGCCGGCTTGTGGATCGGGAATCGTATTCGGTTGCCAACCAAATAGCTTCGAATAGAAGGCCTTGGACTTCTCCAGGTCCTTACTCTGCAGATCGACCCAGCTCACGGTACCTGGGGCGTAAACGGCAACTTCGGGCATAGACCCTTCCTCCTTGGTGAACCATCGAAACGGTCGACAGAAGGTCGAGTCTACTCCGATGCCGGGCGATCAGGCGTCCGGCACCGGAGTCTTTCGAGACCTCGCTTTAGACGCGCCGGCGCGCCATCCGGGGCCGCAGTCCCAACCCGAGACCGCCGACCAAACTCGTCAATCCGGCGAGCAGGACCAGCCCGGGCCAGGAGGAGGTCTGCGCCGGTCCACCACCGGTCTGCGCCAGCGTGCCGGAACCGGTTGTACTCGTCACGGTGCGTGGGGCCGCTGTCGCCGCTGCGCTGGTGATCGCGCCGCAGCCACCGGGCCTACTGATGACGTTGCTGTCCAGTGTCACGGCGCCGGTCCGTGCGAGGGCGCGACCCGGAATCAGGCTTGCGCCGGTCACCATCGTGATCGAGGTCATGGCAACGATCGTGCCGACCATCCGCGTTCCCGATCCGAGCGTCGCCGAGCTACCGATTTTCCAGAAGACACAGGCGCCCGACGCGCCGCGGATCAGGACCACGCGCGAGTTGCTCCCGGTCGTGAGGGTGCTGCCCGTCTGGAAGATGTAGATCCCGTTGCCGCTCAGGGTCAGGGTTCCGGACAGCAGTGCCGACGAGGAGAACCTGTAGACGCCTGGGATGAGGGTTTTGCCAGCCAGGTCGCCGGTCATGGAGTGACCGCCCCAGCTTGCCAGGTCGTTGTACGCGGTCACGGCAGCGGTTTTCGCTTGACGCGCCGAGGCGTCGGCCTTATGCACACCGCCTCGCACGACGCCAGGCGGGAAGCCGGTGACTGCCGACCCCGGACTCAATCCCAGATCGCCGCTGATGACCGTTGGGCCGGTATTGGTGACCGTGCTGCCGCCGAGAACCGCGAAGTTCGTTGCCGTCCCCAACCGTGGTTGTGTGGCGGCCAGCGCCGCCATCGGCCATGCGGCGAGCACCAACGCTGAGGCGACCATCGACACGACGACCACGGGCCGCTGAAGTCTGTTCATGAACTTGTCCGCTCCCTTGAATCCCTTACTTGCCGGAAATCCGCCGCGCCAAACAGCTAGGACTCAGGGGCGGGTAAGAGGGGAACGCCCGACGTTTGCCGGTGAGTTAACCAATAGCATTGCACGATTACCCTCCATTGCCAATCCTCCGTTCGGATGATCTTGGGTATAACTATTCATATATGCGGCGGGGACTGGTTACGTTATGCTTGCTGCCCTTTCTGTGGGAAGGTGCTGGTCGTGAGCTCAGGATCGGATCGAAGATGTAACGATCTCATGAAAAGCCACTGATAGTCCAGATTCTCATGCCCCTGGGGACGATCCGCCGTATTCTTGGCGGCCGATGCACGAGAAGGGGGGTCGCCCTCGAACCCGATTTGGCCGCGTTATCCGACCGCTGGTGGCGGTCACCCTGCTGAGCCTGCTCCTCTCTACCTCGATCGCAGACAGCGTCTACAACCAGATCCAGGGCAAGACGCAGCAGCTCAACGGGGTCAGCGGGCAGATCAACGCCACCCGGAACAAGGTGCAATCGTTGCTCGATCAGGAGCTGGCCCTGCAACGGCAGATCGCCGGCATCGACATCAACCTGGCGCAGGTTAGCCAGCAGATCAAGCAGGAGACGGCCGCCCTGGTCGCCCTCGGCGCCCAGGTCGAGGTGGCCAAACGGGAGCTGGCCGTCAAGGAAGCGCAGCTCAAGCAGCACATCACCGACTTCGGCCTGCGGATGCGGGCGATGTACAAGACCGGCGAGGTCAACCCGCTCGAGCTGATTCTCTCCGCGCAGAGCTTCACCGACCTGTTGAATCGCACCGTCTTCTTTGCCGCCATCATCCGGGAGTCCCGGATCGAAGTGGTCAAGCTCCAGCAGGAGCGGGCCGTGATCGAGGCGATGAAGGCGGCGCTCGACGCCAAGTACGCGCAGCAGGCCGCCATCGTCAAGCAGATCAAAGACCAGCAGGCGCAGCTCCAGGCGAGCCGCGCCGATCGGGCCGCCGCCGAGGTGCAGGTGGCCGCCATCGCGGCGCAGTTCCAGCAGCAGCTGCAGCAGATGGAACAGCAGCGGGCGGTTTTGAAGAACCAGTTACTCGCGCTCTACGCGGAGAGCGCGCGGGCTGGGTCGACCGGGCACTTCATCTGGCCCATGCAGGGCGCCATCACCCAGGGCTTCGGCTGCACCTCCTATCCCTTCGAGGTCTATGACCCGAGCTGTCCCGGCCTACACTTTCACAGCGGCATCGACATCGCGACCGACGCTGGCACGCCGGTGCACGCCGCCGACGCCGGCATCGCCCATAACTACACGATGGGCTGTGGCGGCTACCTCTGCGGTTACGGCCAGTACGTGTTGGTGGTGCATTCGGGCGGGTTCGTCACGCTCTACGGCCACCTCTCCGGTTACGGCGTGGCCGATGGGACGCCGGTCGGCCAGGGGGCGGTCATTGGCTACGAGGGCAGCACCGGGAACTCGACCGGGCCGCACCTCCACTTCGAGATCGACCTCAACGGCACGCCAGTCAACCCCTTCGCCTACCTCCCCTAGCGGCGCTTTGGTTTCTTCCGCATCCGCTGATGCACATCCATCAAGGTCTCGCCCCGATGGCGGCTGGTCGGTCGCGGTCGGGTCGGCGGTAACCGGCTTCCCCACCAGAGCAACAGGCCGATCCCCACGGCGAGCAGGACAATGACGATGACCGGACCCACAGACCGAGTCTAGTCATCACGGCGTGCGGCTAAAGTCTTAGCCCTTTCATACGGCACTCTTACGTTTACTTCACTTCCCGGGTCGAAGATGGCCCAATGGGAAGTCACTGGGAAGTCGACACGTTCGAAGATCGAGGCCTCGTGGAAGTGCTCTTTGTCGGCTCCGACTCCGACCTCGCCGATATGTACCGGCTGAAGCTCGAGCTCGACGGCTACCGGGTGCGGACGCTGACCACCCTCCGCGGGTGGTCCGGCGACGCGCCGGACCTCGTGTTCCTCGACCTCGAACAACCGGATGGCGGCGGGCTTGCCGAACTGACCCGACTGCGCTCGGACCGGCGATTGAGTGTCATCCCCGCGATCCTGTTGACCACCGAGTCCGTCGAGCAACTCTCGGCGCACGGCGTCACCCTCACGCCGCAGGAATACCTGCTTCGCTCTCGGCCAGCGGCCGGATTCGACGGCTCGGCCATCTGGAATGAGGGGCCGACCCCGGCTACGATGTCTCGCAGCCAGCATTGAGGTCTAAGGTTTGCCCTATGGCAAACCACATGTCCAGAACGCGGCTTGATTCGGCGCAGATTACGGCACGCTTGACCGGGCAGACGGGTTGGCGCGTCGAGGGCAGCGAGCTCGTCAAGACCTACAAGTTCAAGAATTTCGTCGAGGCGGTCGACTTCGTCAACGCGATTGCGAAGCTGGCCGAAGCCCTAAATCACCACCCGGACCTGCTGGTTAAATGGGGCGAGGTGGCCGTCCGGATCACCACCCACTCGGCGTGCGGCCTCACCGAGAAGGACTTCGCGCTGGCCTCCTCGATCGACACCCAGGGGCAGGCCCGCTAAGGGCCGACACGCGCACGCCTGAGGGCCGACCCGAGGTGTTACCACGCCGTGTCCGGCGCAATGCGGTCCGCAACTCTCACGGTAGGAGTTCGGTACCAGAATCAGCCCGTGGCTCCGCTCCCCTGAGCTACGAGCGGGCCGCCTGCCTTGCCTGATACGCCTGGCGGTAGCGGATGAGCGCTTGCGTCGGGTTCCCCTGAGTCTCGAGGACCTGGGCATAGTCGAAGGCGACGCGGCTCGTATCGGTTGAACTATCGGCCGTCGCGGCCAGCTCGAGCGCTCGCTCGAAGTGGGCCCGGGCTTCTTGATCCTGCCCCATGGCGGCAGTCACCCGCCCGGCCACGCGCTCGGTCGCCAGCTTGGCGATTGGATCGGCGGACCGCGCGCCGGTTTGCAGCGCAAGGGTGACGCGAGTGTTCGCGAGGGTGAGCTCGCCACGATTGAGCGCCGCCTCAGCTGCGCCGGCGACCAGATGCGGCAACAAATCCCGGTCGCCGACATGCTGCAACTGTTCCGCGCCGGCCAGGAAGAGGACCTCGGCTTCCTCGTTGCGCCCCTGGCTGAGGAGGATTTCCGCCATGTTGTTGCGCAGTTGGGCGCTCATCCGAACATCGCGGAGGGTCTCGAAGAGCCGCAGGCTGCGCTGGGCGTATTCCAGGGCGTGGGTCAGATCGCCGGCCTTTTGAAAGGACACGGCCAAGCCTTCGTAGATGCCACCCAACGCCGGCATGTCGAGGACGTCCTCAGCCGCGTCGATCGCGGCCTTGTAGCCGCTGATCGCTTCCCGTGGCTGGCCAGCGACGTAGTGAAGATTGGCTCGGTGACCCAGAATCCTGGCCCTCAACAGCGGATCCGCGAGGTCGGCTTGTTCGTAGGCGAAGACCGCCCTGTCCCACCAGCGCCCCGCCTCATGCGGATGGCGCAACTGGTAATAGGCGGATCCCATCCGGTCGTACAGCTCGACCGTCAAGGCCCGCCAACCGGAGGTTTCGGCCGCCTTGATCGCGACTTTGAGCACATCGATCGCTTCCTGGATGGCGCGCAGTTTGAGCAGGGCCTCCGCCAGCACCAGCTGGGCCCGCGCCCGAACCTCGGGAACGATTTGCGGATGAGCCAGGAGCTCGACCATCAAGGCGCGAGCCCGCTCCCCGTCGCCCCGGCGGATCCGGCTGGCCGCCTCAGCCAGCTGCAGCTCCAACGCGGTCGCTGAGGTCTCCGGGTCTTGCAGGAAATACTCGATCGGCCGCTTCAGCCGCTCGGCGATGATCTGCAGGTTCCGGCTGGACGGATGAGCACGGCCCAACTCGATCTGGCTGAGGAAGGCCCGACTGAAGTCCTTCTGGGCAACGGCGGCGAGGCTCAGGCCCAACTCCATCCTGGCCTTGCGGATACGTCCGCCAAGTTGCTCGGGGGTCCGAAGACTTCGCCGGGGGATCCGACTTTGTAACACCAACTGGCCTTCCATCTTTTTCGAACTACGCGCTATGCTCGAGTGCGGATCAGCCCACGTCCTGCTGGGCGTTGTTGCCCCCAATTGCCCCGTTGGGCCAGATCACAACGCTCACCATCGCCGCGTTCGGCCAAATCACTTCGCTCGTCAACGGCCCGTCGCCCATCCGTGCCGCGTTGGGCCAGATGACCTCGCTCAGGAGAGCGGCGTTCGGCCAGATAACGTCCGCCGCGGCGCGGTTGACCTGCTGGAAGGGGATCGCGGAAAAGGTCAGCGCAACTGTCGCGGCCAGTGAGGCCAGGCCGGTGACCAGCCGCCAGCGAATGTTCGAGATGCTCCTCGCCAAATCCCCTCCTCGCCCAATGGGCCCTCGCATCATACAGCGAAGAGGGCCTCCTGCAAAGAGGCCCTCTGATGTGCTGCCCGACTGTTAGTGACAGCTGAACGCGACAGCTGCCGGCTGGAGGCTACCGGAGAGGATGACCAGCTGCTCGCTCCCGGCTGAGTTCGGTGACCAGGTGTCCACGGCCAGCGCGTGGGTGGCGGTGTCCCCGGCCAACAGCGTGATCCCCGGTTCGGGAATGATCACCGTGCCGCGGTTATCGCGGCGGACCCATTGGTACTGGACGGTCCCCGCGGACCCGTTGCCCGCCATGGTCCCGGTCGCCGTGACCTTGCCCTTGCGGCAGGGTCCCAGCTTGGCGGCCTGGTAGGTTACCGCCTCGGTGGCTGTTACCGGCGCGACCGTCGGGACCGCCGGCGGTGCCGTTGACGGCGTCGGGGTTGGCGTGGGCGCGGGCGTAGGCGTTGGTGTCGGTACTGGGGTTGGGGTTGGCGCCGCGGTCGGGGTCGGCGTCGCCACCACGCCGGTCCAGCTCGGGTACTGCCCGATGTAGCTCTCCAGCATGGCGTAGCTCGGCAGCGGGCCTGCCGGGGGATAGATGTTCATACCGTCGGTGCCGGTGTCGCTGATCATGTAAATGAACACGCGCTGCATCACGCCCGACCTGCGCGAGCTGTCGAGGACGTATTGCAGATACTGGGACTGCTGCGCCAGGCTGACGATCGGTCCTGGCTGATTCACCGAGTTGATGGCCCAGCCGACCTCGGTGCACCAGACCGGCTTGCCGCCGTCACCGTAGGCCGCCTGGACGTTGCGGATCGTCTGCCACTCCAGGTCGTAAGACGGCGTGTCCCCGCTGGTCACCGACGGGTCCCCGCCGGTGTAGTAATGGAAGTTCGCGAAGTCCATGTAGGCGCCGTACCCGTTTTGATAGAGCCAGGTCATGTAGCTCTGGATGTGGGGCGTGTTCACCCACCAGATCCCGAACATGCCGACCAGGGCGTTTGGTGACTGCGCTTTGACCGCTTGATAGCCGGCCTTGAGCGCGGGTCCGTAATAATCGGCGGCCCGGCAGGGAAGGGTGTTGGCCCAGGTTCCACCCCAGTAGCCGTCCCATTCCTCGTTGCCGATCTCGAAGCTGTCGATGTAGCCGTGCCCGTTCTGGCCGTTGTAGCGCTTGGCTAGCAGCGAAGCGAAGGTGCTCATCTCCGCCGGGCCAGGAAACAGGTTGACGCCGTTGCAGGCCTGCGTCTTTCGGAAGCTCGGCGCGTCCTGGATCGGAACCGTGGCATGGACGCTGGCCGCGTTGGCCGCGGCGACGTCGCTATCCAGGCCGCTGAAGTCGTAGACGCCGGGCGCCGTTTCGATCGAGGACCAGTCCCGCTGCAAGCGCACCCATTTCACCCCGGAGGCGCTGATCCGGCTTTGATAACCCCAGACGGAGAATCCGTATGGGTTCGAGTCGTTCGAGGCTGAGCCGGGCAACGCAAGCAAGCCCAGCAGCAGCCCAACGCCGATGACGCTGACGATCCGACGTCGTGTCATTCGATCCCTCCTAAAAGCCTCCCCGCTGGAGGCCCCGGGTCCAACGATGCCGGGGGATTGCTACGGTGGCTGCCGCGAAAGCGACACAAGCGGTGGTCGTTCCGTAACGGAATTCGTAAGGCTGGATGCCCGCCAACGGCCGACCGGCGCCCCCCTTGTCAACCGCGGAAAAATTTGGCAACTGCTCCTTTACACGCGCGTTCGGCTCGATCGTGAGCGACGACACAACCAGGAGCCCCGTGATCGCCGAGCGGCCGCGAAGTCGACGGTTCGGCTCGGCCAGCGGCGCCGCAGATTCACGCTGCGATCACTTAATCCGGGGAACACCGCCTGTTAACCGGTTGACCGGCTGTCACTGTCAACCAGACGCGGTGTTCAAACGTTGCTCGATGGTTGACACTTTCCGCCCTTCGCTTGACCCTGCGTCGCAATTCGCCCCGTTTCTGATTAGAAATTCTTTGACAAGAAAATCACTGATGGTACTGTTGCCCCGGCGACGGCGAGAGCTCATCGACTGATCCGGGCGAGGAACAGGGAAGGCTGAGGGAGCAGCGGTCGAGTTGTGTCCACTCACGCCTATCTGAAGGGGAAGGGGAAGCGTTGGCGACCGTTTTGACACTCGATCGAGACGTGCTGCAGCAAGAAGTTCTGGCCTCGCTGCTCAAGCATGAAGGCCACCGCGTGCACCTGACGGGCGACCCGGAGGAGGCGCTCGCGATCCTCCAGTCGGCGCTCATCGACCTGGTGGTGATCGAGCCGGCCACCCTGCGGACCGACGGTCTCCGGCTCTGCCAGCAAATCCGGCAACTCAATCCTTATCGCCCGCTGCTGATCCTCTCGGAACGGGGCGATGAGGAGCAGATTTTCAAGGCGATGATGCTGGCCGCCGACGACTATATGGTCAAGCCGATCTCGCCGCGGCTCTTCGTGGCGCACGTCCACGCACTGCTCCGGCGCGCGGGACAATTGCGAGGCCAGCGGTGGCAGGATCAGAACATCGCGATCGGTGAGATCGCCCTCAACCTGCAACAGATGCATGCCGTCGTCAACGGCGACCTGGTGCCGCTGACGCCTCGCGAACTCTCCTTGTTACACGCCCTGATGGAGAACGCAAACCGGGTCCTGAGCCGCGATCAGTTGATGCGGATCGCCTGGGGCGATCGGTTCATCGGCACCCCCAAGTCGGTCGACGTCTACGTCCAGCGGTTGCGGCGCAAGATCCAGCCCCACCTCGCGGCCGGCTTCTACATCCAGGCGTTGCGAGGCTTCGGTTACAAGTTCGAGATCCCGCGACCCCAGCCGATCGCGTCCTGAGTTAGCAGACACAGGATTGTTACCGGCGCCCCGGCTGGGGTGGGTCGCCGACCAGGGGTTGGGGCGGCATCCCGGGTCAAATCGTCGATCGACTGGCAGGCCGCCGGTCCAGCAGGTGACGCGGATCGCCCTCCTGACCATCACAAACTGTTACGCAGCAGGCGGCCCACGATTACCGGTCTGTTCCCGGGCGTCCCTAGCCTCAAACCGATGTGGAACGTCGTGCACACCCATGCCAACCACGAGGCGCAGGTGGCGACCTTTCTCCGCCTGCAAGGGGCTGAGGTGTTTGCGCCGCAGTTTGCGCAACCAAAAGGGGTCCGCCCCGGGAGCGTCCGCGATCAGCGGCACCGCTGGGTCTTTCCCGGGTACCTCTTTATCAAGCTGCCGCTGTCCTTTGATCGGTGGGATCTCGTTCACTGGGCGCCTGGAGTCCGCCGGGTCCTGACCCAAAACGGGTCTCCGTCGTCGCTCAGCGATGCCCTCGTCGACCGGCTTCGCACCCGCCTGGCCCAGCCCATGGCCCGGCGCCCGACCTTCGCCCAGGGGCAGCCGGTCGTGATCGAGCGCGGCCCGCTGGCCATGGTCGACGCCATCTTCGACCGGGAGCTGAACACGTCCGAGCGTGTCCAGGTCCTCGTCCATCTACTCGGCCGGCCGATGTCGGTCGCGGTTGACGCGGCGATCTTACGGGCCGCGAGCTGAGTCCGCAGCCCGTCCGACGGTCGTCTTTCGAATACGACAGGTGTTCGAAACGGCGGAGCCTACCAACAACGTCTGGAGTCGGCCATCCCGGTTATTTCATTGACGGAGGAGACCTTCGATGCAATTGATGGAACGCCCGGCCGCGACCTCGTCGACGACGGCGATGGTGCTCGAAGACCACATCAGCCAGGTCCATGCGGCGCTCAGCAAAATTCCGATCGAGGCGATCGAGCGTGTCGTGCAGATCATCCTCGACGCCCATGCCAGCCAGGGCCACGTCTATGTGGTCGGCAATGGCGGCAGCGCCACCAACGCCACCCACTTCGCCTGCGACCTGTCCAAGGCCACCATCATTGAGGGTCGGACGCGGCTACGGGTCACCTCCCTCGCCGACAATATCGCGTTGCTCACGGCCTGGGCGAATGACACCTCCTATGAAATGGTGTTCTCCGAGCAACTGGCCAACCTGCTCAACCCGGGAGACGTCGTCATCGCCATCAGCGCCAGCGGGAACTCCCCGAACGTCGTCTCGGCGATCCGGACGGCTCGCCTCTTTAGCGCCAGCGCGGTGGCCCTGGTCGGGTTCAGCGGTGGCCGCCTACTCGAGATGGTCGACGCGGCGGTTCACGTCCCGAGCAACGACTACGGCGTGGTCGAAGATTGCCACTCCGTTCTCGAGCATGCCATTACCGCCTCGACCCGGACCGCCCTGCGTGGCTGAGTCGAGCGTGCCGGCGGTCTTGCTGGATCGTGACGGGGTCATCAATCGCCGGCGCGTGGATCACGTCAAGAGCTGGTCGGAGTTCGAGTTTCTCCCCGGCGTCCTTCCGGCCCTCGCCGTGCTCCACGCGATGCAAACCCGGGTGGCCGTGATCACCAACCAGGGCGCCGTCGGCCGGGGCCTGCTCAGCGCCCCCGACCTCGACCGCATCCATACCCGCATGGCCAGGGCGATCCGGGCGGCCGGTGGCCGGCTCGATGGCATTTACGCCTGCCCGCACGCGCCCACGCAGGGGTGCGCCTGCCGCAAGCCGGCGCCGGCGCTCTTCTATCAGGCCAGTGCCGACCTCGGGATCCGGCTCAGCGGCTCGATCTTCGTCGGCGACAGTCCGTCCGACGTCCAGGCGGCCCGAGCTGCCGGCTGCCGCCCAGTCTTGATCGACGAACACGGTGGCGACGTGGACCAGGACGTGATTGCCGTCAAGAGCCTCGGTGAGGCGGTGACGGTCTGGCGCGATCTCGTGGTCCCGGTGGGGTCCACGCGGTGCTGATCGCGCGCGCCCCGCTTCGTCTCAGCCTGGCCGGCGGTGGCACGGACCTCGAAGCCTATTACGCGAAATACGGCGGCGCCGTGGTCAGCACGAGCATCGATAAGTACTTCTACGTCATCCTGACCTTCAACGACAGCAACCACATCCAGGTGTCCTCCTCGGATTACCGGACCTTCTACCGGCATCCACTCGAGGGACCGCCACTCTGGGACGGCGACCTCAGTTTGCCGAAAGCGGTCATCGACCATTTCGGTGTCTGGCGAGGCCTTTCCGTCTTTCTCGCCTCGCAGGTACCGCCCGGCACGGGACTCGGCTCATCGAGCACCGTCGCCGTCGCCCTCATCAAGGCGATGTCCGTGCTCTGCAACATGAGGATGAGCCGGCGCGAGGTCGCCACGCTGGCCTGCACGGTGGAGATCGAAAAGCTCAAGATGCCGATCGGGAGCCAGGATCAGTATGCCGCCAGCTTTGGCGGCCTGAATTTCATCCAGTTCAATCCCGATGGGGTCGTGGTCGAGCCGATCGCCATGCCCGATCAACTCCAGGCCGAGCTCGAAGGCCGGCTGATGCTGTTCTTTACCGGCAGGTCCCGCGACTCGGCGCAAATTTTGGGCGAGCAGAAGCGAAGCAGCGAGCGCAACCGCGCGGGCGTCATCGAGGCGCTTCACGTGATCAAAGGGCTGGCCATCGCGTTGCGCAACGACTTACTGCGTGGCGAGATCGACACGCTCGGCCAGTACCTGCACGAGTCCTGGATCGCCAAGCGGCAACTGGCGTCCGGAATCACGGATCCCTGGATCGACCAGTGGTACCAGGTGGCCCGGGAGGCCGGCGCGGAGGGCGGCAAGATCGCGGGCGCCGGCGGCGGCGGCTTCTTGCTTCTCTATTGCCGGCGGGAGAACCAGGCGCGGGTTACCGAGGCGATGCAGGCCCAGGGCTTGAATCGGATGGACTTCCGGTTCGAGTCGGGCGGCGCGATGGTGATCGTCAACACCCTGCTCCGCCGCGCAAAAAGCGTTCTGGTGGCTCCCGTTGCGTAGCGACCGGGACTGGCGGACGCTCACGCTTGGCCTGGCCATCTCGGATGTGACCGCCGTGCTGCTGGCGTTCTGGCTGGCCGCGACCCTGGTCTGGCGTCCAGGCGTGGGGATCAACGGCGGGAAGGACACCGACTGGCTGATCCTGCTGATGCTTCCCGTTCTCGGCGCCCTCTTTGTGGCGCAGGGTCTTTACGAGCCGGCCAACCTCCTGGTTGGCGCGCGGGAGTTCGGCGGGGTCTTTCGCGCCACCACCTATGGCTTGCTGATGTTGACGCTGGTCACCTTCGCGCTGCAGTGGCCACTCTCGCGGGCGTGGACGGTCCTGTCCTGGGCGCTCATGACGGTGCTGGTGATCGCGCTTCGGTTCGGCATCCGCCGCATCGCCGCCGCGGTCCGGCTGCACGGCGGGCTCACCGATCGCGCCCTCGTCGTTGGCGTGGACGAGGACAGCATCGCGCTGGCGGAACAGGTGAACCAGCGCGGCAGCGGGATGCGCGTGGTCGGCATCCTCGACGATTACATCGCCACCGGGACCGTTTTACCCGGCGGCCTCCGCGTGGTGGGGTCCTCCGCGTCCCTGCTCCAGGTGGCCGGCCGCCTCAAGGTCCACGATGCCATCGTGGCCCCCAGGGCCCTGCCCTGGGAGACGCTGCGCGAGCTCATCCTGGTCTCGGCCACCCAGGCCAATGGTCTGCGGGTCCACCTGTCGGCCGGCTTCTACGACCTGCTGACCGCGGGCGTACGCTTCGGTGAGCGCAATCACGTGCCCTTGCTGACGCTGCGCCGGGCCCGCCTTTCGTCGAAGGAGCGGGCGATCAAGGCCGGTCTCGACCTGACCCTGGCCTCGATCCTGGTGGTCCTGCTGGCCCCCGCCGTCGCCGTCATGGCCGCCTGGCAGTGGCGTGATGGCGGCGGGCTGACGATTGATCGGGTGAAGGTATTGGGCCGAAAGGGCGCCTTCGGCCTGATGCGTTTTCGTTCCTCGGCGCCGTTTCACTCCGATTTCCTTTGCAAAGTGCCCGGACTGCTCAACGTCTTGCGGGGCGAGGTCAGCCTGGTCGGGCCCCGACCGATCTCGGTCGAGGAGGCCCGGTCGCCATCGGACCTGCCGCCCTCCACCCTCCAGCCAGGCCTGACCGGCCCCTGGCGCCAGGCGGTGAGCCCGGAGGAGCAGGCGACCCTCGACCTCTACTACATGCGCAGCTACAGCGTCTGGCTCGACATCGCGGTCCTCTATGAGCGGGCCATGGTCCGGCTTCGGCCAGCCGCCAAGCGGGGACTCGACCTGGTCGGCGCCAGCCTCATGATCCTGCTCAGTTCGCCGATCGTCTGCGCGGCCTTTCTCGCCGTGTGGCTGGAGTCCGGGGGCCCGGTGATCCACCGCCGTCGTGTGATCCGCCGGGGCGGTGGAACCTTTGAGGCCTTCAAGATCCGAACCATGGTGCAAGATGCCGATCGCATTCTCCAGAACGATGAGTCCCTGCGGCGCCAGTTCCAGGCGACCAACAAGCTGGTCATCGATCCCCGTATCACCCCGGTCGGTCGCTGGCTCCGCCGCCTGAGCATCGATGAGTTTCCGCAGCTGGTCAACGTGCTGCGCGGGCAGATGAGCCTGGTCGGGCCGCGCATGATCACCGAGGCCGAGCTCCCCGAGTGGGGCGCCGTCGGCCGTCTGCTGCTCTCCGTCCGCCCTGGACTGACCGGGCTCTGGCAGGTCAGCGGCCGCCAGCTCCTGAGCAAGGCCGACCGCGTCCGGCTCGACGCCGAGTACGTGCGGCGCATGTCCCTTCGTCTCGACCTCACCATCCTGGCCCGGACCTTCTTTGCCGTGGTGTCCAGGCACGGGGCCTATTGATGCGGACCCTGGTGACGGGCGGCGCCGGCTTCATCGGGTCCCATCTCGTGGATGCGCTGCTGGCCGCCGGCCATCGGGTCTCAGTTGTCGACAACCTCGTGACCGGATCGCGGGCGAATCTTCCCGATGGGGCGGCGCTGATCGAGGCGGACGTTCGCGACCAGGAGGCGATCGCCCGGTGCTTCACCCAGGTAACGCCGTCCGTGGTCTTTCACCTGGCGGCGCAGACCCTGGTCGCCACCTCGTCTTCCGATCCGCTTCGGGACGCGCAGATCAACGTCCTGGGGACCGTGAACGTCATCCAGGCGGCGATCGCGGCCGGGACGCGGAAGCTGGTCTTCGCCTCGTCTGGCGGGACCGTCTACGGCAACCCGCTGATCCAGCCGGTCCCCGAGACCCACGACCTGAGGCCGATCAGCCCCTACGGCGTCTCGAAGGTCGCCGGCGAGCACTACGTGCAGGTCCTCTGCGGCCGCGCCGGCATGGCGAGCACCGTCATGCGCTACGGCAATGTCTACGGTCCGCGCGACATTCCGGCCAGCCACCACGTCATCACCGCCTTCCTGGACGCGCTCCTCAACGGCCAGCCGCCCATCATCGAGTGGGACGGCGAGCAGGCCAAAGATTACGTCTACGTCGCGGACGTCGCGGCGGCCAATGTCGCCGCGATCGCCGCCGGTGACGGCGAGGCCTTCAACATCGCGAGTGGCGTCGAAATCAGCGTCAACGAGATCTTCCGCCTGGTTTGCCAGGAGATGGAGGTCGACGTCCAGCCGCTCCGGGTTGAGCGGCGTCCGGCGGATGTGCGGCGGTTCATGCTCGATTGCACCAGGGCCGATCGCATGCTCGGGTGGACACCGACGACCTCGTTTGCCGACGGCCTTCGACAGACCGTCCGCTACTACCGCAACCAGGCGAGGCTCAGGAGGCTGCGTGTCGTCACGGTTCAGTAGGTCCATCATCGCCGCCCTTGGCATCGTCGTCGCGTTGCTGGCTGGAGACGCGATGACCGGTGTCAGCGCCAACGCCGCTGATTGGCCGAAGTACCTCCATGACAACGGCGGCAGCGGCACCACCGGCGACGTGGGCATCACCGCGTCCGCCGCGGGCGGCCTGAAGCCCGTCCGGGGATGGCCCGTCCGGCTGGGCGACCGGCCGATCACCACCCAGCCGGTGGCGGCTAACGGACTCATCTATGTCGGGGCGTGGGACGGCTATGAGTATGCCCTCCATCCCGACGGGAGCACCGCCTGGCGCCAGTACCTGGGGCGCACCAAGAACTGCTTTATCGCCGACGCCGTCTCGACCACGACGGCCGGCACCATTGCCGGCGTCGTCTCCACCGCCGCCATCGCCAGCACGAAAATCGCCGGGGGCGCATCAACCCGCTCCGTCCTCTATGTGGGTGGTGGGGGGAACCTCGACGCCGCCGGCGGCATCGTGGCCGGGTCGGCCGAGCTGATCGCGCTCGACGCGCTCACGGGCGACGTGCTGTGGCGCAGCCCGCTCGGCGCCGCCCCCAACCACTTGATCTGGAGCTCGCCCGCCGTCTACCAGGGCAGCGTCTACGTGGGCGTCTCGTCCTTTGACGACTGCCCGCTGGTGCAGGGCAAGCTGGTCAAGCTGGACGCCTCCAGCGGCGCGTTGCAGGCGACGTTCAATGCGGTCCCTGCCGGCTGCGAGGGGGCGAGCATCTGGGGCTCGCCCACGATCGACGAGGCGGCTGGGACCGTGTATGTCGCGACCGGCAACAGCCGCAGTTGCTCGGTCTTCGGCCCGCAGCTCGGTCGCTACCCGCATACGAAGCGCGGCGCCATTCTCCTGATACTTGCTCTGCTTGGTGTGCTGGTCGCGGTCGCCTGGCCGCGCAGCTGGCTGCGGATCGGATTCTGGCTGAGCGCCTCCGGTGCCATTGCCGCCGCCGCCCTCGGCGCCTATCTCCTGGTCGGGCCAACGATCTCCATCAACCGGGCCTACTCGGTCAGCCTGATCAAGCTCGACGCCCGGGACCTTCACGTGATCACCTCCTGGAAAGTTCCCGCGAGCGACCAGGGTGATTACGACTTCGGCTCCACCCCGACCCTCTTTTCGGGCACCGTCACGCCCGGCGGGACGCGGCGCCAGTTGCTCGGCATCCCCAACAAGAACGGCACCTACTACGTGTTCGACCGGGCCGACGTCACCGCGGGACCGGTTGCGGCGATTCGCCTGGCGCACGCGCCGAGGACCGATCCCACCAAGGGAAATGGCAGCGTAGCGCCGAGCGCCTTCGACGGCCACACCCTCTTCATCGCGGGCGGCGGAACGGAGGTCGATGGGCAGTCCGCTCCGGGCAGCCTGGCCGCCTACGATCCCAACGACTTCTCCCGGCCGCTGTGGAAAGTGGCGACCGCCGGCCCGGTGCTGGGCGCCGTCACCACCACGGGCGGGGTGGTCGTCATCGGCAATGGAGTGTTCACCACCCTGCTGGCGAGTGACGACGGCCACGTGCTCTTCCAGGCATCGGTTCAGAACCCGAAGGCCGCCGTCATCTTCGGGGCTGCCACCATCGCCGGTGGCCGCGTCTACCAGGGCGACACCGCCGGAAATCTCTATGCCTACGGCGTCGATGGCCGCTAACCCGCTGCGGCGCCGGCCGGCGTTTCGGGTCGTCCGCGGGCTCGTGCTGGCCGCCGGGACGCTGGCGTTCCTCGCCAGCGCAGCCCCGGCCTCAGCCGCCGACACCGCCTGGCCCAAGTACCTGCACGACGACGGGGGTTCGGGCTTCGCCCCCGGGGGCGGCATCACCGCCGTAATCGCGCCCCACCTGAAGCCCGTCTCCGGGTGGCCGGTCGAGCTGGGCGCCACCATCTCCACACAACCGGTGCTGGCCAACGGCCTCGTCTACGTCGGCGCCTGGAACGGCAATGAATACGCGCTCCGGCCGTCGGGCGCGATCGCCTGGACGCGCTTTTTGGGTATCACGACCAAGGGCAAGGCGTGCCAGTATCCGATTGGGGTCGCCGGCACGTCCGTGGTCGCCGACGTCATGGTCGGCGGGAAAGATCGCTCGGTCCTGTTCGTGGGCGGCGGTGGCAACGCGGATGCCGCCGGAAAGACCTTCGCCGGGGGGACCGCCAGCCTCTTTGCGCTTGATGCCCTGACCGGTGGCGTCCTCTGGCGGACCGCGTTGGGTGCGTCGCCCGACCATTTCATCTGGAGCTCGCCGGCTTTCTACCACGGGAGTGTCTACCTGGGCGTCTCGGCCTTCGCCGACTGCCCCTTGATCCAGGGCCAGCTGGTCCAGCTGGACGCCGCCAGTGGCCGGATCCAGCACACCTTCAATGTTGTCGCGGGCAGCTGCGTCGGCGGCAGCCTCTGGGGGTCGCCGACCATCGATGAGACGGAAGGCGCAGTGTACGTGGCCAGCGGCAACGGCACGCCGTGCTCCGTCTTCGGGTCGGCGGTCGGATCCGCGCTGCGGCCCAAGCGGGCCGCGGCCACGGGCGGGCTGCTGCTGCTGGGGCTGCTGCTCGCCGGGTTCGCCTGGCCGAGGCCCTCGATCCGGGCGCTCTTCTGGGCCGGCGTCGGATTGGCGGTCCTCGGCGTCGCCGGCACCAGCCTGCTGGTGGTCGGCCCGCATGTTGTGGAGTCGCAGCCGTACACCGAGGCCGTCGTCAAGCTGAGTGCCACAGACCTCCACGTGATCGGACACTGGCAGGTTCCGCAGGCGGAGGCCGTGGTCGATAGCGACTTTGGGTCGACGCCAACCCTCTTTAGCGGGACGGTCACCGGCGGCGGCGCCCGGCGACGCCTCGTCGGGGTAGCCAATAAGAACGGGACCTACTACGTCTTCGACCGGGCCGGTCTCGATCGCGGTCCGGTGGCGCGGCTGCGGATCGCCGACGGCGGTAACCCGCCAACGAGCGGCAACGGCAGCATCTCGCCGAGCGCCTTCGATGGCGCCCGACTCTACGTCGGCGGCGGTCATCTCGCGGTCAACGGCCAGCTCGTCGCCGGAACCCTGTCCGCTTTCGATCCGGATCACCTGCAGGCGCCGATCTGGCGCACCGGCCTCAGCGGGCCGGTCCTCGGCGCCGTGTCGGCGATCCCGGGAGCCGCGGTCGTCGCCGCGGGCTCGTCGGTGGTGATGGTCGATTCCAGCGGTGGCGGCATCCTCTGGCAGGCCTCGGCCGTCCGCGGGACCGCCGCGTACCCGGCCATGTTTTACGGGGCCGCCAGCGTGGCCTATGGCCGGCTCTACCTGGGCGATACCGCCGGTCACCTGTATGCGTACGAGGCGCCCTGACGTGCTGACCCAGGGCAGGCCCCCATGTCGCTGACGAGCATCCGGATCGCGCTGCAGCGGCGCGCCTGGATCCCCCTCGTGTGTACGGCCCTGGCCACCCTCGCGGTCGGAGTCCTGACGATCAGGTCACAGCCAACGTACACGGCGACGGCGACAGTGATCGCGAAGAACCCGGAGAACGCCACCGACCGGCCCCTCAGTTTCCCTGAAGTGGTGACCTCCAACACGGTCGCGAGCCACGCCCTGCAGAGTGCCAAAGTCCGGGAACCGGTCGACCGCTTCGAGGCCTCGCTGAGCGTCGTCTCGGGCAAGAGCGACATCTACCAGATTGCGGTCAAGGATGCCGATCCCGCCCGTGCCACCACGCTGGCCAATGCCGTCGCGGACGAGTCGACCGCCTACTACCAGGACCTGGCGGGTGGCGATACCGTCTCGATCCAGGCGACGATCGACAAGGACCGCGCCGACCTCAACAGCCGGTACCTGGAGGCATCGCAAGCGCTGCTGGCCTTCAACCAGACCAATCCCCAACCGGCGGGCGGTCGCGAGGATTCCAAGATCGGGGCCCAGCGCTTGCAGCTCCAGCTGTCGCAGCAGGCGGCCGCGAATGCCGTCCTGAACTTCGAGGCGGGCATCACCCAGGGCAAGCTGGGGCAGATCACCACCATCCGCAACTTTGAAGCCCACGTCCTCGACCGGGCGGTGCCGACCGCCACCGGTGGTCGGAAACCGCTGCTGGTCGCCTATGCCGGGGCGCTCGGTCTGATCGCCGGGATCATCGCCGCCCTGCTGCTGGACTACTTCGGACGCTCGATCAACCAGCCTGAAGACGCCGAGGCATACCTCGGCGCGGCGGTCGTCGGCGTGATCCCGCGCGCCAGCCCACGAAAGCTCCGGCGCGAGGCGGCGGCTAAATGACGCGCGCTGGCGGCGAGACCTTGATCCTGACCGACGCCACCCTGCAAACCGGGTTTGCCGAAGCCTACCGGGTCCTTCGCACCAACCTCGGCTTCGCCGGGGTCGGCCGGCAAGCCCGCAGCATCCTGGTCACCAGCGGCGCAGCCGGCGAAGGCAAGAGCACCACCGTGATCAACCTCGGCATTCTGCTTGCCCAGGCCGGACACCAGGTGCTGCTGGTTGATGCCGATTTCCGGCGCCCGAGCCTGGAGCGATTGCTCCCGATCGCCGCCAGCCCGGTGCAGGCCGGCGCGGTCGAGGCGTTCTGGCAGCCGAATGGCGCGACGGCTGCACCCGGGCTCTCCAATCTGATCGCCGGAACCGCGACCTTCGCGGAAGCCGCTCGTCCGGTCCAGGGGGTGGAACACCTCTGCTTGCTTCCCAGCGGCAACGTTCCCACGAGACCGGCCGAACTCCTCGGCTCCGATCGGATGGCCACCGTCATGACCGGCCTCGAGGAGCATGCCGACCTCGTCCTGGTGGACAGCCCCCCATGCTCGACCTATTCAGACGCGCTCCAGCTGACCCAGGTCACCGACGCCGTGCTTTACGTGCTGCGGTCAGGCCCACAGGGGACCGCCGACCACCTCCGCATCCTCAAGCAGCTGCGGCAGGGCCGCGCGCACTTGATCGGGATCGTCATGAACCAGGTCGAGCCCAGCCCCGGCGGCTACGAGGGGCCGTACCGCATCCAGAGCGACAAATCATGAGTAGTCTCGCGCTCTCACCGCGCGCGGCCGCCCTGGAACGGCATCCCGGGATGCGGGTGCGCCGGATCCGCGGGCTGCAGCTGATCGTCGTGCCCCTGGTGGTGCTGGCGATGCTGCCGCTGCCGCTCGTCACCATCCGATCGGCCGGATTCGGGTTCGGCACGCTCGCGGCCCCGTTGATCCTGACGATCGGCCTCTTTTTGGCGCGGCAGCGTCGGCGCCAGGTCCACGTTCGCTACCTCGGGATCGGCGCGCTCGTGATGACGGCGGCCGTGGTCTCCGTCGCCGGCAGCTGGCTCTTCTGGAATCCGAATGTCGGCACCTCGATGGAGCGCGGCTTCGGGCATCGCTGGATCGGATACCAGGTCACCGCCCTCTATTTTCTCGCGACTCCGTTCGTGGCCCTGGCCGCCGGCATGGTGTACGCCCAGCTCGAGCGGATGACGTCCCTCTACGTCGGCGTGCTCACGAGCGTCACGGTCACCACGTTACTCGGCATCTGGGCCTGGTGGCACAACCCGGTCAATCCGCTCGATGTCTACGTCAAGGGTGTGCGGCCGAACATCAACCCGGACGCGACCGTCTTCTTGATCGCCCTCGCGACCGGGGTCCTGGTCTGGCAGCACCATCGCTGGCGCCTCTGGGTCCCGGCGCTTGCCCTCCTGCTGCTCGGTTTGCTGGCGGCATTCCTGTCGTATGCGCTCAACGCCTGGCTCGGGGCCTTTGGTGCCATCACCGTGCTGATCTGGTCCCGCTGGCGGGGTCGTGGCCTGCTCGTCTGGGGATGTGGGCTGCTGCTCGCTGGGCTGGCCGTCCAATCGACGATCGGAACGATCGTCGAGCAACGCCTCGGCGGCAATGACCTCGATCGGATTGGCCTCTGGCAGAGCGCGCTGATCGTCTGGTCGAAAAGCCCGATCATCGGGGTCGGCGCCGGCAACCTTGCCAGCTACATGGAGCGGTTCAGCCTTTATTCCCTCAACCTGGTGCTGCAGGGCTACCAACAGGCGCACAACATCTTCCTGGAACTGCTCGCCGAGCTCGGGGTCGTCGGGCTCGCCCTCTTCCTCGGCTTCCTTTGCGCCGTGGTCTGGCGCCTGGCACGGCGCGTTCCCGCGCAAAGCCTGCGCGCCGGGCAGATCCAGGCAGCCGGGCTCGCCATGGTGGTCGGGAGCGCCCTGATGGCCGTCGTCGGGAGCGGGCTCGTCCCCACCATTGCCTCAGCCGGATGGGAGGGGATTCCTCCGGTCCTCGTCTGCTGGTTCTTTGCCGGAGCCGGGATCGCGATGACCCTCAAGACGCGGGCAACGGCATGACCGGGATGCCTTCGCCGAAGGTCTGCGTGCTGATTCTCAACCGCGACCGCCGTGACGACACGCTGGCCTGCCTCCGTTCCCTGCTACCGAGCCCCTATCCAAACCTCGACGTCGTGCTCCTCGACAACGCGTCGAGCGACGGGACCGCCGCCGCCGTGCGAGCGGCCTACCCGGACACGGTGACGGTGATCGAGACGGGCGGCAACCTGGGCTACGCGGGCGGCAACAACGTCGGCATCGAATGGGCACAGCGGCAGCGCGCCGACTATGTGTTGCTCCTCAATGAGGATACGATCGTCGATCCCGCATTCCTGGATCGACTCGTGGCGGCGGCCGAGCAGCGTCCCGGGGTCGGCTTCCTCGGTCCCCTGGTCTACCACCACAACGAGCCGCAGGTGATCCAGTCGGCCGGCGGCATCATCACCCCCGGTTGGCACACGGCGCACCGCGGGCAGAACGAGCAGGACACGGGCCAGTACGCCGCCCCGTTCGAGACCGACTGGGTCAGCGGCTGCGCCATCTTCATGCGCATGCGCGTGGTCGACGAGATCGGGATGCTCGACCCCGCCTTCTTCATCTACAGCGAGGAGGTGGACTGGTGCGTCCGGGCCCGGCGAGCGGGGTTTTCCGGCCTGGTCGTGCCGGCGGCGCGGATCTGGCACAAGGGCGTGCGGCGCGACTACACCCCCTCGCCCCGCGTCACCTACCTGAGCGCCCGCAACCATCTGCGGCTGCTGCGCAAACACCACGCGGGGACCGGCACCTTGCTCCGCGCCATGGCCGGCAACGTTCGCACCCTGGCGAGCTGGACGGTCAAGCCACGCTGGCGCAGTCAGCGCCAGCACCGCGACGCCCTGGCACGGGCGATGGTCGACTTCTGTCGCGGCTCATTCGGACCCCCACCATTTTGATCACCAGCAACGACCGCGCGGTGCGCACCCGCGTCAACAAGAAAAGGAGCCAAGGGATGAAGACGACTCGACGCCCGATTACGGCGCTCATCGCCGCGCTCATCCTGGTGTCGATCGCCACGGCGATCCGGCCCGGTGACGCCCTCGCCACCCCCGCAACCCAGACCACGGTCTCCATCCAGGGCACCCATTTCCTGATCAACGGTCAGCTCACCTCGCCCGGCAAGCCCGCCGAAGGTCAGCTCCTCAATACCCGGATGGCCCAGGCGATCTTCGACGACGAGAATCCCGCGACCGTCGGTGCCTGGGCCTACCCCGACACCCACAGCTGGGATCCGCAGCGCAACACGAATGAATTCGTGGCGATGCTGCCCGCCTATGCGCAGCACGGCATCCGGATGATCACGGTCGGGCTCCAGGGTGGCTGTCCGGCGCACACGCCGCCCACCTTGACCTGTCCCGGCGGCGACCACCCCTGGATCGTCAGCGCCTTCAATGCCGACGGCTCGCTCAAGCCGGCATGGATGACTCGCCTCGATCAGGTGATCCGGGCCGCCGACCTCAACGGCATCGTGGTCATGGTCCAGTTCTTCTACCACGGCCAGGAATCCAAGGTCGTGGATCAGTTCACCGGCGTGAACAACATCACCGACTGGCTCGTCAACGGTGGCTACCGCAACGTGCTGGTGGAGACGGCGAACGAATGTAACGCCGGCTTTTCCACCTACCTCGACTGTGGCAACGAGGCCAACGTCGTCAAGCAAGTCCAAACCCGGTCGGGCGGCACGCTCAAGGTCTCGGTCAGCTTCACCGGCGGCGGGATGCCGAGCGACGACGTCATCAGCCAGGAGGATCTCGTGCTCCTCCACGGCAATGGTCAGACCACCCAGCAGCTCGTCGACCTGATCAACGGACTGAAGGCGAAGACGAGCTACCAGGCCAACCCCAAGCCGATCGTCGTCAACGAGGATTCGACCAGCCTCGACAACATGAACGCCTCAGTCGCCGCCGGCGTCTCCTGGGGCTACCTGGACACCGGGGTCAACAACGACGTCGACGGCTTCCAGTCACCGCCCGTGAATTGGACGATTAACACCGACTTGAAGGCCGCGTTCTTCGATAACGTCCTGCGGCTCGCCGGTCCGAATTCCGTCGCGACTACGCTGACCTATCGCGGCGCGACCGGCGGCGATTACCACGATGCGGCGACGCTCAGCGCCACGCTGACGGAGCAGTCGGGCCATCCGATTGCCGGCAAGCCGGTCGCCTTCAGCCTGGGCAGTCAGAGCTGCATCGGGACCACGAGTGCCGCTGGCATCGCGGCCTGCGCCGTCAGCCCATCGGTCGCAGCCGGCACTTATCCACTGACGGCGTCGTTTGCCGGGACCGCCCTGCTGCTGCCGAGCTTCGCCTCGGTCTCGTTTGTCATCAACCCCGAAGAGACGGGGCTCGCCTACACCGGCGCGACGAGTGTGCCCCTCGGCGGGACGGCCCACGTGGCTGGGGCATTGCGTGAAGACGGACAGGCGCCGATCGCCGGCCGCGCCGTCAGCTTCACCCTGGGCAGCGGCGCCGGCTCGCAGGGTTGCGTCGGGACGACGGACGCCAACGGCAACGCCGCCTGCTCGATCACGGGGGTCAACCAACCACTTGGCCCCGGAAGCGTCACGGCGGCCTTTGCCGGCGACGGCTTCTATCAGCCCGCCTCGGCAAACGCCGCAACCATGGTCTTCGACGTTCTGCCCTCCGGGGCCTTCGTGGTCTCGACCGAGGCGGTGGCGGCGGGCCATCTCGTCACCTTCTGGAGCAGCCAGTGGGCCGGCCTCAACCCGCTTCGCGGCGGCGCCGCGCCGAGCAGCTTCAAGGGCTTTGCCAGCGCGACGACCGGCTCGGACTGCTCCGCGTCATGGAGCAGCCGGCCCGGCAACAGCGCCACCCCGCCGTCGTCGCTCCCGGCGTACATGGCGGTGATCGTCGCCGGCACGGCGAGCAAGTCCCACAGCACCGTCACCGGCAACACCACGTTGATCGTGATCGTCAAGACCGATGCCGGATATGCAGCCGACCCGGGCCATTCGGGCACCGGCACCATCGTCGGCGTCGTCTGCCCGTGAGACCGAGCCACATGGAGGAGGAGATTTAGTGAAGTACACAAAACGGCGCTTGGGGGTTGGCGCGCTGAGCGTGCTCGTGCTCGCCGGGTGCATAACCTCGCTCAAACCGGCGACCAACCCGGCGACGGCGGCGACGTCGGGGACCGGCCACACGGTGGTGGCGATCGAGGGCGCTCGCTTCCTGATCAACGGCGAGGTGACCTCGCCCGGCAAGCCGGCCGAGGGCCTCTTGCTCAACACGCGGATGGCGCAGGCCATCTTCGATGACGCCAACCCGAACACCGTCGGCTTTTGGGCCTATCCCGACACGCACACGTGGGACGCACAGCGCAACACCAACGAGTTCGTGGCCATGCTTCCCACCTATGCCCAGCACGGCATCCACCTGGTCACGGTCGGATTGCAGGGCGGCTGCCCCAGCAGCATTGCCGGCCACACGTGCCCAGGCGGTGACCATGAATGGATCGTGAGCGCCTTCAATGCGGACGGCTCGCTGAAATCCGCCTGGATGAACCGGCTGAAGGAAGTCATCACCGCCGCCGACCACAACGGGATCGTCGTGATGGTGCAGTTCTTCTATCACGGCCAGAACCAGCGAGTGAACAACCCCGACAGCACGACCGCCCAGAAGGCCGCCGTCAACAACATCACCGACTGGCTGGTCAGCGGCGGCTACAGCAACGTGCTGGTCGAGACCGCCAATGAATGCAACGCCGGCTACGAGGCCTACACCGACTGTCCCAACGAAGCGGCCGTCATCAAGCAGGTCCAGGATCGCTCAGCCGCCGGCGGCCACCGGCTGGCGACCGCGGTGAGCTACACCGGCGGCGGCATGCCCAGCGATGATGCGATCGCCCAGGAAGACTTCGTCCTGCTCCACGGCAACGGCATCGACGGGGCGGCGCTGCAGGCCCTCATCGGTCGCGTCAAGGCCGACAGCGCCTACCAGGGCCACAAGACCCCGATCGTCGTCAACGAGGACTCGACCAGCCTCGACAACATGAACGCGGCCGTCAGCGCGGGCGTGTCCTGGGGCTATCTCGACACCGGCACAAACAATTACCAGGACGGCTTCCAGCGCCCGTCGGTGAATTGGACGATCAACACGGACGTAAAAGAGGCCTTCTTCAACAACGCCCTGCGACTGGCCGGCCCCGCCAGTACGAAAATCGCCTACAGCGGGCCGACCGGTGCCGACTTCCATGACGCCGCCACCGTCGTCGCGACGCTGACCGACATCTGGGACAACCCGCTCGCCGGGGCCCACCTGACGTTCACGCTGGGCTCGAGCGTCTGCACGGCGGACACCGGGCAGAACGGGCTGGCCTCCTGCCTGGTGATGCCCGCCAGCGCGGCCGGGAGCTCCTCGCTGTCGATCGCGTTCGCCGGCGCGCGGATCGACGGCCTCGAGCAGTTCTCGGCCGCCAGCCTCTCGGTCCCCTTCGGCGTTGCCGTGGAGCAGGTAGCGCTCACCTATGACGGTGACACGACGCTGATCAATGGCAACCCGGCCACCCTTTCGGCAACGCTGATGGAGGACGGGACGACCCCGATCGCGGAGCGGACCATCACCCTCACGCTGGGGACTGGGGCGGCCGTGCAATCGTGCCACGGGACGACGAATACGCAAGGCCGGGCCTCCTGCACCCTGACCCCGGCGGCTCAGCCGGTCGGATCCAACCCGATCGCCGCAACGTTCGGCGGCGATGGCTTCTATGCCGCGGCAACCGGCAGCGCCAGCGTCACGGTCGTCACCATCCACACCGGCCTGTCCTACACCGGACCGTTGAGTGGTGACGTCAACGACGCGGTGACGTTGACCGCCCAGCTGAGCACCGAGTCCGAGGCCGCCGTCCCCGATGCCACGCTGACCTTCAGCCTCGGCTCGCTGCCCTGCACCGCCACCACCGACAGCACCGGGACGGCCAGTTGCGGCGTCACGCCCAACCAGGTGGCCGGCACTTACCCCTTGACGGTGGCCTTCGCCGGCGATACCCGTTTCGGTCCTGCGACCGCTTCCAAGACCTTCACGGTGGTCACGGAGGAGGTCAAACTTGTCTACACCGGCGCGACCACCGGGCGCAATGGCCAGGCGATCGCGCTCGCCGCAACCCTGACCGAGGACGGCGTCACGCCCCTCGTGAACCGTTCGCTCATGCTCGGAATCGGCTCGGGGTCGACCGCACAAACCTGCACCGCCACCACCGACGCCAACGGCCGTGGGACCTGCTCGATCGCGGGGGTGAACCAGCCGGTCGGTGCCGGGACGATCACCGCCTCGTTCGCGGGTGACTCGCGCGAGAAGGCGGCCACCGACCAGGCGATCAGCGAAATTCTTGCGGCGACCGTCGCCAGCACGACCCCCACATCGACATCGAGCTCGACCGACGCCTCGCGGCTGGCGATCACCGGTGGGGCGCACGGCGCATCGCCGATCCCGGCCCTTGCGGCCGGCTCGTTGCTGCTGATCCTCGGCCTACTGCTTCTCATCGTGCCGCGCCGCGACCCACCATCAATCATCTGGAGGAATCGGGAATGACCACCGCACTCGTCACCGGAGGGGCCGGCTTCATCGGCTCGCACGTCGTCGATTATCTGATCGAGCAGCTCGGCTTCGAGGTCGTCGTCCTCGACGACCTGTCGGGCGGCTTTGAAGAGAACGTCAACCGCCGCGCTCGGCTGGTCAAGGGTTCGATCGTCGACCACCGGCTCGTCGACTCACTCTTCCAGCAGCATCAGTTCGACTACGTCTATCACCTCGCCGCGTACGCCGCGGAGGGCCTGAGCCACTTCATCAAGCGCTTCAACTACGCAAACAACCTGATCGGCAGCATCAACCTGATCAACGCCAGCGTCAACCACAATGTCAAATGCTTCGTGTTCACCTCATCGATCGCCGTCTACGGCACCAACCAGCTGCCGATGCGGGAGGACCTCACGCCGATGCCGGAGGATTCCTATGGGATCGCCAAGTATGCGGTCGAGATGGAGTTGCAGGTGAGCCACGAAATGTTCGGCCTCGACTATGTGATCTTCCGGCCGCACAACGTCTACGGCGAGCGGCAGAACCTGGGCGACAAGTATCGCAATGTCATCGGCATCTTCATGAATCGGATGATGCAGGGCGAAGCCCTGCCCATCTTCGGCGACGGCGAGCAACGGCGCGCCTTCACCTACATCAAGGACATCACCCCGGCGATCGCGCGCTCGCCGCTCGAGCCGGGGGCGCGGAATCACGTCTTCAACGTCGGCAGCGACCAGCACTACAGCGTGAACGAACTGGCCCTCGAGGTCATCACCGCGATGGGGACGCAGGGCAGGCTCGACCATAAGCCGGCCCGCAACGAGGTCAAGCTCGCCTTCTCCGACCATTCGAAGTACCAGGCCGTGTTTCCCAATGGCCACTCGACGCCCCTCAGCGAGGGCGTCGGGCAGATGGCTCGCTGGGCGAGGGCGAGTGGCATCCGGCACAGTCGCGAATTCGAGGGGATCGAGATCCACAAGAACATGCCCGCCGCCTGGACCCAGGTCATCCTGCCGGAGCCGGTGGCTGCGGGGCTGAAGGCCTGAGCCACCCGATCATGGACATCCTGTTCGTGACCCCCTGGTTCCCCTACCCCGCGACCAACGGGGCCAGAGTCCGCTCGTCCAAGCTGCTCGCGGCGCTGGCGGCGGCCGGTCATCGATGCCACCTCTTCGCCTTCGAACCACCCCCAGAATCGGCACCCGGTCCCTACCCCGATCTGAGCAGCGTCAGCTTCACGGCGTCGTGGAAATCGCACCGGCCGGGGCGCCTGGTCTCGACGCTCGCCTTGCTTGCGCCCACGCCCAGGTACTTCCGGCTGGTCTATCAACCGGAACTCTTCGAGCAGATCCGCCAGGCGGCCCTGGAGCGCCGGGCCGACGTGGTGATCGCCTATGAGATGGCGGCGGGCGACTATGTCGCGCGGCTGACGGACGGCCGCGTCGTGAAAATCCTCGATGGTTGCGAACCGTTTGCCTTCCAGTCGACGCACGCGACCCTTCGCAGCCTGGCGCGCATCTGGAAATTCAAGCGCTTTCTGCGCTCGATGCTCAATCGCTTCGACGCCTACATCGCCGTCTCGGACGCCGAATTGAGCTGGATTCGGCAGGAGGTGGCGCCGCGCCATGCCTGGGGCTGCACCGTACCCAACGGGACCGACCTGTCCGATGCGTACGTGGGCCCGGTCGATGGCCAGCGCATCATCTACACGGGGTCGCTCACCTACCGGGCGAACCTCGAGACGGTCGACTACTTCCTGGCCGAGATCTGGCCGGCGATCCGCCGCGCCCAACCCAGGGCGACCTTTGTCGTGACCGGCGAGCGGCCCGACCAGGAGACGGCGCGGCGTCTCGAGGCCGTCCCGGGGGTCTCCCTGGCCGGCCTCCTGACCGATTACCAGCGCTTCGTGAGCTCCAGCGCCGTCCTCGCCGCGCCGCTGCTCCGCGGGGGCGGGACCCGTATCAAGGTCCTCGAGGCCTTCGCGCTGGGCTGTCCGGTGGTGGCGACCCCCAAGGCGGTCGAGGGTCTCCAGGTTTCGCCTGGCCAGGATGTGCTCGTGGCCGGGACTCCGGCGGAGTTCGCCAGCGCCGTGCTTTCGGTCATGCGCGATGGGAGCCTTCGCCGCAGCCTGATCGACAACGGCCGGCGCACTGCCACCGGCTACAGCTGGGTCCGGGCACAGGCGAGCTTTGTCGAGGTCACGGCCCGCTGCCTCGAGCAGCGTGCGTTCGTGCACCCGGCATGATCCGCGCGGAGATCCGGCCCGCCCCGGCGCTGGCCGAGGTGGCGGTGTGCATCGTGAACTGGAACACACGTGAGCTCCTCAACGACTGCGTCTCGCATCTCCTCGCCGAGGACGAGTCGAGAGCGGTCTGGGTACTCGACAACGGCTCGACGGATGGGAGCGCTGCCGCCTTGCGAGAGCGCCACCCCACGGCCCATGTGATCGAGAGCCCGACGAATCGCGGCTTTGCCGGAGGGCTCAACGAGCTGCTTCGCCAGTGCCCGGCGGATTTCCTGCTCGTGTTGAACACCGACGCCAGGCCGATGCCCGGAGCGATCGCGATGCTCCACGACTACCTCGCCCGGCACCGGTGGGTGGCGGCGGTCGGCCCGCGTCTTGACGATGGCGCCAACCGTTGGCTCGGGTGCCACGACCGGTTTCCGACCGTGCGGCAAGAGATCGCCAACGTGCTCGGACTTCGCACCTCGCGCCAGCACCAGGACACCCGCGCCAGCGTCGACTGGATCGAGGGCGCCTGCATGATGCTGTCCGCGGTCGCCGTGCATGAAGTCGGGCCCCTCGATCCCGGCTACTTCATGTACAACGAAGAGGTCGACTGGTGCTATCGAGCCCACCAGCTCGGATGGCAGATCGCCTGCCTGCCCGATGCCCGGGTGCGCCACTTTGTGGGTGGCAGTGGCAACCGGCTGCGGCGGGCTCAGCTCTGCAGCAGCAAGATCCGCTACCAGCGGCTGCACGGATCCCGGCTGCGCGCCGGCCTGCTGGCCGCGGCGCTGGTCGCGATCAATGCCGGGTTGTGGGTCGCCTGCAGCCTCCGGGCGGGCTGGCGCGCCGACCGGGCCCGATCCCACGCCGACGCCGTTCGCCTTTGCGCCCGTCAACTGACGGTGGTCCTGCAATGAGCGTTCCGATGACATGGAAGGGAGCATGCTGAGACCCGAACCGGTCGCCCAGCCGGAGTCGATGGCCCTCGCCGAGGCGGCCACGCGGGCGCCGGCGCGCGCCTCCGGCAGCCTCGCCCTCTCCATCGGGGCCGGCTTCCTGGTCCAGATCCTCTCCCAGGCGACCACGCTCCTGACGCGCATCGTCCTTGCCCGCATCATCCTGCCCACCGAGTGGGGCGTCTTCGGCGAAGCGGTCGTCATCGTCCTCATCGTCGACACCCTGCGGGAACTGAACCTGACGCAATGGGCGACGAGCGGTGGCACGACACGACACTGGCGCGATCTGCCGGGAGCCCTCGTCGCCACCACGGCCCTAATGCTGGTGCTGCTGGCCGCTGCGCTGCCGCTGCTGGCACGGCTCTCGCCGCAGCTGCCGTTGACGACGGCAGTGCTCGCAATCACGTTGATTCCACGCGCCTGGACGCTCGGCGCGGAAGCCGAGCTCAACAGCCGGCAGCGACTCTTCCGCCTCGTTGGACCGCAGGCCGCAGGCGCCCTCGGCTTCGTGCTCAGCGCCATCATCATCTCCGCGCACTTCAAGACCGCGTGGTCGCTGAGCGTGGCCGCGGTGATCCAGGTGTCGATCTACGCCGTGCTGCTGCTCTGGTCCAGCGGGCATGAGGTCTTCCTGCGGCCACGGCTGGAGAGCGCCTGGCGGTCGCTGGTGTCGGCGCGCGACTTCGTCTGGCTGGCCCTGGCTGGCGTGCTCATGTCCCAGGTTGACGGCCTGATGGTGGGATCGGTGGCGGGGGCGACCGCGGCGGGCTTCTACATCATGGCGAGCTGGCTGGCCTCGCGACTGCCGTTCTTCGTCGAGACGCCGCTGCTTCGCGTCATGCTGCCCGTGTTCGCCGCGCACCGGGACGACCGGGTTCAGCTGGGCGACCTCTTCAAGCGAACCGCGATGGCGATCAATTACCTCGAGGCGACCTGGTGCTTCCTGCTCATCTTCAACGCGGGCTTCGTGGTCCTGGAACTGTTCGGCCACCGCTGGGGCCCGGCGATCCCATTTGTGATCCTCACGGCGATCTACCCGCTGCTGTCCCCGCTGGGAACGGTCGGTTGGGAGGTGCTCCGCATGACCGGGCACACGCGGCTGGTGCTCTGGAATCTGGTCGCCAGCTCAATTGCCTTCGTCGTCGTCGGCGTCGGCCTCGGCGTTCGGATTGGCGTGGTCGGCGTCGTGATCGGGTTCTATGTCGCGACCCTCGTCAACAGCCTCGTGATCTTCGTGTTGCCACGGCAGATTGGCTGGCAGCCGGTGCGGCAAGTCCTGGGCGAAGTGGCCCTTCTCTACCTCGGCTGCGCCGTGCCCCTGCTGGTGATCGGCGTACTGCCGATCCCCGCGATCGTTCGCTTCGGCATCGACATCGTGGTGCTGGGAGCGATCGTGCTCTTTGGCATGCGGCCGCTTCTTCCCTTTATCCGCAGCGCGCTGGCCCGGCGCGGGAAGCCAACGACGTGACGAGCCCCCTGGTCAGCGTCTGCATCCCGGTCTATAACGGCGAGGCCTTTCTCGACCGCTGCCTGGCGGCGATTGTCAAGCAAACCTACGCCAACCTCGACATCCTGGTCGTCGACAACCACTCGACCGACGGCACCGCCGCGGTCCTCAAAACCTGGGGAACGCGTGATGCCCGGATCCGGGTCGTCATCAACGGGCGGAATATCGGGCTGGTGCCCAATCGCAACCGGTGCATCGAGCTGGCTCAGGGCGAGTGGATCAAGTTCATGGACGTCGATGATGTGCTGGCCCCGAACGCCGTGCAGCGCCTGGTGGAGGCCGCTGATGGATCACATCGCATGGCGATCTCCCGCCGCCTCTTCGTCTACGAGGACGTCGCCGATGCGCAGCGCGAACTGATGGAGCAGGAGGTCCGCCGCTTCGAATTGCGCGAGCTCCTACCGGGCCGCTCCCTCATCTCGCCGGAGGAAGTGGCCAAGCTGGCTCTTGTCTACCGGGGTCGCAACTTCGTCGGCGAGCCGACCGCGGTCATGATGCACCGCTCCGTCTTCGATGAATTCGGCAGCTTCAACGAAGACCTCGTGCAGATCCCCGACCTCGAGTACTGGCTGCGGGTCGGCCTGCACACCGGGATCGTCTACATCGATGAGCCCCTCTCCTGCTTTCGCATTCACAATGGCGCTGCCAGCACCGCCAACCAGGCGCTCCGCAACTTCCGCGCGGACCGCGTCGATCAACTGATCCTCCTGCACGAGTATCTCTACAGCCCCTACTTCGAGCCGCTGCGAGCGCTGGCGGCCTCGCAGGATGTCCTCGAGGGGCTCCGCGCCGATTTCCGCCGCCGGGCGATCCGGATCGCGATACGCGCCGCCCTGGATGGCCGGTCGGTCAACCCACAGTTGCGCGACCACTGGGCGCAGTGGCGGATCATCGGCCGGGCGCGTCCCCACCTGCGGTCGCGTGGCGATGCCCTGCTGCCGTTGGCGGCCTTCGTCCTGCGGGCGACGCGGGTGCGTCGATGACCGGCACGACCCTGGCGCCCGTGTCGGTGCTTCGATCAGGCGCGCAGCCGCGCCGCGTGGCGCTGGTCGAATTCTTTGGGATCGGCGGTACCGCCGACTACACCGATTGCCTGGCTCGTGCGCTGGCGGCTCGCGGGATTCGCGTCGCGGTGGTGACCTCGAGCCTCTTCAGCCCGATCCTTCCGAATCCGCCCTATGAGATCGTGCGGGCGTTTACCTACGGACCCGGTCAGCCAAAGCCATGGAAGGCCCTGCAACTGGCCCGCGCCCTCCGGCCGGCGCGCGCGTTCCTGCAGACCTTCAATCCCGATGTCATCCACGCGCAGGGCACTGTGCTGCCGGTGGTCGAGCGCTTCCTCTATCGTGGCCTGCGCGTGCCCCTCGTCTGCACGGTGCACGATGCGCGCGCGCATGAACGCCGGCCCTGGCTGGGCTCCTTTACCGCCTTCTATCGGGACTTCCCCTGGTTGATCTGCCACTCTGACTCCACCCGGCGCCAGGTCCAGCGGGCGATCCCTCGGGCCCGGATCGCGGTCGTGCCGCACGGCGCGTATACCGCGCTCGTCACGCCCCTCCCCACCACCGGCGATGCCCGGCACCGACTGGAGCTCCCGGCGGCGAGCCGGATCGCCCTGTTTTTCGGCTTCATCCGTCCGTACAAGGGGCTCGAGCTGTTTCTCGACGGGCTTGAGATCGCCCGACGGCAGGGGCACGACCTGGTTGGCCTGGTCGCCGGCCGGCCCCTCTACGACGTCAGTGGCAGCGTGGAGCGCGCGCGTCAAACCGGGGTACCGGTCTCCTGGCATCTGCGATTCATTCTTCGCGAGGAGATCGCCACCTTCTTTGCCGCCGCCAACGTCGTCGCCTTGCCCTACCTCGACACCTCGGACAGTGGCGCATTCGAGCTGGCCGCCGCCTTCGGCAAACCGGTGGTGGTCAGCGACGCCGGCGGCCTGCGCGAGGCCTTCTCGCGCTACGGCTACGGCAGCGTGGTCCCGCCGCGCAATGCGCCGGCGCTGGCTCGGGCGCTCCTCGGACCCTACCCGGCGGCCCGCATCGGCGACGGGCAGAACACCTGGTCGGCGGTAGCCGCCTCCACTGAAGCGGTCTACCGGGAGGCGCTGGGTGGCTAGACTGCGCGTGCTCTACGTCGGTCCACACGAACCATCGCCGATCGCGGTGCGGCCCTGGCTCTTCCTTGGGGCGCTCCAACAGCGGCATGTCATCGACCTGGTGACCCTCGGCCAATCCAATCACCCCACCCCGCTCGATCGCGTCGCCGCCCTCCGGCATCTGCCCAACCGCGGCTTTCCGCTGCAGGCGATGGTGGTCGAGTCGCACCGGATGCGGCGCGCGCTGCAGCAGGCGATCGCGCATGGCGACTACGACGTGATCCACGTCGAGCACGTGCGCGGCCTCGCCGCCGTGCCCGAATCCGCCTGGGGCCGCGTGCTGTTCGACGCGGTCGACTGCGTGTCCGACCTGTTTTTCCAGGCCGCCCCCTACCACGGCGTCGCGGGGAGCCGCATGTTCCGCAGCGAGGCCCGGCGGCTGGCACGCTTTGAGGCGAGGGCGATCTCCGCTGCGGCAACCGTCCTGGTCGCCTCGCGCCGCGACGCCGCCGGGCTCAGCCGCCTGCGACCGCAGGTGCCCGTGCATGTCCTCCATAACCCGGTCGACCTCACCCGCTTCCGGCCGGGCCTGGAGCGGTCGGCCAACACGGTGGTGTTCACCGGCAAGATGAGCTTTCACGCCAACCGGGTGGCGGCCCTCTGGCTCATCGGCGAGATCTGGCCGCTCGTCCAGGCCCGGCACCCGGAGGCTCGCCTGGTGATCGCCGGCGCCCGTCCGGCGGGCTCCCTCACCCGCCGGCGCCGGCCTGGCGTCGAGGTGACCGGCTTCGTCCCTGACCTGGGCCGGTTCATCGCGGGCGCTGCCGTCGCGGTGGCCCCGCTTCGATACGCCGTCGGGATCCAGAACAAGGTGCTGGAGGCGATGGCGTGTGCGACGCCGGTCGTCACGACCTCGGCCGCCGTCGGCGACCTCGGCTTCGAAGAAGGCGGTCATGGCTTTGTCGCCAACGATGCCCGCGCCTTCGCCGAGCGGATCTGCTGGCTGCTCGATGATCGGCGCCTCGCCGGCGAGATGGGCCGCGCCGGTCGCGACTACGTCGAACGGCATCACGCGATCGGTCCGCTGGCGGACCAGCTCGACCGCTATTACCACGATCTACAACCCGCGAACGCAACCGTAGCGATCAAAAGAGAGGTGGAAGCAATCTGATGCGTGTGTTGATAACCGGCCACAAGGGCTACATCGGCTCGGTAATGACTCCCTATCTCCAGGCGGAGGGTCACGAGGTCGTCGGCCTGGACGCCGAGTTCTTTGGCGATTGCCTCTTCGGCCCGGCCGGCCCTGAAGGCGCGTCCATCCGCAAAGACATTCGGGACATCAGCGTCGGCGACCTCGAGGGCTTCGACGCCGTCGTGCACCTTGCCGCCCTCGCCAACGACCCGCTCGGCGACCTCAATCCCGACTGGACCTACGACATCAACCACCGGGCCTCGGCGCATCTCGCCAGGATGGCCAAGGAGGCCGGCGTCGCCCGCTTCGTCTTCTCCTCGTCGTGCAGCATGTACGGCGACGGCTGGAAGGACGAGCTCCTCTCGGAGGACGCCCCGATGCGCCCGCTGACCCCCTACGCGGTGTCGAAGGCACGCTCCGAGGAGGACATCGCGAAGCTGGCCGACCGCGATTTCACCCCGGTCTACATGCGCAATGGCAGTGCCTACGGCGTCTCCTCGCACCTGCGCGCCGACCTCGTCCTCAACAACCTGATGGGCTGGGCGTTCACCACCGGCAACATCCGCATCCTGTCCGACGGCTCCCCCTGGCGCCCGATCGTCCACGTCGAGGACATCGCGATGGCCTTTGGCCAGGTGCTGGTCGCGCCCCGGGACGCCATCCACAACCAGGCGTTCAACGTCGGCCGTGACGGGGAGAACTACCAGGTGCGGCAGCTCGCCACCATCGTCAACGATCTCCTGCCCGAGGCGACCGTCGAATTCGTCGGCAAGAATCCCGATCCGCGCAATTACCGCGTCAGCTTCGAGAAGATCCTCGCCACCCTGCCGGGGTTTCAGCCGAAATGGGATGCTCGGCTGGGCGCCCGCCAGTTGCTGGACGGCTATCGCGCGGAAGGCCTCACCGCGGAACGATTCCAGGGCCCGGCGTACACGCGGCTGCTGCAGCTCAACGCCTTGCTTGACGCCGGCCGGCTCGACGACTCCTTGCGCTGGCGCGTGCTCGCGACCGTCTGATGCACGATCAATTTCTTGTTCGGAGGACCCAGTGAAATTCAGCGAGACCGACCTCAGCGGCGCGTTCACGATCGAAATCGAGCCGCGTAGCGACGCACGCGGATTCTTTTCCCGGACCTTCTGCCAGCAGGAGTTCGAGGCGCACGGGTTGAAACCCATCATTGCCCAGTGCAACATGTCGTACAACTACCGGCAGGGGACCGTGCGCGGCCTCCACTACCAGCTGCCGCCGGCAACCGAGGCCAAGCTGATCCGCTGTGTCCGGGGCGCGATTCAGAGCATCATCGTCGACCTGCGACCCGGGTCCCGGACCTACCTGTCACATTTCCAGGTGACGCTCTCGGCGGAGAACCGCCGCGCCATCTACGTCCCCGAGATGTTCGCCAATGGCTATCAGACGTTGACCGACGACGCCGAGGCGATCTACGAGGTGAGCGAGTTCTATGCCCCGGAGCGCGAGCGCGGCCTCCGCTACGACGATCCCCGCCTCGGCATCCGCCTCCCCCTGCCGGTCAGCGTCATCTCGGAGAAAGATTCCGGATGGCCGCTGCTCGAGGGAGCGCCGGTGGGAGCGCACGCATGATCCTCGTGGACAGCGCCCTCCAGGCACGCGAGCGCAGCGGCCGCCCGGTGCGTGTCGGCATGATCGGTGCCGGCGCCATGGGCCGGGCGATTGCCAACCAGATCAGCAATGCCGTGCCGGGGATGCGCCTGGTCGCCATCTCCAACCGCCATCTCGACACCGCCTGCCGGGCGTTCGGCGAGGCTGGCGTGGAGGATGTCGCGGTGGTCGACAGCGTGGCCGCGTTGGAGCGCGCCATCGACGCCGGACGATCGGTGGTCACCGACGATCCCTCGCTCCTCTGCCGCGCGGACGCGATCGAGGCGATCATCGAGGTCACCGGCTCAATCGAGTTTGCGGCCGGGGTCGTCCTGGACGCCATCGACCATGGCAAGCACGTCATCCTCATGAATGCCGAGCTGGATGGCACGCTCGGACCGATTCTGAAGGCGCGCGCGGACCGCGCCGGGGTCATCCTGACCGCCTGTGAGGGTGACCAACCCGGCGTCGAGATGAATCTCTATCGCTTCGTCAAGGGCATCGGGCTGACGCCACTCCTCTGCGGGAACATCAAGGGCCTGCAGGACCATTACCGCACGCCGACCACGCAGGAAGGCTACGCCCGGCGCTGGGGCCTCAAGCCGGAGATGGCCACCAGTTTTGCCGACGGCACCAAGATTTCCTTCGAGCAGGCGATTGTCGCCAACGGCACGGGCATGCGAGTCGCCCGGCGGGGCATGCTCGGGTATGACGTCCCCGGCGAGCATATCGACGACCTCACCCGCCGCTACGATGTCGACTGGCTGCGCGGGATGGGCGGGATCGTCGATTACGTCGTGGGAGCCCGCCCGGCACCCGGCGTCTTCGTCTTCGCGACGCACGAGGATCCGAAGCAGCGGCACCTGCTGAACCTCTACCGGCTCGGCGAGGGTCCCCTCTACAGCTTCTATGCCCCGTACCATCTGTGCCATTTCGAGGTCCCGACGTCCGTCGCGCGCGCCGTCCTCTTCAACGACGCCGCCCTGGCACCGCTCGGCGGCCCCCGCGTCGAGGTGATCGCCACCGCCAAGACCGACCTCCGCCGTGGCCAGCGGCTTGACGGCATCGGCGGATACCTGACCTATGGACAATGCGAGAACGCCAGCGTCGTGGCCGAGCAGCGCCTGCTGCCCATGGGACTCGCGGAAGGCTGCCAGCTTCGCCGGGACATTAAGAAGGACGGCGTGATCGCCTATGACGACGTGGAGGTCCCGGAGGGCCGGCTGTGCGATCGGCTGCGTGCCGAACAGGAGACCCATTTCGGGGTCCTGGTGGCGGCCTGAAGGAGGAGATCGCATGCGCATCGTGATTCCGTCGGCGGGCCTGGGAAGCCGGTTCCTACCGCTGACCCGGGCGGTGCCCAAGGAAATGCTGCTGCTCGGCGAGTGGCCGTTGATTCACCATGCGCTCCTCGAGGCGGAGGCGGCCGGCTTCGACTCGGCGATCTTGGTCATCTCGCCCATGAAGCAAGCGATTCGGACCTACTTCGAGCCGGCCCCGGAGCTGGAGCATGAACTGGCGGAACAGGGCAACCGGCGGGGCCTGGCGCGTTTGCACGCGGCCCAGGCGCTCGGCCGGCGGATGCAGCTCACCTTTATCGAAGCCTGGACCCGCGGTCCGGGACAGGCGGTCCTGCTGAGCCGCGAGCTGACCGGCGAAACGACCTTCGCGGTGCTCCTGCCGGACGACGTGGTCCCCACCGTTGACCACTGGCGGTCCCTCCGATCGCTGTGGCAGAAAACGGGTGCGCCGACCCTGTGCCTGCGCAAGGTGCCGATGGCGGACGCCGGGCGTTTCGGCATGGCCCGCTGCGACCGGGTCGACGGGGACCTTCGCGTCCGCGACCTGGTGGAAAAGCCGGCCCCCGGCCGGGCTGGCTCCGACCTGGCGATCTTTGGCCGCTACATCGTCACGCCGCCCCTCGTCGAGGTCCTGGCGGAGCGGCTCACGTACACGACTGGCGAGCTCCAGCTGACCGAGGGCTATGCGGACCTGCTCGACCGGCCCCCGGGCGTCTTCGGGGTGGAGTTCACCGCCGACTCGTACGACTGTGGGACGCCTGAAGACTATGCCCGGTCGACGACGCGCTATGCGGAATGGACCGCCGCCACCCGCCTGGTGGAGGTTGGCTGACCCGATGGCCCTGACCCAGCTGGCGCCGGCCGCCGTGAGCTCCGCGATCCAGGTGCGCGAAGTGACGACGCTCACGGAGTTCGACGCCATGCGCAGCGAGTGGAACGCCCTGGTCGCCCGCCTCGACCTGCCGGCGCCCTTCCAGAGCTGGGAATGGAATCGGGCCTGGTGGAACCATTTCGGCGGCGGCCGATCGCTGCTGATCCTCGAGTTCCGCCGGCACGACGAGCTGGTGGGGATCGCCCCGCTGTTTCGGCGACGGCTCGGGACGCCGGCGCTCGGCATCTCGATGCTCATGCCGCTCGGCTGGGAAGGCAACGACCTCGGCAACGGCATCACCGAGCAATGGGAATTCCTCTTCCCGGCTGAGCACCGGATGGCCCTGCTCGAGCGCCTGGCCTGCTGGCTGCAACACCATCCATGGAGCACCGTCCTACTGCCGGGCTTTGGTGCCAACGATGCGCTCCCGGAGTGGATGCAGCGACGCATCGCCTATCGGGGCAAGGGCGTCGTCTTCGACCACCGACGGCTCCCCGCCACCTGGGAGGCGCTGGTGGCCAGCCTCAACAAGAGCATGCGCGACAACGTGCGCTATTACCCGAGGTTGATGGCGCGCCGGGGCCATCCCTACCACTTCGTCGTCGCGGAGACCCCGGCCGAAGTCTCGGCCGCGTTGCCGGTGCTCTTCAACCTGCACCGGGAACGAGCGGAAGCTAGCATGAAAATTTCCCACGACGATTATTTCAACCACCCCAATCGGCGCGCCTTCATCCGCGAGGTGGCGGCGCAACTGGCGGAACAGGGATCGGTGAAAATCGGCGTCCTCCGGGTCGACGGCGAGCCGATCGCGGCCCAGATGTGGTTCGAGAAAGGCGACGTCCTCTTCCTCTATTACTCGGGCTTCCTTCCCGACTGGCAGTCGCACTCGGTGGCGCTGCTCGCCACCATCGGCGCGCTCCAGGAAGGGATGAGCCGGGGGATGCGCCAGATCGAGTTCCTGGCCGGTGGCGGGCATCCGAAGGCGCGCTGGGATACCCAACAGCGTGTCCGCGGCAACATCTGGCTGGCCCGCCGCCCACGCCTGACGCGCTTCCTCTTCAGCCTGCCCGTCCATTACCGACAGCTGGCATGAGGCGTGATCGAGCCGGCGCTCCGGGGGCGCCGGTTTGTTTGTTTCTGGGCGGGTTGGCCATCCTTGCCCTCGGCGTGGCCTCCGGTGATCTGGCTGGTACCGCCTCACCGACCTCGGCCGCGGCGGCCTCCCTCTCGATCCGCATCGTGGGGAATCACTTTGTCGGTCAGGCCGGTCGCCCGATCCTGCTCCGGGGCGTCAACCGCTCGGGCACGGAATACGAGTGCATGGATGGCCGGGGCGTCTTCGACGGTCCGGACGATGCCGCGTCGATCGCCATCATGGCGTCGTGGCATATCAACGCCGTCCGGGTGCCGCTCAACGAAGACTGCTGGCTCGGGATCAACGGGGCGCCGGCCGCCTACAGCGGGACACCCTACCGTGACGCGATCCGGGCCTACGTCCGCCGCCTCCACGATGCCGGCCTCTACGCGATCGTCGATCTGCATTGGAGCGCCCAGGGCACCCTCCCGGCGGACGGCCGCACGGGCCAGGGTCGGGCGATGGCCGATGCCGACCATGCGCCGGCCTTCTGGCAGTCCGTCGCCGCGACCTTCCGTGACGATCCCGCCGTGCTCCTCGACCTCTTCAACGAACCGCACGACATCAGCTGGGACTGCTGGGCGAACGGCTGCACTGTGCAGGACGCCACCGGGAGCTGGCAGGTAGCCGGTTTCCAGTCGCTGCTGGATACCGTCCGTGCCACGGGCGCGACCAACCCGGTGTTGGTGGCGGGCAACCGCTGGGCGGGGGATCTGCGCGGATGGCCCCACGGGTTGCGCGACTCGGCCCACCAACTGGCGGCTTCCTGGCATGTCTATTCGCCGGGCACCCGGCTCGACGCGCTGCGGGATCTCGTCGTCCGCCCGATCGCCGGAACCTACCCGGTGGTCGTCGCCGAGGTTGGCGAGAAAGACTGTGCCAGCCGCTGGTTGACCGGGTTCCTGCGCTGGGCCGACGACGCCGGCATCTCCTATCTCGCCTGGACCTGGGATACCTGGCCGGACTGCGGCAATCCGGTGCTGATCACCTCCTACCAGGGGGCGCCGACGGCCTACGGGGCCGGCTACCGCGACCACCTCGCCGCGCTCTGGCGAGACCATCCAGCGCCCCGGGTCCTGAGTGCCTTCGAAGCCGACCTCCCGCTGATGACGTTGGCCGTCGGCGCCGGCCTGCTTGGCCTGGGGCTTGCGGCCTTCCTATTTTTCACTGTGAGACGTCTTCGACAACGAAAATCGGCACGGCGGGTAGCCGCCTTGTAGGATGCCGCTCAGCAGATGCGAGGACTGAGCCGGCGTGGGCAGGGGCGAATGGCACGGCTGATCACCATCGCCATGGTGGGCGCCGCAGCTGGGACGATCGTGGTCGGACCGCGGGCCGATGCGCAGGCGGCCGGCTTGACGGTCCGCGTGGCCGGCAATCACTTTACCGATGGCGCCGGGCGCACCATCCGGCTGCTCGGGGTCAACCGCTCCGGAACCGAGTATGAATGCATGGCCAACAACGGCTTCTTCGACGGGCCGAGCGATGCCGCATCGATCGCCGCGATGATGAGCTGGAACATCGATGCCGTCCGGGTGCCGCTGAACGAAGACTGCTGGCTCGGCATCAACGGCGCTCCGCCGCGCTACAGCGGAGCCAATTACCGGAACGCCATCGCCGGGTATGTCAGCCGGCTGCACGCCGCGGGCATGTACGCCATCCTCGATCTCCACTGGAACGCGCAGGGCGCCTTGCCCGCGGACGGCAAGACGGGGCAAGGCCGCGAGATGGCCGACCTCGACCACGCGCCGAGCTACTGGGCGTCGGTCGCCGGATTTTTCAAGAGCGACCTCGGCGTCGTCTTCGATCTCTTCAACGAGCCGCACGACATCAGCTGGGATTGCTGGCTGCACGGCTGCACGGTCAGTGACGGCACCGGCACCTGGCAGGCGGCCGGGATGCAAACGTTGCTCGATGCGGTCCGCTCCACCGGCGCGAGAAATGTCGTTACGCTCAGCGCCAACGGATGGGGCGGCGACATTCCCCAGTGGGTCAACTACCGGCCGCACGACCCGCTGGGCCAGATCGCGGCCGGCTGGCATGTCTACTATCCGGAAACCTGGTGGAGCGATCCCTCGCGGTGGGATGCGGGCGTTGGACCGACCATCGCCGCACAGGTGCCGATTGTCGCGACCGAGCTCGGTGAGCACGATTGCGGCACTGGCTGGATCAATCAATTCCTCCCCTGGGCTGATCAGCGCGGGCTCTCGTACACGGCCTGGACCTGGGATACCTGGCCGGACTGCAGCAACCCGGTGCTGATCACGAGCTACAGCGGCGCGCCCACCGGCTATGGGGTCGGCGTCCGCGATCACCTTCGTCGCCTCAGCGGATTCCATCCCGTGCTGACCCGCCCGGCGGCGCCCGTCATCGCCGCCCAGCCCCCGCATGCCCGCGCCACCGCGCCCGCGGCCGCGGCGGCCGTCGCCGCCCGGGTGGGGGCGATCCGGTTCCGGCGGCCGGCTGCGCTCGGCCGGCTGGCGTCAGACGCGCTGATCGCCAGACCAACCGCCACGACCTCGACGCTGGTCGGCCTGATCGGCGCCGCCATCGTCGCGGTGCCGCTGATGCTGGGGCCGGCACTCTGGGTCCTGCGCCGGCGCCGGCGGCGCGCCTTGGCCTCCGCCGCGGGCTCGGATTCGGCCTGATGCGGTAACAACCGGCGCCCGCGGCCGTTCCGATTGCGTAACGACGTCCGCCGCCGCACTTTTGTGATCGGCCCGTGGCACCTTACGAGGCGCATTTCATTCTCCGGTGGGCTAAAACGGTGGCATGGGAGCGTGGGGTCGGGCATCTGCGCGCCATGCGTGGGCGTTACCCTGTAGCGCGTTACTGCTGAGCCTGCTCGGATTTTCCATCACGCAGGCGCCGGTGATGGCGAACGCCGCCACCCTCAACCCCTACGGCTTTTCGGTCTGGGGCTATCAAAATCGAATCACGGCATCGGGGCTCAAGTGGGCACGCGTGCAACGCGATTGGTCGTCAATCGAAACCGCGCCCGGCGTCTACAGTTTTGGCGGCATGGATGCGGACGTGGCCGCGGCCAACGCCGCCGGGGTCCACATCACCGTCCCCTTGCAGGATGCCCCGAGCTTTCACAAGTCCCAGGTCTGCAATGGCGTGAATCTGTTCCCGAGCCCGAGCGAGATGAGTGTATTTGCCACCGTCATGGCCAGCCGCTACAACGGCCGCAACGGGCATGGCTATGTCGACAGCTTCGAAATCGGCAATGAAGAGTGGGATGGCTACTGGGGCGGGAGCTGGGCCAACACCCTTCCCTGCCGCGCGGCCAACTATTACGGGCCGGTGCTCAAGGCCGGCTATCAAGCCGTCAAGGCGCAATCGCCCAATGCCCTGGTCGGCATGTTCGGGATGTGGTGGGTGAACACGCCCCACATCCAGAGCTACATGACCTGGCTCTACCAGAACGGCTATGGCTCGTACATGGACTTTGCCAACTTCCATTACTATCCCGGCGGGAATCCGGCGGTCACGAGTGGCGACACGCCGTCCTACGACCTCGAGTGGCAGACCATCCGCGGCGTCCAGGCGGCCCACGGTGATGGCGGAAAGCCGGTCTGGTGCACCGAGACCGGCTGGGCCATCAATAGCAATGGCCAGCCAGGACCGCTCGTCAGCCTGGCACAGCAGTCGCAATACCTGCAATACGTCCTCGACAGCTCGCGGACGTCGGGCGTGATGCAGCGCGTCTTCATCTACATGATCAGCGATACGGGCACCGACGGCATGAATCTCTACCCGCCGTCCGGGCCGTTGCCGAGTTACACGATGCTCGAGAGCTACATCGCGCGCTATCCCTCCTGGGGTGCGGCGGCACCCGCGCCGACGCCAACGCCGGCGCCGACGCCAACACCGACCCCGACACCGACCCCGGCGCCCACGCCGGCGCCGACGCAGGCCCCGACCCCCGGACCGACGCATGCCCCGTCCGCGACGCCCGCCCCGACGAATGGCGCGACGCCGGCACCGACGCATAGCGTGGCCGCGGCGCCGACGACCAAGCCGGCGGCCTCCCATAACGGGTCGTCGGGACAGCCCTCCGCAAAACCGGCCGGCGGCGGAAACGTGACCGCCCTCAAGCCATCGAACCCCGGTAGCGCCGGAACGGCAGGGATCTTCCCGGCCGAGGTCAAGAATGGCGGACCGCTCAACGTCGGTCGCCTGCTAGCCGTGGTCCCACGGATCCTCGGCTCAGCCGGCATGATGCTGCTCCTCTGGCTCTCGCTCGGCGCCGTGGTCTGGGTGGTGCTCCGTGTGCTGACGCTGTTCTCGTTGGCTCGTCGCCACCAGGCCGTCCGCTTCTGACCGAGCGGGACGATGTCGATGTGCTCGTTGTTGGCGCCGGACTGATCGGCCTGGCCACCGCTCGCACACTGATCCGCCGCCGGCCGGGCGCCCGCGTCGCCGTCCTGGAGAAGGAAGCGCAGATCGCCTCGCACCAGAGCGGCCACAACAGCGGGGTCATCCACTCGGGCATTTACTATCAGCCCGGATCGCTCAAGGCACGCCTCTGCGTTGAGGGCGGCGCCTTGCTGCGCGCCTTCTGCGATGAACATGGCATCGCCCATCCGGAATGCGGAAAGCTGATCGTGGCGGTGCGGGAGGGCGAGCTCGATCGCCTCGATGCGTTGAAACGCCGCGGCGCGGCGAACGGGCTCCGCGGCCTGGAGGTGCTGGAGGGCAGTGAGATCCGCCAGGTCGAGCCGATGGCAAGCGGATTGCGCGCCATCTACTCACCCGGAACGGCCATCGTCGATTACGGACTGGTGGCGCGGGCGCTGGCTGACGATGTCCGTACCGGCGGCGGCACCATCATGACGGGCCGGCGCGTCACCGCGCTGCGCCGCCGCGAGGGGGACTGGGATGTCGAGTGCGCCGGCGACCGCATCCGGGCGCGAACCGTCATCACCTGTGCCGGGCTCCAGTCAGACGCCCTGGCGATCATGACCGGGGCCGCGCGCGAGCCCCGGATCGTCCCCTTTCGGGGCGAATACTGGCAACTGGACGCGCGACCCGCCTCGCTCGTGAACGGCCTGATCTATCCCGTTCCGGATCCCGCGCTTCCCTTCCTCGGTGTGCATTTCACGCGCCGAGTCGACGGGCAGGTTTGGGTCGGCCCCAACGCGATCCTCGCCCTCGCCCGGGAAGGCTATCGGCGGTCGCAGGTCAGCGCCGCAGACACCCTGGCCTTGCTGCGCTGGCCCGGTTTCTATCGATTGGTCCGGCGCTATTGGCGGATGGGGGTTCAGGAGACCAGGCTGATGGTCAACAGGCACGCCCTGATCAGCGAGTTACGACGATATCTGCCGGCCCTCCAGCCGGGCGATCTTCGACCTGGACCATCCGGGGTGCGGGCGCAGGCCGTTTCGCGAGACGGCCGCCTGCTGGACGACTTCATGTTCTCCGAAGGCGAGCATCTGCTGCACGTGCGCAACGCCCCATCCCCGGCGGCCACCGCCTGCCTGGCGATCGCCGAGATGATCGCCGACCGCCTCGATCGCAACGCTCCGACCTAGACAACAACCCCCCTTTGGCGTCGGTCGGATCGATGGCATCGGGCTCGGTGGGATCGGTGGCTTCGGGCTCGGGATCACGTTCCGTGGAGTCGGCCGCGGACGCGCCGTCCGGGTAACCCGCCCAACGGCTCGCGGGAGGCTGACGATCGTCGTTGGAACCGGTTCCGACAGCAGATTGCCAGACCGCGCCGGCTCGCCGGCGGAGGAGGCCGCTTCCGGGGGTCTGCCGGCAAGCCACGCAGCCGATCGGACGCCGGCGCTGACGGGCGCCATCGGCGCCAGGACCGCCCGACTGGCAGCGGGCGGCGGAGCAGCGTGCGTCGGCGACGCGCTGGACGTGACGAGCACGGCCGCGACCACCGGGACCAGGGCCGCGGCGGTCACCGAGTCAACGAGATCGGTGAAAACGACCCGCTGGCGGAGGTGATCGAGCGCCACGAAGCCGAGAACGGCGGCGAGCCTGGCCGCGACCAAGGAGGCCCGTCGCCGGGCCCGATGCCGCAACTGGGCGGCGGCCATGTAGCTCATCCCGAGGTTGCTGGCAATTTCGCCCAGCGGACGGTCCTCGACCGCGGATTGCCAGAGAACCTGGCGTTCCCGGTTTCCTAATTGGTGAAGGACGGCCGCAAGCAGCTGCCGGTCGATCACCGCGACGTCACAATCCGGCGCAGCACGCGCATCGGCAGCCAGCACGGTAAGCGCGGATCCGAGTCGCTTGCGACGCCGGAGCACGTCAAGACAGTGGTTGCGGGCGACCGTCATCAGCCAGGCGCGGGCCGGTCCGCTGGTTGACGGCGTTGGCAGGGAGGAGATGGCACGCAGGAAGACCTCATGGGTCGCATCCGCCGCATCCTCCGGGCTCTTCAACAGTCGGCGGCAGAGATGGAACACCGCACTGGCGTTCGCCTCGTAGAGATCGGATAACCAGCGACGGCAGCGTTCATGGGGATCGTCCGAACGAATATCCTCGTACCCAAAGGCCGGCATCTTCTCAATAACAGGGTAGTTTCGGCACCCGCCGGCTGTCAAATCTTGCCAACCCAAAACGTCTTTATTGACGTGGCCGAAGCAAGGCGGCTCAAAGCTGGGCGCTGGCGCATTTACGCTGGCGATGAGGGGCAGATCGTACGGGATCCGACCTCCGGCGCGATCGCGACGTTTGATACGCTGGCCGATGCGCGCCGATGGTGGGCACGACTGCATCCTGACGATCGGCCGCTTACAGAGGCCAGAAGATGTGCTCGTTGCGGCGGCTACTTCGGCGCCAGTACCGGCTGGAGCGTCTTCGATGGTCGCGATTACCATCCCTCGCACGCGCCAAAAACGCTTGAGGATCGCCAGCCGGCAGACAGCCTGGCCAAGCGGAAGACGTAGCGTTCGCGGCGTAGAGTGGCCGCATGCCGAAGCCGATCTTCGAGGTGTCCGAGCTCAAGACGCAGCTTGCCAGGGGCGCCCAGCTCGTCGACGTGATGCCGGCGGAGGATTTCGCCGAAGACCACCTGCCGGGGGCGATCAATATCCCCCTTCGCGACCTCAACGCCGGGACCGCCGCGACGCTGCGGCGAGACCGGCCGGTCATCGCCTATTGCGACGACTTCGCTTGAGACCTCTCGCCCAGGGCCGCGTGGCGGCTCGAGACGCTCGGGTTCGAGGCGATGGACTTCGCACCGGGCAAACAGGCCTGGTACGAGGAGAACGAACCTCGCGAGGGGAAGGCCGCTGAGGAGACCTGGATTGGCGACGTGATGGATGCCGACGTCCCGACCTGCCGGCTGACCGATCGCATCGGCGACGTCCGCGAGCGGGTCCGAACGGACGGCCACGACATCTGTGTCGTGGTCAACGACCAGCGGATCGTCCTCGGGTTGCTGCGAAAGGACGCCCTCGAGGCCGACGACAGCGTCACCGCCGAAGCGGTCATGCATGTCGGGCCCAGCACCTTCCGGCCAAACCTCTCCCTGGAAGAGATGTTGAAGTTCCAGCGCGAGCACAACATCAAGACCGTCAGCCTGATCACGACGCCCAAGGGCCGGCTGCTCGGGACGATCGCGCGAAACGACCTCGAAGCCACACTCGCCCACGACGCGTCGCCCTAGCAAACCGGTTTAGAACAGGGCGCCGGAGCCGAGGCGGGTGAGGCGCCAGAAGATGTCAGGGTCGAAGATGCCGCCGGTCGTCTTCAGTGGGATCTTCGTTTTCTCGTCGCCGACCCGGAGCGTAACCGAGCCCACGTTCGACCCCGACGCCAGAGGCGGCGCGACTGGTTTAAGGTCGGTGGTGATGTGCTCGGCCATGCCGTCGTAGACCACCCAGTTGACATCCTGCTCGACGAAGACGGTCGCCTGGTCGCCCCAGGGAGCCGCGTACTCGGCGATGACCTGCTCGGTGGAGATGATCGAGCGATAGTGAAGCGCCGGAACCACGGCGTGGATCAGGCCGGTCGCGCCGTTGAAGGCATTCTCCAGCGTCGGCAGGCCGAGAACAGCCCCGTACAACCGTGCCGGCTGGCCGTCAGCCTGGATGTCCGCGGCAAAGACGAAGCAGGCTCCGGCCTGCGGACTGGATCCGGTCTTCACGCCGATGATCCCCTCCTGTCCGAGCGCGGCATCGACGTTGAAGACGCGCCCACCCACCGGGAGCGTCGCCTCAGGCTGCTTGACGATCTCGGCAAAGACCGGATTGCGCATCGCCACCTGGGCGAGGGTGATCAGGTCGCCGGGTGTCCCCACCGAATCCGGTGAGAACCCGCTCGCGTCGACATATTTCGTTTGGGTCATCCCGACCGCCAGCGTCCGGGCATTCATCTTGCCGACAAACGCTGGCAGCGATCCCGCATCCCAGGTCGCCAGCAAATCGGCTACGTTGTTCCCCGACGGCACCAACAGCGCCTCGAGGGCCTGATACTCGGTGAGCTGCTCACCGGCGACCACCGGAAAGACCGACTGGCCCTGGTCCTTCTCACTCTGGTAGGTCGCCACATCGGCAGCCGACACCGGTATCATCGGCCCCTGTTGCGCCAGGGGCAAGGGGTGATCCTCGAGGATCTGCAAGGCAGTCATCATCTTGACCGTGCTGGCCAGCGGCTGCGCCGTTTGCGGGCCGTGGCTGGCGATCGTCCCCAAGCCGGCAACCGCAATCGCGGCACTCCCGGTCGAGGGCCAGGGTAACTCCGGCGGCGTCGAGCCAATTTGATGGCTGACCGGCTGCAGCGATGTCGGGCCGATCCGTGGAACGGGCCGGAGGATCTGGAGGGTGATCAGGATAATCAATACGAAGCCGGCGAGCCCGAAGGCGAGCGCCTCACGATTGATACCAAATCGGCCGGCGAGCTGGTTCACTGATCCCCCTCTCGCCAACGCTACTCGCTCTCGCGCGGTTACGCTCGGCGAGGGGCGCGGGAGGGTGAAAACGTGAAGCCCATGGCGATCATGCCAAGCGCGCCGACGACGAGGACCAGGAACGGCGCGGTCAGCACCCCCGTGGCGTCGAGGAGCACACCACCCAGCAGCGGCCCGAAGAAGGCGAGCAGATAGCCAATGGTCAGCATCAGCGCGGAGTAACCGGCCACCTCGCCCTGGGCGCGGGCGAGCAGCGGTGGCAACGCCATGGACCCGGTGAACGCCATGCTCGAGCCGGCCCCAGCCAGGATGACGAACAGCCAGGCCAGACCGGTCAGGCCGAGCACCAGGCCAAGCGAGCCCACCAGGGTGACGCCCCCGGCCGCCAGGTAATACGTCCGGGAGGTCGCGAAGGTCCCCCTGATGCTGATCAGGACGACCGCCATGCCCAGCACGGACAGGCCGAGCAAGAGCAGCACGAGCGCGGACGCGTTCTGCCCTTTGGCATGCATGAGGAAGGGGAGCCAGGTCACCGCGGTGACGTAGACGGCGCTTTGCGCGGCGAACAGGACGCCGGCGCGCCAGACCTGCGGGTTGTGGAGCAGCGCGGCGAGATGGGACGGCGCGGCCGCTTCGAGCTCATCGCGCGGGGCCAGCACCAGCCACAGCGAGCACGCCAGCAGCGCCGGCACGCCCCAGACAATGAAGGTGCCGCGCCATCCGACGACCGGGAGCAGGTAGACGGTGCTGGTGGTTGCGACGGCACCCCCCAGGTTGAGACCCGCGGTGTAGATCGCGGAGACCCGTTGGATCTGCGCTGGGAACCAGCCGCGGACGACGGCCGATGCCGGCGGCTGCGCGATCGCGGTGCCGATGCCCACCACCAGCGTCCCCAGGTAGAGCAGCAGCACAGCAGGGTCGAGCACACGAAGGAACGCGCCGAGGGCGATGGCGGCGGTGGCGGCCGCGATCAACCGGCGCGGCCCGATCAGGTTGGACAGGAGCGCGCCCGGCACCGCAAAAAGACCAAGACAGAGAAAGGGCAAGGAGGTCAGCGCGCCGGAGAGGGCGAAGCTTAGGTGGAGATCGGAGCGGATCGTCGGGAGAACCGGCGTGACCCCGAGAATGACCGAGCGCAGGTTGAAGGCGACAAAGGTCGCCAGGATAAGCGGACGAGTTGCGCGGCGAGCGATGAACCCATTGGACCACGGATGGGCATTTACAAATGCCGTGGCCTGGCCTAGGATTCGCCGATGATCCGGTCAGCCTGCCTGGACTATCCCGCCCTCGGGCGTCGGGTATGCCGAGTGGATGCGCGACTTCAGTCGCCGGCGGCGGTCCTCAACCAACTCGCCATACCAACGCCGATAGGCTTCCGACAGGGCCTGCGTGTCATACCCCACGAGGCTCAGTGCTCTGAAAATCGCGACCGGTTTGGCCGCCACGCCATTCTCGGCAGCCCAGACCGCCGCCAGGCTCACACCCAGGATCCGACCAAATTCGGCTTGCCCGATACTGAGCCGCCGCCTGAGTTGAACGATCGGATTCTCGCCCACGGGGCTGACTATGCACGCGCTCATGGTTTGGGTCTATGTCAATCATCACAGCCATCCACATGAAGTCGGTGTCCAGGTTTCGGAAGCTATCGCGCTTCCTCGGTGCCGGCCTGTTGCTATCGCTGGCTGCCACCGGCTCTGAGGCGCTGCCCATACGGCCGTCGTTTGCTTCGCTGGTGGCGTTTGCCGCACCGGTCCCACAAAGCGATGGCTGGCCCATTCGGCCATTCCCCGTGCGGATGGTGCAACCTGCGGCAGCAACGGCACGACCGCAAACGACGGAGCAACGTCTTTATCGAGCCCGGCCCCCGGGGCACCCGGCAACGTCGCCGGCGGCGGTTCAATCGCACATTTCGGTCGTCAAACTCGGGATGGTCCAGCTGCAGCTCATCAATGCAGACCGGGCCTCAGCCGGACTCTCACCGGTCGCCTGGAGCCCATGCCTGGAAATGGTCGCGCGGCAGAATGCGCACCGGATCGCCGAGCAGGGCTTTCTCTCACACACAGACGGGCCCAGCCGGGACCTCGGCTGCGGGCTCGGCGCGGCCGCCGGCGAGAACATCGCGTATCGCTCCGACGGCGAGAATGATCCGCTGGCGAACACGATGTTCATGAACAGCTCGGCGCACCGGGCAAACATCCTCGGGCCATACCGATATCTCGGCGCCGCCTGGGAGACCGGGCCTGACGGGAATAGCTATATCGCCGTCGAATTTGGTTGAAAACGGGTCGCTTCGTTGCTCACAGTGGCTCGTTGACGACCCTCGGTCCACTATCGCCGGTTTTTAACAGAAGCCTTGACTTTCAGCACGGATAGGTACGTAATTACGCCCTAAGGGGAGGCCTCATCATCAACCGTTCGCACACTCGGTGCCATTCCAATTTCTTGGCTCCAGCGTCGGCGCACCGTTTCGGGCGGTGCGTTCGAGCGGACCTGTTCTAGGCCCCCGAATCCCATGCCGCTGCCGATCAACGCGGCTCATCCGCCCGTCGCCACCTTGACCGAGCCGCCTGGCGAGAATCCCTTCGTCAGCATGCGCCGTCGCTTTAATCTGGGCCAGGCTGAGTTCGCCCGCACTGTCGGCGTCAGCCTGCCGGCGGTTTGGGGTGCGGAAAAAGGGACGACCGGTAATCCTGTCGCCCTCTTGCGGGCCCTCGAGCACCTCGGTTACGATAGCGCTCGCCTTCTCGAGGGCTATCGACAGTGGCGGCGAGAAGTCGTCGCCCAGGCCGGAAACCGGCTGAAGGTTCAGATTCAGGCTGCCAACGCCGCCGACCTGGTGGCGGCCGAAAAGCTCGAGCTCAGGAATTCTGCCTGACCTGAGGCGGGACGGGCGCTGATGAGCGCGTTCGACGTGTTGCTTGGAAGCGAACGCGTCATGTGGCGCTTCCGCCATCGTGCGCTGGACGTCGGCTTGCTGATTGCCATCGTGATCGGCGGGTTCGTCCTGTCCGCCATCCTGGTCCGCCACGACCGACCCCTGGTCACGGTCGTCAACCTGGACCGCGGCCCGATCGGCCAGCAACTGGCCCGCGCGTTCTTGTCGTCATCGACCGTGCAGGTCAGCGAACGGAGTGGATCTACGGCAGCGGAAGACCTGCGGACGGGGGCGGTCGATGCCTATGTTTTCTTTCCGGCGGATTTTTCCGAAGGAGCCCTCGCGAGTCATGTCCTGACGCCCGACATCCGGGTGGCGGCCGGCAGCCGCATTGGAGCGGACTCGGTCTTGCAGGTGTTCAGTCAGTCCCTCTTGTCGAGCGCCGGAACCGGCGGCCTCCGGGTCCAGCCTCGCATCAGTTACGGCCTTGGCGAGACCACCACGGACCCAGCGGACTACTTCATGGTGGGAGCCCTTGCCGTAGCCGTCTACCTGTTCGCCCTGTTCTTGCCGGTGCTCGCCATCGAGGACACGGCAGGCAAGCCGGTGGGGACCGTTCTGGGATCAGCGGTCGGATGCACCCTGGTCGCGCTGATTGTCGGGCTGGTGCTGTTCATGGTGTATCTCGGCCCATTGCATTTTCACAACATCGGGTCGGTCGGATTGGTGGTCGTCATCGAACTGCTGGCGGCAGCCTCGGCGGCGTTGATCGGCGTGGCGCTAGCCGGAGGGCGTTTCGACGCCGGCCGGAGCACCTGGGTATTCGCCCTCCTGACCGTGACGCAACTGCTTCTGTGTGGCGCGCTGTTTGCCATCAATGGCCAGCCGACACCCGTTCGGGTCGCCGCCAACCTTCTGCCGCTCAGCGATGTGGTCGATGGCCTTCGGAATGTGATGCTGCGGCGTGCCGGCCTTGACTCGAGTGCCGTGCAGCGCGCTCTGGCCAGCCTGCTTGGCTACACGCTCCTGCTCTCCGGGGCGATCTCCTTTCTCATGAAACGCAGGGAGGGGCGAGCACGCGGGTCAGTTTGACCCGAAGGGAGTCAATGTCAGGTTGTACTCACGAAACGAACGGATGACAAAATCGAAACTCCGTACGAGCACGTGCTGCTTCGCCAATTCGACGGCGCTGTAATGCGAGAGCAGCACGATCGGGATGCCGTTTTGCGGGTCGGCGCGTAGAGCCCGATAGAGCGCCAGCGCATCCGCTCGCTGCCGCATGTCGAGGAAGATAATGTCGGGCGGGTCCGTCCTGAGCAGCGCCGCCAGGTCCGCCGGGGTCGTCACGCTGGTGTGGTATCCGTCTACCTCCAGCTTGACCCGATACATCTCCGCTGCGCCGCGGTCGTGGCTGACGAAAATTGCCCGCATCGGCGCCTCGAGCAGTGGCGTCTGCCCCGACGCGCCGGCTATCCGCGGACGGTAATCTGCCACTGGCACTTCGTCCGGATGGCAACACTGACTGGTCCAGTTGCGCCAGATCCACGGAGCTGCCCATGGCCGCTCGCCCCGGCTGCGCTCCCCGACGCCTTCGACCCGCCGCCCTCAGCGGAAATGGAAAACGTCGCTGCTGGCCCGTCTCCGGAACATTCAACCGACCAATCGAGTGTCCAGGCACCCGAGCGGGAGAACGTTGTATCTCGGTCACCCGTTCCACTCAATTGATCTGTGACCCCTTGACCTCCGGGCGAAGTCGTGCCCGATGGAGGCGGAGCCACCGGATTGCCGCCGGTTGGCGTCGATGGCGACGGCCCCGTCCCAACCAGCGGGGGACCGCTTTGCTGGCAACCGGCCAGGGCGATTGCCAGGCAGACCGCGGCAACGGCGACCATAGCGTGCCTCACGGTGAGCCCTGGGTCGGACAATTTCCATGCGCGCTGCAGTTCACAACCAGCTGCTTGAGGGCACCGTCGGCGACGCCCCATTTGACGAGGATTCGATGGTAGGTCCCGTCCGCCATCAGGGCACGGAGCGATGCGAGCAGAGCCTGGCGAAGGGCCCCGTCATCCTTGCGGACCGCGATGCCCCAGGGAGCGACGATCCGTTTGGGGTCAAGCGGATACTGCACCAGCGGCTTGCCCACGATCTGGATCTCGGGATGCGCGGCGGCCAGCTGCACGGCGGTCGGATAGTCAGCCAGGGCCGCATCCACCTTGCCCGCCTGCAACTGCCTCAGGTCTGACGTCGAGATGCGGACGTCGCCTTTTTTCAGGGCCTTACATTTGGCGGCGAGGCTCGCGGCAAAGTCCCCCTGGACCGGGAATTGCACGGAAACGGCGCGGCCACAGAGATCGTAAAGGGTTGTGATCTTACTCGTCTCGGTCCGGCGGACCAGGATCGAGAGGCCAAAGGAGAAGTAGTCGATCAAGTCAACGGATTGTTCTCGTCCCACGCTGTCACCCAGCCCGGACATGACAATGTCGGCGTGCCCCGCGAGCAGGTTCGGCAGCAGCGCCGCCGTGGGCGTGTCCACGAAGGTGCAGTGCAACGGGCCAAAATGTTGCGCGATGGCCTGGCAGAGGTCGTAATCCACGCCCTCGATGGTGCCCGTACCGGCCTTGAACGACTCTGCACCCGGGTATGCCACGTGTGAGGCGACCGTAATCGTTTTGGAACGCTGAATCGCGGCTGGTAGGCCCCGCCCATCGGCGGTGAGGCTGGCCGCATTCAATGCCGGCAGCACCAGGCGGTCGATTCCAATTCCGACGAGCAGGAGCAGCAGGATCGCGGCGGCTCCGATCAGCCAACGGACTCGCCGCAGGCGTGGAGCCGGCGTGTACATCGCAGGCCGACGAACGGGCGTCACCCTGGTCTCCGCCGGGGACTTCATCAGGCGCGCACCGCGCGCAACCCAATGAGGCCGAAGAGGCCGAAGCCAAGGAGGAGCAAGACGACGACCTGCCCGATCGGCAGCCCGGTGTCGCGCGGGACGGAAATCGCCAGCGTGAAGCGTTCGGCGGTGCGAACCGGCTCGGTCCCGCTGCCCGCTGAGCCTCCAGTGATCAGCAGGTCGCCGGAGGCGAGCAGCGTCGCCGCATGATCGACACGACCCTGGGGCATGGTTCGGCCCGGCGACCAGGTTCCGGCTCGGGGATCGTAGATTTCGACCGAGGACGTCACGCTCGGCGGCGAGCCATGCACGCCCCCCACGACGGCGACCCTGCCGTCCGCAAGCAGGCTGGCGCTGTGAAAGGCTCGGCCGCCGCTGAGGCTCGCCGCGGATGACCATCGACCGGTACCCGGGTTATAGATTTCCGTTCCGGCCACGGGATCGGTGGCACCCCCGCTGTAGCCTCCAGCGACCAGGATGCGGCCATCTCGCAGCGTGGTCGCCGTATGGTCAACGCGGCCGATCGTCATCGGCGTTCCCAGGCGCCACTGATTGGTTACCGGGTCGTAGGTCTCCGTGCTGTTGATCGACGCGGCCGGATTTCCATGGGCGCCCCCGATCACCACCACGCGACCGTCCGGTAGGAGGTTCGCGGTATGACCATAGCGCACGGTCGTCATCGTGCCCGCGCTCGACCATTTGCCCGACTGCGGGTCATAGAGCTCGGCCGCCGCCACGTCAGGGAACCCGCCCGTCACTAACACGCGCCCGTCCTTTAGCGGAGTGGCCGCATGGCCGGCCCGCGCGACCCGCAAGGGAGCGGTCGCGGTCCAGGCGGCGGTTTTCGGATCAAAAATCTCGGCACTGGTGAGGGTCTTCAAGTCGGCGTTTCCGCTCCCAGCGACCACGAGGACGCGCCCGTCCGCGAGCTCGGTAGCGGTGTGCAGGAAGCGGCCCTGCTTCATGGGCGGGAGGAGGCGTGATGTCCCGGTGTTCGCGTCGTAGAGCTCCGCCGCCGTCAATCCCGGAAAGCCTCCGGCAAGCAGCAACCGGTCGCCGGCGAGGAGCGTTGCCGTGTGGTACGAGCGGGCGATGGCCATCGAGGGCGCGCTCTTCCAGGCCCCAACCGATCCGCTCGAGGCGCTCGCGGCGCTACAGGCGCTGAGCAGCGCGGACATCCCGAGAATTCCGACAAGGCCGCGCACGCTCCGGGCCACTGCCTGATGCCGGCGTCTCGCCATTACGAGGCACTCGGCGCCGGTGTCGGATCCGCGGTCGGTGGCGGGGTGGGATCCGGGGTCGGCAGCGGCGTCGAATCCGGCGTCGGCGGCGGCGTGGGATCCGGGGTGGGTGGCGGCGTGGGATCCGGGGTGGGTGGCGGCGTCGGTGGCGGGGTATCCGTCGGCGACGGCGTCGGCGGTGGCGCGGTGTCCGTCGGCGACGGCGTCGGCGGTGGCGCCGTGTCCGTCGGCGACGGCGTCGGGGTAGGCGCCGGCGACGGCGTCGGGGTAGGCGTCGGCGCGGCGGTCGGGGATGGTGTGCCGCTCGCGCTTGGGGACGGCGCCGGGGCCGGGGTAGGAAGCTGGTCGGGAGAAGGTCCTCCGCCGAGCTTGGGAGAAGGGGTCGGCGGAGGACTGAGCAGGAGGTGACTATCGGGCGTTGGCGGCGTGGGTGCGGGTGGCGTTTGCGTGGCGTCGTTTGCCGGATTCCTGATGTGCTCGACGCACGTCACCTGCGCCTGAACACCGCCAAGACTTGCGGACACCGGGATGATGACGTCTCTGGCGCTGGTGCTCGCGCCCGGTCGAAAAACCAGGGACGCGGAACCATCGCCGTTGTCATTGAAGGTCGCGTAGTCCGGAAGTCCGCTCGCTGTCATTGCGGGAGCCCCGAGGGCGTCGAGGGCAGTAATCGTCCACTGATCGGTTCCGTTAGCGCTGACCCGATGCTCGCAGGCATTGGCGGTTGGAAAGAAGGGCCGCGGCGTGTGCGTGGCCGGCCGAATTTCGGAGACGATTAACCACCAGACGGCGGGCGCCGACGAGCGCACGTTCCGGATTCGGTATCCCCAGTCACCAAGGCGCGGCCGGGGCACTATCAGGGTGACGACGGCGGACTGTGCCGCCTTGAAGGATTGAAACTCGCGTTGCTCGGGATCAAGCACCGTGATCTCGTACAGCGACGCCGCGGAGCCGACCGTGTACGCGAGATCACTCCGGCCATCGGCGACCGCTCCGGCCTGCGGTTCCGTCGCCGCTCCCGGGCTCAAGACGTTGGTGGTGAAGGTAATCGGCGAGCCAGGCACGGAGTCGAGCGTCCGGTTGAAGACGGTCCAGGGTGACTGCCAATGCGCCGAGGGAATCGTATGCGGTGTCGTGACCGATGTCTGCGCCGGGATGGCCGTCGTCTGTCCCGAGAGGGCCTCGACGCGCTGACGGGATCGCGTCACCTGTGCTGAACCCTTCCACACATCGACGACGACGAGCGGTGACCCGGAGCCGTCCAGGCCGGTTAACACAGACAACTCCGTCCCGCGGGCGTTGACCGTCGATCCGTTGGGCGCGTCCACGCGGAACGACGGTGCATGGGTTGCCGATGGAACGATCCAGGACCAGCCGGCCAGCTGCGCAAGGCCAATGCTCCATGTTCCATTCGCCGCGCGGTCCAACCTCGCGATGCGGATTTCCCCAAACGAATCGATCCGCATGATCGATCCGTCCGGAAAGATGATGGCGCCCTTGGAGTCGGCCTCTGCCCGAACGACATCGCCGGCAACGACCGGCTGATCCGCATAGGCACCCGTGAAATCGGCTGCGCCGGACCTCTTGACGTCCAGGACACCGGTAAAGGTCCGCACCGTCGCGACCGGTTTGGAGCCGGCTCCATGACCGCCCATGCCCAACACGGCATTAGCGGCTCCGACCGCACCGACGAGTGCAAGACCGATGACGATACGACGAAACAACGTGCCGGACAACATGCCTTTCCCTTCTCCTTGGCGCCCCCCACTATTACTGAAACTTTTTCATTTGGCAAGAGGTGTGATGCATATGGCTGAGTCCGCTTGTTTTGCTTTTGCTTATTCCCTTGTTTTCGGTTGTCGTTGCCGCTTTTTTGCCTTGTTCTTTGTACCTTCTATGTTCGTTTTCTTTATAGTTTGCGTAGTATGAAAAGTTCTAGTTAACTCTTGCGCTTATCCCATACCCGTGCTATAAGAAGCTCACCCAGAGGGAACTTTTACGCGACATGTTTTTGGGGAATGGAGGTGTGGAAGCGCTTGAGGATTCCTAATCGCTGCGCACCAGCGCGCCAGCTGGTTTCTTTTTGTTTAATCCGCCGATAAGGAGGGAGGGCATGGCCCCAGGTGACACGACTTCGATCAGAGGCCTCTTGACGTCGTATCGATCGTCGGCGATCACGGCAGTATTCTCGACCGCACTGGTTCTCACCCTGGTGGCCTCACCGGCATTTGCCGGTGGTGGCAGCGGCACAGCCGCCTCGACCACGACTACGGGGACGACCTCAGGCGGCGCGGCAACCACGTCATCAACGTCGGGGACGGGCGGCAGCGGCAGCGCGACGTCGCTATCGAACTCCTCGACGCAGAGCAACACCACAGGCGGCTCGTCGACCACGACGAGTAATCCAACGGCAACCGGCACCGGCACCGTTAGCGGCAACTCGATCAATGTGTCGCCCAGTGCCTACAGCAGTAACAGCACGGGCAATACCTCGATCACCCTGTCTCCATCGGCCGACAGTACCGCGAATGGAGCGCCAACCTCCACGATGGCCAACAGCAGCAGTAGTGGTGGCGAGGGATCGAGCACGGGCGCGATCACCCAGAACGTCGCGCCTTCGGTGACGAGCTCAGCCAGCGCCGGGAGCGGCGCGACCAATATCACCGCGACCACCAACCAGGGCAGTTCGGCGACGATTGGCGCGACAACCGTCAATGCGCCGCTGACCGCCAACGGAACGGGTACGGTGAGCGGCTCGGGCGCGAGCGCCACGAGCACGACGACCGACACGACGACCGGTGGGCCATCTAACGCCACCGCGACCACCGGCAATGCCGATCAGGGCGGGAGCGGGAATGCAGTTGCCCTAGGAAGCTCGGACACGAAGAGCCAGACGACGGGCGGCGACGCGACCGTGTACTCCAACCCGTACGCCAGCGGGACCGGCACGGTCGGATGCGCGTCGAATTACGTCGGAACGCGTTCCACAAACGAGTGGCTCGCCTGCGGCAACGACCTGACCGTCAGCCCATCCGCGTCGAGCAGCAACGATACCGGCAGCACCTGGATCACCAGCAATCCGTACGCGAGCAGCAACGCGCTGGGCGCCGACACGACCACGTCGGCCAACTCAACCGCGAGTTGCTTTGTGATGTCGGATTGCGACAACCTGGGTACGACCGGCGCCATCACGCAATCCGTGGCCCCGTCAACCGACAGCTCAGCAACGGCCGGCGGGCCGACCTCGATTACCGTCGGCGCGAGCCAGAGCAGCAACGCCACCATCGGCAACACGAGCGTCACCGCGCCAATGACGGCAACGGGAAATGGGAGCGTCACGGGTTCGGGGGCCAGCGCAACCAGCACGACGAGCGGCACGACCACCGGCGGCGCCGGCAATGCCACCGCGGCCACCGGCAACAGTGACGAGAGCTCGAGTGGGGACGCCACCGCGGTCGGAACCTCCACGACGAGCAGCAACACGACCGGCGGCAGTGCAACAGTGTACTCGACGCCGCAGGCGTACGGCACAGGGACGGTTTCCGGGAACCAGATCACGGTCGAGCCGTCATCAGACAGCTCGAACAGCACCGGGAACACGACGATCACGTCCAGCCCCAGCGCTGACAGCACGGCCACAGGTGCGGCGACCTCGACCTGGGCCGATTCGAGTTCGTCCTGCAGCGCCGATTGCGACGGCAGCGGAGCGACCGGCGCGATCAACCAGACCGTCACGCCATCCGTCAGCAGCACGGCGGATGCCGGCTCGGGCGGATTGACCGTGAGCGCGACGACGACGCAGACCAGCACCGGCGCAGTCGGCGACACCTCGGTCACGGCCGGGATGACCGCAACCGGCACCGGAACCGTCACCGACTCCGGCGCCAGCGCCTCGTCAGACACGACTGACATGACGACTGGAGCCGACGCGACCGCGAGCGCGACGACCGGATCGAGCGAGGATGCTTCCAGCGGTGACGCCGCCGCACTGGCAGGTTCGTCAACCACCAGCAACACCTCAGGCGGCAGCGCGGACTCGACCTCGAACGCCGATGCCTCGGGCGATGGCCTTGTTAGGAACAACAGCCTGACGGCGGATCCGAGCGGGTCCAGCAATAACGAGTCCGGTCGCCTCAACATCAACGGCGACAACGGGGCCTACGCGAACAGTGAGGCCACCGGCGCCGACACGACCACGTCAGCGAATTCCGGCTCGAGTTGCAGCTCCGACTGCGACAGCGCCGGAACCACTGGCGACATTTCCCAGACGGTTACCCCATCGGTGACGAGTGATGCCGCGGCAGGCAGTGGCGCGGCCAGCCTGACCGGAAGCACCACGCAGCACAGCACGGGAACCGTGGGGAGCACCTCCGTCAACGCGCCGCTCTCCGGCCTGGCCGCAGGCTCGGTCTCCGGCAGCGATGCGGCGGCGAGCTCGACGACCAACGGTACGACCACGGGAGGCGCGGCCGGCGCGACGGCCACAAGCGGCTCCAGTGCCGAGGACGCATCGGGTGGTGCGGCAAATTCCAGCTCATCGTCCAACACCAACAGCACCACGACCGGTGGCAACTCGACCGTGACCAACAATCCGACGGCGACCGGCACGGGGACGGTGTCCGGCAACACGATCAACGTGTCGCCCTCAGCGTCCAGCTCAAACAGCGGATGCAATCTCACGATTGATCTCTCGCCATCCGCAACGAGCACCGGCAACGGCGCATCGACCACGACCAATGCCAATAGCAGTGGCAGCGGTGGCGAAGGTGGCTCGACGGGCGCCATCACGCAAACCGTCAATCCATCGACCGGGAGCACAGCGACCGCGGGTGGCGGACCGATCACGATCAACTTCACCTGCACCCAGACCAGCTCCGCGGCCGTTGGGAGCACCTGCGTCAACACGCCGATCACCGCGATTGGCGTCGGCTCCGTCGGCACCCCGGCGACCACACCGACCGTCTCGAACTCCGGCACCTGCCCCGCCGCTGGCGGTACGGGTGGCACGGGCGGAACCGGCGGCACGGGCGGCACGGGTGGCACGGGCGGAACCGGCGGCACAGGCGGTACGGGCGGTA
>JBDTEO010000006.1:0-147557 GCA_039922495.1 Candidatus Dormiibacter sp.
CGCCGTTCTGTAAGCTCAGCCGGCACGGGGGTGCATGGGCTCAGGTGGGCTCCTCGGTCTTCAAAACCGCTGGTCGGCATCCTTGGCGATGTCGACGGACGGATCGTTCCCGTCGCGCCCCCGCCAATCGACCACGCCAGAGCCACCCTGGAAGTCCTGGAGCGAGGAGGCTGACTCCTCCACGCGTGAGAGCCTAGTTCTTCCACTCAACATTGAATCAGCGTAAGAGAAACCTATCGTTTCAAATAGGAGATTGCCAAGAAGATCACGCTCAACACTAATTCAAGCAATATGAGTAACGTAGACACAGGAAGTGCTGAACGTTTGGAGACACCTGAAGGCACCCTCCAATAGGCTAAAGCACTTGTCACCCACGCTATTACCAGTCCAATTCCAACGCCTCGAAAGTACAGGTTATTTAGTTTCCACATTGTCGCTCCTCACCTACCCTCCATTACCTTATCGCGCTTGAGTCCCTCCCCCTAAAGGAGACTGTCCCAATGAGGTTCGGTAGTCGGCGCCGGATCCCGTCAAGCGGCCGCTGTGGTTTTCTCGACGATGGTTGCCCGCGATAGGGCAGAGGGCCACCAGAACCGCCCACCTAGCAGGAAGGCCAGCGACGGCACGAGCACGGTGCGCACGAGCAGCGTGTCGAGTAGGACGCCGATGCCGACGATGATCCCGATCTGCGTCAAGGTGACCAGCGGCAGGACCCCGAGGACCGTGAACACCGAGGCCAGCAGGATTCCCGCACTCGTGATGACTCCACCGGTCGCAGTCAGCGCCCGCAGCATCCCGCCCCTGGGACCAAGGTGCGCGGTCTCCTCCCGGGCCCGCACGGATAGGAAGATGTTGTAGTCGACCCCAAGCGCGACGAGGAAGATGAAGGCGAGCAGTCGCGTGCCGTTGTCGAGCGCGGGGTAATGAAAGACGTGCTGGAACAGTAACCACGAGGCCCCCATGGCCGCGACGTAGGTGGTGAGCACCGTGGCGACGAGCAGCACGGGCGCGACCACCGAACGCAGCAACAGGAGCAGGACGACCAGCACGATCAACAGCACGAGGGGGATGACGATCTTCTCATCGCTCCGGGCGGCGTTGTACTGGTCGAGTTGAACCGCAACCGTGCCGCCGACAAGGGCCTGACCACTCGCCACAGCTCCGACGGTGGTACGGAGCCGCTCGATGGTCGTGAACGAGGCCGGCGTTGACGGCGCGGCGGTTAAGGTGGCGTCGATCTCGGTGATCGTGCCGTTCGTGCTGCCGACCGCAACCTGGGCCACCCCAGGCGTACCGGCGGCAGCTTCCGCAACCGCGGTCGCCGCGCCGGCCTTGGCGATGATGATGGCCGGTTCCGTCGACCCGGCCGGGAATCCTCTGGCCAGGATCTCCTGGCCGATCACCGACTCCGGCCTGGCGGTGAACTGCTGGGTCTGGGAGAGACCGATCGAAGAGCCGACGCTACCGAGGCCGAGCAGGACCAGGGTCACGAGGGAAAGCGAAATCACCATTCCCGGGTGCCGGGACGCGGAGCGGCCGATCCGGCCCCAGATGCGCCCTTCGCGGGTCGGGCCGCCGTCCGCTCTTGGCACGAATGGCCAGAAGATCCCGCGCCCAGACAGCACCAGTCCTGCAGGGAGGACGACCAGCCCGAACGTCATGGCAATGACGATGCCGACCGCGGCCGAGAAGCCGATCGCCCTCGTCGACTCGGTCGCGCAGAGGATCAGCACCAGCAAGCTCGCTGTGACCGTTATCGCGCTCGAGATGATCGCCGATGCGGTCCGACCAACGGCCGTGCGCATGGCCGCGAATCGGTCGCTGGTGTTGCGCAACTGGTCCCGGTATCTCGAAATGAGGAGCAGCGCGTAGTCGGTGCCTGCGCCGAAGACGATCACTGAGGTGATCCCCGAGGCCGCCTGATCGACCCGGATCCCGACATGCTGGGTCAGCAATGCGACCACCTGGGTGGTCAGTAGATCGGCGGTACCGACGACGAGCAGTGGGACGATCCACAGAATCGGACTGCGATACGTGATCAGCAGCAAGGCGGCCACCACCAGTGCGGTGGTGAGTAACAGCGTCGTGTTCGCGCCGCTGAAGACTTTGGTCAGGTCGCTTGTGAACGCCGGGCCGCCCGTCACGTGGACGACCACCCCCGAGGCGACGGTCAGGTCGAGACGCCGCAACTTGTCGACGACCGCGTTCGCGGTCGTGTCGCTTCCTGCCGTGTTGACGAGCACCGTCGAGACGGCGACGGTGCGGTCGGGGGAAACGTCGGTGCCGGCGTAACGGCCGTTCGGGCCGAGCGCGCTGAAGACGACGGGTGCGTTGCGCTGGATTTCGGCGATCTGGGCTGGGCTGAGCGCGCCGGAATCCCGGGTCGAGTAGACGACGAGCGCCGGCTGGACACCACTTGTGGGGAGCGTCCTCTCGAGTGCGGCAACCCGGGCCGACTGATAAGAGCTGGGCAAGCCGGGATCGCCCGACTGCTGGACAATGGTGGGCGCCTTCATCGACATGACGACACCGACGATGACGGCTGCCAGCAGCAGCACCAGCCAGGCAGCGCGACGACGCGATACGCCGATCGAAAACAGCTTCACGGTGTTCAACTCCTTAGGACTTGACCTCACCCTAACCGGCCGCGCCCGGTAGTTCAGTTGGACGACTGCCCGAGATAGACAAGGGCTTAGACAGGAGTAAGCAGGTCGAGCAGCTGAGCTGCTGCTTCAGGACACGCCCTGAAGCGTCGCGTCGAGAGCAGGGGAGGGGGATTGTTTGCCTTCGAGTGCCAGCCGATCCGCGACCATGAGCGGTGCTGGTTGCCTGCGTTGGCGTGATCGGGTGATGCGGGGATCGAGATCTGGCCCACGTCCGGCACCGCCGAAGCGGCTTCGACAACGTCGTGTGTCTAAGAGTTTGTCGAGGGCGCCCAGTTTGTCCATCGGTAGAGCGGCATAGCTCGGCTAGTGTGAATTTCATGAGCAACACCATCGACTACACCATCGAGAAGTCAATCGACAAGGTCGAGCTTCGGCGTTATCCTCCGAACGTGCTGGCGACCGTCCGCGGCATGCCGGACAATGAGGCCTTCCGCATCCTGTTCCGCTACATCTCGGGAAGCAATCGCACCGTGAGCAAGATCGAGATGACCGTTCCGGTCATCTCGACCGGACAGCGAATCGCCATGACGGCGCCGGTCGTTTCCAGCGACGATACCTTTTCGTTCATGCTGCCTTCCTCGTACTCGATCGAGAGCAGCCCCGTGCCCCTCGACCCGCGATCCACCCTGGAGCGAATCCCGGCACGGCGCGTCGCAGCACTCAGATTTCGCGGCCCTGCCGGGCAGAGTGCCGTGGCCGAGAAGCGCCGGATACTGCTCGACACGCTCGCGCGCCACGACATTCGCCCGAACGGCGAGCCGTTCCTGATGCGCTACGACGCCCCCTTCACGCCCGGTTTCGTGCGTCGCAATGAGGTGGGCATCGAACTCGCTGCCAATTGACCAGAAAGGGGCAGACCGTGATACGCGAATCGGTATGGTCGTACCCGCGCCCGCCGCGCGTCGAGCCGTTGGTGGGCCGAGCGCGCGTCGAGTTCGATGGCACGGTCATCGCCGACAGCCGGCAGGCGCTCCGCGTTCTCGAGACCAGCCATCCGCCCGTGATTTATTTCCCGGCCGCCGACGTGCGTCAGGAATGCTTACGGGTAGCGAACGGGAGCAGCGTCTGCGAGTTCAAGGGTCGGGCCACGTACTGGGACATCGTGAGCCGTGATCGGTACGCGGAATCCGCCGCCTGGTCCTATCCTGACCCGCTACGCGGCTATCGCATGCTCAAGGACTATGTCGCCTTCTACCCCGCCCGCGTCGATGCCTGCTATATCGAGAAGGAACGGGTGCAGGCCCAGGCGGGCGACTTCTACGGCGGTTGGATCACGGCCGGCATCGTCGGCCCCTTTAAAGGCGGCCCCGGCACGGCCGGCTGGTAGCCACGACCAACGAAAAGACGGGGGCGGGTCTGGTTCCGGGCGTTGCGGCCGGTTCCGACTCCGCGGCTCAGCTCGTACTGGGTCGACCTGGTCACGTCCGTGCCTCGCTCCCTGGCCCGACCGTTGATCGAAGGCCTATCGACGAGGCCGTCGCCGAGCACCCGGAGCGGCGGAAGAGGCAAGCGCGTTGTCCGGCACGAATGGTTTACCGGTACCGGTTGCGCAGTACAGCCGCAGGCTCTCGAGGTAGTAGGCCCAATTGAAGTTGTAGATGCCGACCTGATCGTCTCCGAGTTCCTGCGAGTAGTCTTGCCGAAAGCGAAGCCGCGTCCCAGCCTCCTGGCTGACGATCTCGAATCGGAAGGTGTTGTCGATCCAGGGCTCGTGGCCGCCGACGCAGGTCCATCTCACCAAGCGGGACGGCTCCAGCTGAGTGATCTTCATCTTCGGCCCGAACCCGTCCATGAAGGTAAAGTCGATCACGTCGCCCACTCGCTCCTCGGCCTTTACCTTCGTCGTCCACCAGCTGGTGAGCCCTTTCTTTGTCGCGACCGCCTGGTAGACCGCCGCCGGCTTTGCCTGGATGTCGACGGTGTGGATGATGGTCTTCATATGGCAATTCCTCCTAAAGAGCTGGCTTAATTAAGAGTAAGCTTAAATAGTGCTGGCCTGAAATGCAACCGACAACTCACATCGCCCCACCGAACCTCGACGTTGCGCTCGCGGTCCTATCCAATTCACGGCGCCGCGAAATCCTCCAGATGATCTGGTCCGAGGAGCGATCCGCAGGAGACATCGCTGGCGCCTTCGACGTCAGCTGGCCGGCAACCTCCCAGAACCTGCGGCTCCTGAAGTCCTCCGGTCTTGTTAGTGAACGCCGGGTGGGGACTCGCCGACTGTACACGGCCAACCGAGCGGCGCTCGGCCCGCTCGAGCTGGTCCTAACCCAGATGTGGCAGCGAGACCTTGGGCGTCTGAAGCGAGCGGCCGAACGCGAGGCAAGAGGGAGAAGGCGGACCCGTGTCTGACGAGAGCTTCGACATCGAGGTCGTCCAGCGTGTGCTGGCTCCGCGCGAGGTGGTGTTCTCGTACTTCACCGATCCCGGACGGATGGCGCTCTGGATCGGAGGGCGGGTGACACTCGACGCAAGACCGGGCGGCCAATACCGGATTCACATGGTCGACGGCCCCACGACGGCGGGCGAATATCGTGAGATCGACCCGCCGCGTTGCGTGGTCCTCACCTGGGGAATGGAGGGTGATCCATCGTTCCCGGCAGGCTCGACGACCGTAGAGGTCACCCTGACGGAGGATGGCGAGGGCACCATTGTTCGCCTCCGCCACCGCAATCTGCCAGACGCTGAAATGCGCCGCCGGCACACCGAGGGTTGGACGGAGCGCGTGCGACAACTGGCCGGCAACCGGTTCGGGTAGCATAGGGGATCGCGGCTCGCGCCGGCGCCGCCAGGGCCGCGATCGAGCACGGCGCCCAGTCTGCCCGGGAGGGGATTCCATGTTCGGAAAACGGTTGCTCTTATCCGTATCGGTAATGGCCGCGCTGCTGCTGTCGGCCTGTGGTGCCACCAACAACGCGAGCGGCAGCACCAAATACAGCGGAACGATTCATATCGCCTCATCGACCTGGACCGGCTATGCGCTCTTATATCTCGCCAATGCCAAGGGAATCTGGAAGCAGCACGGCCTGGACGTCAACTTCAAGGACGTCGAAGATCCGAATGACCGCTTTATCGCTCTGGCCGCGGGACGGTTGGAGGGCATGGCGTCGACGGTCGACTCGTTTGCCCGGCAACAGTCGAACGGGGTCGCCGCCGTTGAGGTGTTTCCCATCGATGCCTCCGTCGGCGGCGACGGCATCCTGGCCAAGACCACGATTCAAACCGTCGCCGATCTCAAGGGCAAGACGGTCGGTGTCAACCAGGGCTCTGTTTCGGAGTGGTTCCTGGCCCAGGTCCTGGAGAAGAACGGCCTGCACCTGTCCGACGTGAAAGAACAGAACATGACGTCGGGAGCCGCCGGAGCAGCATTCGTGGCGTCGAAAATCGACGTTGCCGTCACCTGGGAGCCATGGCTCAGCAAGGCCAAGGTGCGGACGGACGGCCACGTCCTGGTGTCGTCCGCCAAGTACCCGGACCTGATCATGGATAGCTTCGCCTTCCGAAAGGACTTTATCCAGAAGTATCCGGATACCGTCAAAGAGTTCATGAAGGCCTACTACGACGCCTACAACTGGATGCAGGCGAACAAGACTGAGGCCCTCTCCGTAATCGGGACTGCGGTACAGGAGACGCCGGCGGACGTGACGGCTGACCTCTCGACCATGACCCTCTTCGACCTGAGCAAGGGGAAGCAGGTTATTGGAACCAGCAGCAGCCACGGCACGATCTACGACGTCGTTAAGGCGGCGGCCGATTTCTGGAAGGCCCAGGGCAAGATCGATACCGTCGTGAAACCGAGTGACGCGGTCGATCCGAGCTTCATCAACAGCTTGTAGGGACGCGTGAGCGAGCGGGTCCCCGCGACCCAGGCGGCGCCGGCGGCTCCTGCCAGAGTGCAGCGCCGGCGCCGCGGCTTGCTCCGGACCTACCTCACGCCGAAGCAGGCGATTCCGCGGGCGACTGTCGTCACGCTCGGCATTGGCAGTTTTGTGGTCATCCTCGTTGCCTGGAGCCTCGCCTCGCTCGAGATCAACAATCCATTGTTTGCCCCGAGCCCCTTGCGGGTCTGGACGGCCTGGATCGATATGTTCCAGAGTCGGAACTTTCTGTCCGATGTCGGGTGGAGCACTTTTCGGATCGTCGCGGGCTTTGTGATCGCCGCCATCATGGCGGTGCCACTCGGCCTGCTGATGGGCTCGTTCGAGGTCGTCCGATCGTTCTTCCAGCCACCGGTCAACTTCATCCGCTACATGCCTGCCTCCGCTTTCATCCCATTGCTGATCCTGCTGATCGGCCTCGATGAAAGCGAGAAGCTCACCATTATCTGGATCGGTGTCTTCTTCCAGCTCGCCCTGATGGTGATGGATATTGCCCACCGGGTCCCTGACGAGATGCTCAATGTCGCCTACACGCTCGGGGCCTCACGCTGGAAAGTCTTTTACAAAGTCTTTTTGCCCGCAACCTTTCCCGAAGTGGTGGACGCGCTCCGCATCACCATGGGGTGGGCCTGGACCTACCTGATCGTCGCCGAGATCGTGGCGGCCGAGCGTGGGATTGGCGCATTCATTTTGATCTCGGAGCGATTTCTACGATCGGATCGCATCATCGCCGCGATTATCACCATCGGGATCCTCGGCCTGATCACGGACACGATCTTTGGGCTGGTCCATCGCTGGGCGTTCCCCTATGTCGAAAGAGTGCACGCATGAGCGAGGTTTGCTTCGTCGATGTCGCCATGCGCTATCGCACACGGCGCGGCGAGGTGCGTGCCCTGCAGCAAATCTCGCTGACGGTGCCCGATGGACAATTCGCGTGCATCGTGGGTCCCTCGGGCTGCGGCAAGTCAACCCTGCTGAGCATCGCCGCCGGCCTGGTTTTGCCCAGCGAAGGTGACGTCCTGGTCGACGGCAAGCCCGCCTACTCGCCGGGTTCCGATCGAGGCATGGTATTCCAGTCGTACTCCCTCTATCCATGGCTCTCGGTGCGGCGCAATATCGAGTTCGGCCTCGAAATCAAGCGCGTCGCGAAACCCGAACGGAAGCGGCAGTCGACTGAATTGATCCACTTGATGAAGCTGGACGGGTTCGCGGAAGCCTATCCGAAGGCCCTCTCGGGCGGCATGAAGCAACGGGTGGCAATCGCCCGGGCGCTGGCCAATGATCCCGAGGTGCTGCTGATGGACGAGCCGTTTGGTGCCCTGGACGCCCTGACGCGGCAGGTCATGCAGGAGATGCTGACCGACCTCTGGCAACGCTATCGCAAGACCGTGCTGTTCGTCACCCACGACATCGACGAGGCCATCTTCCTCGGCGACGTGATCTACATCATGACCAACCGCCCTGGTCGCATCCGCACCACGCTGGCCGTCGATCTGCCGCGGCCGCGCAATTTCGACATGGTCAGCAGCCCGCGGTTTACGGAACTTCGCAATCAGGTGGTGGGCGTCATCCACGAAGAGAGCATGAAGGCCGTCGAGTCGGAACTGGCTCGTGCCTAAGTACCGGCCCGTCGACGCGTTGAAGGCGCCGCGCTTTACTGGCATCGGGAGCTTTATGCGGCTGCCCCAGGTGACGGACATGGACGGGGTCGATGCGGCGATTATCGGCATCCCCTTTGACACCGGTGTGAGCTACCGCATCGGTGGTCGCTTCGGCCCGGCCGCCATCCGCGAGGCCTCCCGACTCCTGCGTCCCTACCACGTCGAGCACGACATCGAGATCTTCGACCATCTCTCGGTGGTCGACGCGGGCGATCTTTCGGTCGTCCCCGGGAACATCCAGGCCAGCTACCAGGTGATGGTGGATGGCTTGCGACCCATCCTCGATGCCGGCGTCGTGCCGTTGGCGATCGGCGGTGACCACGCCATCACCCTCGGGGAGCTGCGTGCCGTCGCCAGGAAGCACGGCCCGGTCGGGCTGATCGATTTCGACTCCCACACCGATACCTGGGACAACTACTGGGGCGAGCGCTACACCCACGGCACCTGGTGCAAGCGCGCCATCGAGGAGGGCTTGATCGATACGCGGCGTGCCGTCCAGCTCGGCATCCGCGGCTCGCTCTACGGCTCCGAGGATCGCGGCGGTGCCCAAGCGCTCGGGCTTCACCTGGTCCCAACGGAAGAATTGCTGTCGCGCGGCGTTGATGATGTCCTGCCGGAGGTGCACCGGCGCGTCGGTGACGGCCCGGTGTTCGTGAGCTTTGACATCGATTTTGTCGACCCGGGCTTCGCGCCTGGCACGGGAACACCGGAGGTCGGCGGCCCGACCAGTCGCGATGCCTTGCGGCTCGTTCGGGGCCTGCGCGGCATTCAGTTCGTCGGATTCGACCTGGTCGAGGTGCTGCCGCAATACGATTCGGGCGAAGTGACCTCGCTGCTTGCCGGAACACTGATCCATGAATTCCTCGCGCTACTCGCACTCAATAAAGCCAAAGGAAACCAACGTTGACACTCGAACATCTCACCCCGAAGGGGCTGTTCAAGCCCGCTGTTTTTACTCAGGTAGTCATCGCCACCGGGCGGCGCATGGTGTTCATCTCCGGGCAGGTCTCGATGGACGCCGACGGGAACCTCGTCGCCGAGGGCGATCTTGCCGGCCAGGCGAAGCAGGTCTATGCCAATCTGAAAGCGGCGCTCGATAGTGCTGGCTCAAAGCCTGCAGATGTCGCCAAGCTGACGACCTACGTGGTGGGTTATCGGCCCGAGCTGCTCCCGGTGATGGGCGCGGCCCGCACCACCGTTCTCGGCACGGCGGACCTGCCGGCATCGACGCTGGTGGGCGTTCAAGCGCTTGCCCAGCCGGGCTACCTGATCGAAGTCGAGGCGATCGCCATCATCGATTGAGCGATTTGACGTGAGGCTTGCTCGCGTGTGATACTCAGTATCACATGAGTGGAGCTATCAAGGTCGCACGCCCGGCCGTCCTTGCCTTCGCCACGGTCCTGGCGTCGCTGCTCGCCGCATGTGGCGCGTCTCCCGCCGGCATCAGTTCCGGCACAACGCTGCAGGTTGTCGCCGGCCAGAACTTTTGGGGCAGCATCGCGGCGCAACTCGGCGGCACCCGAGTGTCTGTGACCAGCGTCGTCACGAATCCGAACGCCGATCCCCACGAATACGAGAGCAGCCCAAAGGATGCGCGGGCTTTCGCCGCGGCGGACTACGTCATCCTCAATGGCGCGGGATACGACCCATGGGCCAGCAAGCTCCTCGCGGCGAATCCGAACCAGGCCCGGAAGATCTTCCCTGTCGCGGACCTGCTGCACAAGAAAGCGGGGGACAACCCCCATTTCTGGTACAACCCCGATTGGGTGGAACAGGTGGCGGATCGAATCACGGCGGACTACAAATCGATCGATCCCGCCGGCGCTGCCTACTTCGACCAACTACGCGCGGCGTTCCGCACCGCCGTGCAGCCCTACCATGACCGCGTTGCGAAGATCCGTGCCTCCTTTACCGGACTTCCCGTGGGAGCGACGGAGAATATCTTCGTGTACCTTGCGCAGGCCCTCGGTCTCCACCTGATTTCACCGCCGAAGTTCATGCAGGCGGTCGCCGAGGGCAACGATCCGCCTGCCCAGACGGTCGCCGAGTTCAATAACCAGGTCTCGACCAAGCAGATCAAGGTGCTCGTCTACAACGTCCAGACCTCGACTAGCATCACCGAGCAGTTGAAGCGGCTTGCCGCCGCCAGGGGCATCCCCGTTGTCGGCATCTCGGAAACCCTGCAACCCGCCGGCGCCACCTTTCAGGAGTGGCAAGATGCCCAACTGATCACCTTGCAGAATGCGCTCAATGCCGCAGCGCTGACCCACTAGCGTGGCCGTTCCCGAAACCCATCTGGTGATCGTCGCCGACCATGTCTCGGCGGCCTACGGTGGGCGGGCGGTCTGGCAGGATGCCAGCTTCACCGCCGAGGCCGGTGAATTCATCGTCGTCCTCGGACCCAATGGCAGCGGGAAGTCTACGCTCTTCCGGTTGCTGCTCGGGCTCCTTACGCCGGCGGCCGGCACGCTCGAGGTGCTTGGTCGCCGGCCGCACCAGGGAAATGCCGACATCGGCTACGTGCCGCAGCGCCGGAACATCGACCGCGACCTGCCGATCCGCGGGCGTGACATGGTCCATCTCGGCATCGATGGGACGCGCTGGGGGATTGGATTGGGCGACCCCGCCGACCACCGGCGGCGAGTCGACGAGGCGATCGCTTCGGTTCACGCAGAGGCCTATGCCGATCGGCCGATTGGCCAGCTCTCAGGCGGAGAACAACAGCGGTTGCTCCTCGCGCAGGCACTGGCGGGGCGGCCCAGAATGCTGCTCCTCGACGAGCCATTGGCCAGCCTTGACCTTCGGAATCAGATCGTGATCGCGGAATTGGTCGCCGATCTGGCCCGCGCGAACGGCCTGACGGTGCTGCTGATTGCTCACGACATCAATCCGTTGCTGCCGGTCGTCGACCGCGTGCTGTACGTCGCCCAGGGTGGCCTGGCGATTGGAAAGCCCGCCGAGGTCATCACCACCGAACAGCTGAGCCGGCTCTACAGTGCCCCGGTCGAAGTGCTCCACGATAGTCATGGCCATATGTTTGTCGTCGGGCTGGAAGCGGAGAGCGCCCACCACGATGCTTGAACGGGGGCTAGGCACCCTTGGTGCAGTCGCACCCTATTTCGGTTGGGACCTGATCCGCGATGTGCATGAGCTCTTTCGCTACGTCTTCATGCAACACGCCTTCGAGGCCGGGACGATCGTCGCCGTGGTCGCGGGCGTCATCGGCTACTTCGTCGTCCTGCGTGGGCTCTCCTTTGCCGCGCATGCCCTGTCACACATCGGCTTCGCCGGTGCCACAGGCGCGGCCCTCCTGGGGCTGGCGCCGATCGTCGGTCTGCTGGCATTCACGATGTCGGCTGGCGCCGTGATGGGAGCGCTCGGCCAGCGTCTTCGCGGCCGCGACGTCACGATCGGCCTCGTGATGGCGTGGTCACTGGGACTCGGCCTGCTCTTTACCGCGCTCTACCAGGGGTCGGCGCAGCTGGCAATCGGCATCCTCTTTGGTCAGATCTTCGGGATCACGGCCCAGGAGGTCCTGGTCACGCTCGTGGCCGGCGCGATCACGGTCGCGACCCTGGTCGTCATCTACCGTCCGCTACTCTTCGCGACGCTCGACGAGGAGGTCGCCGAAGCAAAGGGCGTTCCCGTGTGGGGCCTTTCGATCGTCTTCATGGTGGTGCTGGCGGTTGCCGTCTCCGAGGCGGTCCAGGCGGTGGGCGTGCTCCTGATCTTCGCCTTGATCGTGGCCCCCGCGGCGATCGCGGAACGCTTTACCACCCGTCCGAGTCGCGGCGTCATGCTTGCCGCGGCGACCGCGGTGCTGTTCACGTGGGCCGGCCTGGTTATCGCCTACTACCTGCCGTACCCGGTCGGGTTTTTCATCACGACGATCGCGTTTGGAAGCTATGCCGTGGCTCGGCTCGGGAGTGACTTTGCCCGGCGCGGTGCTGCCGCGCGGCGTCCGGTTCCTCGCGAGGAGCAATTCCGACACTCGCCGTAGAAGTCGAGGGTCGCGTGGTCGACGCGGAAGCCCCGCTCGTGGGCGATCGTCTCAGCCAGCGGCGCCACCGCATGTTCATCGAGCTCTTCGACGGCGCGGCAGGTGGTGCAGATCAGGTGATGATGATGGCCGGGCTCGCACCAGATGTAGGCGGACACATGCCCGGGGCGCTCCAGTCGCTGCGCCAGGCCGGCCTCGACCAGCATGTCCACCGAGCGGAAGATGGTCGCCCGGCCGATGTAAGGGTGCCGCCGCCGCACTCGGTCGTAGAGCTCCTGGACGGTGGCCTCTTTCCCGGTCGTGGCGAGCGCTTGTGCGATTGCCAGCCGCTGCGGCGTCAGCCGCTGGCCGGCGCTCTCGAGCGCCGCCATCGATTTAGTCTCAGACATATCCATATGATACTCACCGCCAGGGCAGCCTAGAATCGGCTCCGTGGCGGCTGCGTTTCACGTCCTGTTTGCCGGCTATGTCGGGAAGGGCGTCGCCAGCACCGTCACCTTTGTCCGCGACGGCGAGATCCGAGTGATCATCGATCCCGGCATGGTGCCCGAGCCAGGCTCCATCCTGAAGCCGCTGGGCGCCCACGTCTCGTCGCCGGACGAAATCACCGACGTGGTCTTCTCCCACCACCATCCGGACCACACCCTCCATGCGGCGCTGTTTCCTCGAGCCCGCTATCACGACTTCTGGGCGATCTACAAGGGCGACGTCTGGGAAAGCCGGCCGGCCGAGGGTTTCGCCATCAGCCCATCGATTCGCCTGATCGAAACACCGGGGCACACCCCACAGGACATCACCACGCTGGTCACCACCGAGCAGGGTGTGGTCGCCTTCACCCATCTGTGGTGGTCGGCGGAAGGCCCTGCCGACGACCCGTATGCTCCGGACCCCGAGCCGCTCCATCGCAACCGGGCCCGAGTGCTGGAACTGGCCCAACTGATCGTGCCCGGACACGGCGATCCTTTCAGGCCGGACGAGCAAACGCCTCGTTAGTCCCTGGCCGTGCCCGCCCACCAGACTGTTGCCCGCGGTCGTGGCGGCTGGGCCACGGTTCCGTCGATCCGGAGCAGGTGGGGTTCGACAAGGGCCTGGAGTTCAGCGTGGCGATCGGGGTTGAGGCAGAGTGCCCGTGCCGTCCAGGCGACCGCCTCCTCGATCGAGGGAAACCATGTATTCGGCTGGGACGGAGTCCAGTTTTGGCGGTGGACCTTAAGTCCAGCCTCCTCGAGCACTGCGACGGCATTGTCGGCGGTCGGGCCTGAGGGGCGCGGCAGCTTGTGGAAATGCATCCAAAGCTCGTTGAGATAAGCGCGGGGATGAACGAGGGTCAGCTCGAGGACGACTCTCGCCCGCGTCTTTTCGGTCAATCTCCGAGCAAACGACCCGAGCTCTTCGACGTTGTATGCGACGTGATTGCACACCGTCACGTCGCTAACAGGGGCGCGATCGGCCACGTCCGGCCAGCGCCCTTCGATCGTGGCGATCTTGACGCCCGCCGCCTCGGCGCGGTTCCGAAACGCCTGCAACGCTTGCGGGTCGGTGTCGACACCCGTGAGGGCCGAGGCTCGATCGGTAAGGGGCAACGACGCGGCACCGGGACCGCATCCGACGTCGAGGACGCTTCCGCGAGCCGGTAGCGTTTCCCTCGCCATTCGGGTCGACGGTGTGTCGAGCCCCCGGGATCGGTCCGCGCGACGCTCGAGAATGCCCGGAGGAAAATCCCAGGGCGAGGCGGTAACCTGCGCCAGGATCTCCGGCGGGATGGCCCAGGCCTTCAGCTCCTCTGCCCAGCGGGTCGCGGCAGATGCCCCGGATCGGCTCACATTGTTCAGCCTAGCGAACCCCATCGACGGCGGCTCCTTGGCTAATGGAGAAGGAGGGGGGCGAGGCGCTCGAGCTGGTTGGTCGGCGCGACGGCGGGCGTTGGGGTCAGCACACTGACCGCGACCTGGTCGGCGCCGGCTTCGATGTGGGCAAGCAATTTGTCCGCGATTATCCGATCGTCCCCCCAGGCGACCAGGGCATCGAACAGCCGGTCGCTACCCGTTGCCTCGAGGTCGGCGCCGCCCCAACCAAGACGCTCGAGGTTCTGCCGGTAGTTTGGCAGCGCGAGGTAAGTTCGCAGGTACGCGTCCCCGGTCCGGCGCGCCGTCGCGCGATCCGTCGCGAAAACGACCGCGTGCTCCGGGGCCAGGACGCGGTCCGGACCGAGGATCGTGCGGGCGCCCTTCGTGTGATCGACTGGCACAAAGTACGGATGGGCACCGGCGGCGCGCTCTTTTGCCAGCTCGAGCATCTTTGGACCAAGGGCCGCGAGGACCACGGGCGGCGGTACCGGCGGCTGCGGTGCGCGGTAGGGCACGTTCGCCATCGCATCGAGGTAATGGCGCATGGCGGTCAGCGGCTTTTCGTAGTTGTGTCCGCGAGAGCTGACCAGCGTGGCGTGGCTCACGCCGATGCCGAGGATGAAGCGATCCGGCCAGGCCTCGGCCAGGGTACGGGCACCGTTTATCATTGCCGTTGCGTCGCGGGCATAGATGTTCGCGATCCCGGTGGCAACCGTGATTCGCTGCGTCGCAGCGAGCACGACGGCACACGCGGCGAACGGCTCTCGGCCGTGGGCCTCGCCGATCCAGATCGTGCCGTACCCCATCGATTCGATGTCCGCGACAGCCGCGCGCATGGCCGCCGCGGGCAACATAGCCATTGAGCCGAGAAAGACCCCAGCTCGGCCAAGCGTCAGCCTAGCGACGACGCGCCCCCGCGTGCTCGCTAATGAAGGACAGCATCTGGCGCCAGGCATCGTCGGCGGCGTCCTTGTGCTGCTCGAAGCTGCGATCGAAGAACGAGTGCGGGGCGCCCTGGTAGATGACCTTCTGATGCTCGACCCGGGCGTCCGTCAGCTCGTGGTCGAACTTCACGAATTCCTCCTGGGTTGTGGCCTGGTCGTCGCCGGCGATCAGGAGAAGCAGCGGAGCTTTCATCTCTGGAATGGCGTCGCGAGCCACCGAGGGCCGGCCGTATAAACCGATGGCGCCGCTTAGCCCCGGCTGGGCAGCCGATTGGCGCCAGGACATCGCGCCTCCGTAACAGAAGCCGACCGTGAAGACCGATCGAACGGAGCCACCCTTCTCCGATTTCAGGTATTCGATGCCGGCGGCGACGTCCGCCGCGACCTGGTCGGGCTTGGTTTGTTGAATGGCCGCTCGAAAGTCGAAGTCGTCGGCCCGTTCTCCTATCCCGGCAATCCGCCCTAGGTAGTCGATCACGATCGCCTCGAACCCGACGCCGGCGAACTGTCGCGCCAACTCCTTGTAAAAGGGATGGACGCCGCGGGGGTCCGGGATCACGACAACGCCGGTGCCGGTTGGCTCCGCCGCGCGCACGGCGTAGGCGGCAACGCGATTGCCATCCTTCGCCGTCAGGACGAGATCGTGATCGTCCCTCGAGCCGCCGAGGATGGGGGGAATCGGTGGCCGAGCCTGGTTGGAATAGCACATGCCGCACATTCTCTCGCGCCGGCCCGTCCCAGCGCCACAGAGCCCTAGCCAATCCAGGGAATCGCCCCTATCATGGGGGCGCCGGGATCCGGCGAGGGGGCAGGAACTGATGTCAACCGCGGTCAAGGCGCCGCCCGTCACGGCAGGCCGGGAGACGAAATCCCGGGTCCTGGTGGCGATGGCGGATACGTTCATCGGCGGCATGGGCCACCCGGGATCGCCCCTTCGGGTGGCCGCCTCGATGGAGGAATCCGTCCGCCGGCTGCCGTCCAAGGCCGATCGCGACAAGCTTGAGCTGATCCTGGCGGTCTTTGCCCGGCGATCCGGGACCTTTCTGCTCACCGGGCGGCCGGTCCCGTTTTACCTATGGTCTCGTGACCAGCGCACGCGGCTGATGACGCGGTGGTCAACCAGCCGGCTGACATTCCGCCGGCAGCTGTTCCAGGTGTTCAAACGGCTGACGCTGCTGGCGTTTCTCGGAGAGACCGAGGCCGACGGGAGTAACCCGGTCTGGCCAGAGATCGGCTACCCGGGTCCCGTCTCCGCTCCGATGCCGGTGCCGAAGCCCATCAGGACCACGACGCTCGATGGCGATACGACGCTGACCTGCGATGCCGTGATCGTCGGTTCGGGTGCCGGGGGCAGTGTCGTGGCCGCGCAGCTGGCGGCGGCCGGGAAGGACGTGATCGTCCTCGAGGAAGGCGGGTACTACAACGAAGCCGATTTCGACCAGCTCGAGCTGTCCATGATGCGGAAGCTCTATTTCCAGGGCGGCTTTGCCGCCACCTCCGATGCGGCGATCGCGCTGGTCGCCGGTGGCTGCCTGGGCGGAGGGACGCTGGTCAACTACGCCACCAGCTTCCGCTCACCCGACTGGCTGCGCGAGGAATGGGCGACGCGCTACGGGCTTTCGGCGTTTGTCGGCGACGAGTACACCGCCTCGATGGATGCCGTGTCCGAACGGCTCGGGGTCAACCTCGACCACTCGCGCGTCAGCGCCCGTGAGCGCGTGCTGGAACGCGGGCTTACGCGGCTCGGCTGGCACGTCGGGTACATGCCGCGCAACGTCAAGGGCTGCACCCAGGACGCTCGCTGCGGCTATTGCGGACTTGGTTGCCAGGCGGGCGCCAAGCAATCCACACTCAAGACCTACCTGCAGGACGCCTACGAGCATCGGGCCCGCATCGTGGTCAATTGCAAGGTCGACCGCGTCCTGATCGAGGACGGCCAGGCGGTCGGGGTGCGGGCGACCGTACGCCAGGCCGACCAACCCGCCTGGACCTTGATCATCCGGAGCCGCGCCGTGGTTGCCGCGGCCGGCGCAATCGGGACGCCCGCCCTGCTGCAGCGGAGCGGGGTGCGCGGCAAGGCAGTCGGCGCCTACCTTCGGCTGCACCCGGGGACCGCCGTCGCGGGCATCTTCGAGGAGGCGACCCGGCCCTGGGAGGGCACGATGCAGGCGATCTACTCGGACCAGTTCATCAACACTGACGGACGTCATCACGGCGTGAAGATCGAGTCGGGCCCGATGCACCCCGCCATCCTGGCGCTGGCGGCGCCGTGGCGCGATCCAGTCCACTACCGCCGGCTGATGCGTTCGCTCTCGCACATGTCGGTCGCCGCCCCCCTGGTACGCGATCACCAGTCCGGCCGCGTCACTGCGACCGACGGAACCGCCCGCGTCGACTATCGCCTCTCCCGCGAGGATCTGGCGGATGTCCGGCAGGGGATCGAGGCCAGTGCCCGAATCATGGAGGCCGCCGGGGCGCTCGAGATCTTCACCAGCCAGGCCGCCTTCGTCTCCTATCGCCCGGGGCAACACGGTGGACTCCAGGGGTTCATGGAGGAGGTCGACCGTCGAGGCTACGGGGTTGGGCAGATGGGCTATCTCAGCTTTCACCAGATGGGCTCGTGCCGGATGGGGAACGACCCGGAAACCTCCGTGATCAAGCCGGACCACGAGACACATGCCGTCCGGGGCCTGTTCGTCGCCGATGGCAGCGCCTTCCCCAGTGCCTCCGGTGTCAATCCGATGATCACGATCATGTCGATGGCGCACCGCGCGTCCCGGTTTATCGCCGCCCGTTGCTGAAAACCAGTTCAATCCGGCAGTTTCGGGCGCTGATTTCTTAGACTTCCGAAATGTCGTCGCAACCGGCGTACGTGACCAAGCACAATCCGTGGCTCGTGCTGCTGGTCCTCTGTCTCGGCTTCTTCATGATCCTGCTCGATCTCACGATCGTGAATATCGCGATCCCCAGCATCATCGACGGCCTCCATGCCAGCCTCGACAGCATCCTCTGGGTCCTGAACGCCTACATCCTGGCCTACGCTGTGCTGCTGATCACGGCCGGCCGTCTGGGCGACATGTTCGGCGCCAGGCGGCTCTTCCTGATCGGCCTGGCGGTCTTCACGCTGGCCTCGATCGCCTGCAGCCTCGCCCAGAGCCCCGGCCAGTTGATCGGGGCGCGCATCGTGCAGGGCATCGGCGGGGCGATCCTCACCCCGCAGACCCTGAGCATGATCACCAACATCTTTCCCTCGGAGAAGCGCGGCGCCGCCTTCGGGGTCTGGGGCGGGGTCGCCGGCGTGGCCTCGCTGGCCGGGCCGACGCTCGGCGGGTTCCTCGTCACCAACTACGACTGGCGCGCGATCTTCTGGATCAACGTCCCGGTCGGCATCGTCACCTTCGCGCTCGGTATCTGGCTGCTGCCGGCTGTGAAGTTCGGGCGGGCTCATAGCCTCGACCCGGTCGGGGTCCTGCTCGCCACCGCCGGGCTCTCCGCCCTCGTGTTCGCGCTGATCGAAGGGCAGCGATACCACTGGGGCACGTTTACCAACACGCTTGCCTTCGATGCCCTGGGTGGCCACTGGGGCCTGATCAGCATTCCCGCGCTCTTTGTGCTCAGCGCCATCCTGCTCGCCGTCTTCCTGATCTGGGAGCGCCGCCAGCCCGAGCCGCTGGTCCCGTTCGCCCTCTTCAAGGAGCGCAACTTCGCCTTGGGCAACGCGCTCTCGGCGATCGTTTCCTTCGGGATGCTGGGACTCTTTTTGCCGCTGACGATCTTCCTTCAATCCGTGCTCGGGTTCAGCGCGCTCAAGGCGGGCCTCACCTTCGCCCCGATGTCGCTCGTGTCGATGGTGATCGCTCCCATCTCGGGTCGTCTCACGGATCGCTATGGTGGCAAGTACATCCTGATGCTCGGGTTGACCCTGTTCGGCATCGGGATGGGACTGGTGATCGCCACCTCATCGCTCTCGTCCGATCAGTTCAGCTACATCGTTCCGCTGATCGTGGCCGGCATCGGGCTTGGTTGTACCTTCGCGCCGATGACGACCGTGACCATGCGCCGCGTCGATCCGCGCCTGGCTGGCGCCGCCTCAGGAATCCTGAATACCATTCGCCAGCTGGGCGGAGCCTTTGGCAGCACCATCGTGGGCGCCATCCTCCAGAACCGCCTGGTGTCCGAGCTGGTGACCCAATCGCAGGCGCAGGCAGGCAACGTGCCGCCGGCCTATCGAGCGGGCTTCGTGCAGGGCTTTGCGAAGGCCGGCAATGGGGTGCTCGAGGTCGGCCGAGGCCAGTCAGGCGTTGCCTTGCCCTCCGGTATTCCGGCACAGGTCGCCGCCAGGATCGGCCAGGTCGCCCACGACGTCTTCGCCAATGCCTACCTCAGCGCCATGCGACCAGCCCTTGCCGTTCCCATCGGGGTGCTGCTGGTCGGCGCCCTGCTGACGACCATGATCGTCCGGCGCAAGAACTTCGTGCAGCCTGTCCGGCTGCCGGCCGCCGTCAGCGGCTAGACTGTCACCCCCGCGGCCGGGCGTTCATATACTGAAATCGTGGCCCAGTGGTTACCGCTTTTCCCGCTTAACGTGGTGCTGTTTCCGCACATGCCGTTGCCCCTTCACATCTTCGAACCGCGCTACCGGCAGATGATCGCCGAGTGCCTGGCGGAGGGTCACAGCTTTGGCGTGGTCGCCATCCGGGAAGGGGGCGAGACCGGTCCGGCAACCCCCCACGATGTCGGCACGCTGGCCAAGATCATCCGCGTCGAACGTCTCGATGATGGGCGGATGAACCTCCTGGTGAGCGGCGCGTCCCGATTCGAGATCGTGAAAACCGCGAACGATCGGCCGTATCTCCGCGGCCAGGTCCGGATCATTCCGGAAGCGGGCGATGATATCGAGGTCACCGCTCGGTTGACGGAGGAAACGGCGATGGCGTTCCAGCGCTACTCGAACCTGGTTCGGGCCCTGGTCGGGCAGGAGCCGCAGGAGCCGGAGCCGCCGATGGAGCCCGAGTTACTGTCGTACCTGATCGCCGCCGCCCTCAATTTGCAGGTTGGCGAAAAGCAAGCCCTCCTGGCCGAGCGGCGGACCGACGAGCGTCTCGCCCTTGAGCTCCGCATCCTGCGAAAAGAGATCGGACTCCTGAAGGAGATGGTGGCCCACGCCGGGTCGGCGCAGGCGCGCGCCTCCCTGAACTAGGCGCCGGCTACGACGTGTGGAGGTCGACGACCAGGCGGGGCGAGTAGGCGCCGGCCGCGGGGAGGGTGAAGGCGGTGACCCGGTCGGGCCGGGCCAGGTCGACTGTGATCACCAGGTCGGGTCCCTGTTGGACCGCGGGCTCAACGCCGGCGACCTGGAAACTGTGGATCCCCTTCACCGGCACCGCCGCCCCCGCGGTATTCGCGAACATGATCGCGATATGCATGGTATCGGGCCGCGTGATGACCATGGCCGGTAACCCACGCCCACGAATGTCGAAGACGAGCCTCGTGTAGCCCGCGACCGCGGTCCCGGGGCGGATCCGATAGAGGGTGCCGCCTGTGACGCCGTTGCCGAGGCGGAAGAGCACGGGCGCCGGGGGCGCCGTGGGCGAGGCACTTGGCGACGGCGCGACGCTCGCCGTCGGCTGGACGCGTGCGGTGGCCGTTGCCCTCGGAACCGTGGCGGCGGTTTTGCGGTTGCCAGAGAGAAAGCCGCCCTCATACAAGAAGGCCGCCAGCAACACGCAGGCGGCGGCGCCGAGCCCGACGGCGACGCGCATCACGGTATCGCTGCGGCGCGGGGTATTGGGTGGCGCGGCCTCGGTGGCGGTTGGATCCAGCGCAGGTGACCCCGCCCAGGCCAGATGTTCGACGCCGGCGTCGTCGTCGGTGGTTGCGGCGGCGTCGACCAGCGGTAGCATCGCGAGCTCGGGCTCGGGTTGGCGCGTTGGCGGTGGGGGTAAAGCGTTGATGCGCGCGACATCGAAGAGGTCGGCCTGCGGTCCGGGGGCCGGAGTCCAACGCGAATCGACCGGAACCTCGTGTAGGTCGTCTCCCAGCTCCCTGGGCGGGGACGTCGGGGGCGTCGGCTCAATCGCCGCGGCTGCTGGTGGCTCGACGGCCGCGGCGGCTGCTTCGATTTCTGGAATGGTCGATCCCAGGGCCGGCGGCATCGCCGTGGGATGGTCCTGTGCCGGTTCGTCGCGGAAAATCTCGCGCTCGAGGTCGCTCAGCAGGTCGCGCACGTTGGTGACCGGTGGTGACGCCATGTCGAAGCCGCGCGCTGACATCGCGCCGGTCCCGACGCGGGCAGCCTCCGGAATCGCGGTGGCGAAGGCCTCGTCCATCGCGACGGCACCGATCGGCGCGCTGGGGAGCCGTCCGACCCGCATCAGCATCTCTCGAAATTCCTCCACCCGCTCCCGACAGGACTCACACCGGCGGAGATGATCCCGGGCCCACTCGAGGTCCTTGCCGTCCAGGCGGTCATCCAGGACCGCACTTGGCGAAATCCGGGTGCAGCGGTCAGAACTTGATGTATTCATAAATCTCTTTGAGCTCGGCGCGGCTCCGGTCGACGGCGTGTACCAGCTTTTTCGGCGCGATGTCCACGACCTCGGCAAGCTCGTCGTACGGAAGTCTGACGAAGTCACGCAGGAGGACGATGGCCCGAGCCTCGAAGGGGAGCGCGGTCAGCGCGCGTTGCACCGTGTCGCGGCGAAGGGCGCGGCGCGCCTCCGGTTGCGGGAACCCGCCAAGCGTGATGCCGTTGCGCCGGCTCCTGCGGAACCAGCGACGTGGCCGCAGCGCCAGCCGGCTCAGCTCGGTTGCAGTACGAAAGACCTCGGTTCGGGAGAATCCGTGGACCGCCTCGCCCCGCTTCAATGCCGACACCTGCCGAAACGCCTCGCAGGCAATGCCGACCGCCCCGTCCAGGTCGTCGATCAGGCGAGCCACATAGTTGACGAGGACTGGAAAGTCGGAATAGAAGTCACGTTCCACGGACCCGGTCCGGGCGCGAATACTCGACGCTTCGACGTGTACTTGATCCATCAGTGGGACGTGGAGCGGATGCCTGCAGTCTAGTCACGCGGGGTGTTCCCGTCAACTTAGCGGCTGGTTGGGCCGGACCAGCTCGAGCAGGTCGGCTTCGCGGTAGATCGCCCGCGCCGCCGCCGCAACAGGCCCAAACAGGACCGCGGGCAGGCCAATGTCGGCCACAAAGACGCGGCCACAGGATCGAGCTGTGGCCAACGCCGGCTTCGGCAATCCCAGCGTGATGGTCGCCACGGCCTGCACCGCGCCGTCGTCGCCATCCGCTGATTCCGAATCCAGCCCGGAGGGCAAGTCGACCGCGACGATCGGAGCGCCAGACCGGTTCATGGCATGGATCAGGGTCGGTGCGGGTTCGCGCAAGGGCAAGGTGATCCCGGTGCCGAGCAGCCCATCGATGATCAGATCGGCGACAAGGCGCATGTCGCCGCTCGCAGGGACGCAGGGGATTTCCATCGCGCGCAGAGTCCGTGCATGGATGGCGGCCAGGCTCTGTGGGTCGCGGGGCTCGACGAGCCACGCACTCACGTGGGCGCCCCGCTGGGCGAGAAACCTGGCGGCGACCAGCCCGTCACCCCCATTGTTGCCGGCGCCGGCGACGACCGCGATCCGCTTCTCCCTGGCGCCGTGCATCCAGCCCTCGATGAATCGAGCGACCTGGAACCCGGCGACCTCCATTAGTTGGCGGGGCTCGATTCCGAATCGGGTCTGCGCGTCGCGGTCGACCTGGCGCATAACGGCCGCGGGCGCGACCGGCATCCGCGTGAAGGCGATCGCCGGCCAGGTCACGCGACGAGCAGCGTCTCGCCAGGGCTGGCGTGCAACCGCTCCGCCGCCGAACCCTCGCGCAGGGCGAACTCGATCCGACCGCTGCTGCCCACCAGGGCGACCAGCTCGCCCGGCCTGGCCTCGTCGTAGGTCTCGACCGTCCGAACCCTGGCGCCGTTGACGGCCGTGATGCGCGCGAGTGCCCGCAGCGGCAGGTTGCTGATCACGTTGCCGAAATGATCGCAGTGCAGCACCTGCGCCCGCCAGGCCTCACCGACTTTTCCCGCCCACGCATCCTCGAGTCGCATCGGCGGCGCGGTCCCGACCTTGCCCAGGGCGGCGGGAGGCTGGCCGCCGGCGATACGAGCGGCCGCGGGTCCGAAGACGTCCCGACCGTGGAAGGTCCGCGAGGCCTCGGGCGCCACGGCCAGCTCGACCAGCTCGCTGATGGGCTCGCTGAGAAAGGTGAAGAGGCCGTTGTCGCGCCCCACCAGGAAATGATCCCCGGCTCGAAAGGCGATCGCCCGCTGCGTGGTGCCGACGCCTGGATCGACCACCGCCACATGCACCGTACCGACGGGAAAGCTACGCCAGGCGCTGTCGAGGAGAAACGCGCCCTGGAGCACGGCAAAGGGCCGGACCCCATGGGTCAGGTCCACGATCACGGCGCGGGGATGGATCTGGAGGATGGCGCCCTTCATCGCGCCGACGTAGGCGTCGTCGACCCCGTAGTCCGTCAGCAAGGTGACGATCCCACTGCGCTCGTTCACGCCTGCCATGCTAGCGACAAACAAAAAAAGAGCCGCCCATCGGGGCGGCTCCTCTACCGAAAGTCCGGCCTAGTAGTCGGGCATGGACGGCGCGGGAGCCGCCTGCTTCTTCTCCGGAATGTCCGAGATCAGCGCCTCGGTGGTCAGCAGCATCGCGGCGATGCTGGCTGCGTTCTGCAGCGCCGAGCGGGTGACCTTGGTCGGGTCGACGATCCCGGCCTTGACCATGTCGGTGTACTCGCCCTTCGCGGCGTCGAAGCCCTGGCCCTTCGGCAGGCTCTTGACTTTCTCGACCACGACGGAGCCTTCCCAGCCGGCGTTGTTGACGATCTGGCGAAGCGGCTCCTCGAGCGCGCGGCGAACCAGCTGGACGCCGGTTGCCTCGTCGCCGGTGAGATTCCGAAGGCTCTCGAGCGACTTGATGGAGTGGATCAGCACGGCGCCGCCACCCGGGACGATGCCCTCCTCGACCGCGGCGCGGGTTGCCGAGACGGCGTCCTCCATCCGGTGCTTCTTCTCTTTGAGCTCGGTTTCGGTCGCGGCGCCGACTTTGATGACGGCCACGCCGCCGGCGAGCTTGGCGAGACGCTCCTGGAGCTTCTCCTTGTCCCAGTCCGAGGTGCTCTTCTCGATCTCGGCCTTGATCTGGTTGATCCGGCCCTTGATCTCGTCCGGCTTGCCGTGACCCTCGACGATCGTGGTGTCGTCCTTGGTGATGGTGACACGCCGAGCCTTGCCCAACTGGTTCAGTTGAACCGAGTCGAGCTTGAGGCCGAGGTCGTCCGAGATCACCTGGCCGCCGGTCAGGATCGCGAGGTCCTGCAGCATGGCCTTACGACGGTCCCCGAAGCCGGGCGCCTTGACGGCGACGGCGGTGAAGGTTCCGCGCAGCTTGTTCACGATCAGGGTGGCGAGTGCCTCGCCCTCGACGTCTTCGGCGATGATCACGAGCGGGCGGCCACTCTGAACCACCTTCTCGAGCACCGGCAGCAGGTCGGCAACGGCCGAGATCTTCTTCTCCGTGATCAGGATGTAGGGATCCTCGAGGACCGCCTCCATCCGGGTGGCGTCGGTCACCATGTAGGCCGAGATATAGCCCTTGTCGAACTGCATCCCATCGACGAGCTTGAGCTCGTCCTCGATGCCCTTGGACTCCTCGACCGTGATGACGCCGTCCTTGCCGACCTTCTCCATCGCATTGGCGACCATCTCGCCGATGCGCGTGTCGCCAGACGAGATGGTGGCAACCTGCGCGATCTTCTCACGCTCGGAGATCTGGATCGACTGCTCCTTGATCGCCTTGACGACCTCGTCGACGGCCTTCTGGATGCCGATCTTGAGCAGCATCGGGTTGGCGCCGGCGGTGACGTTGCGCAGGCCATCGCCGATGATCGCCGCGGCCAGCACCACCGAGGTGGTCGTCCCGTCGCCGGCGATGTCGTTGGTCTTGCTGGCGACTTCCTTGACCAGCTGGGCGCCCATGTTCTCGAACGCGTCCTCGAGCTCGATCTCCTTGGCGATCGTCACCCCGTCGTTCGTAATCGTCGGGGAGCCGAATTTCTTGTCGAGTACGACGTTGCGGCCCTTAGGGCCGATGGTAATTCGTACCGCGTCTGCGACCTTGTCGACGCCACGCTTCAGCGCGGCGCGGGCGTCCGCGTCATAGGCCAGTTGTTTCGCCATCGATCGTCCTCCTTCCAGTTCAGGTGAATTTGTGTCGGCCGTCGGGCCGGATCGCCGTAAGCCTCCGTATTTTAGCACTCCGGGCAGGAGAGTGCTAGCAATCGCCTCCGGCGAGCGCCAATCGCCGGGCCGTCACCTAGAATGGATTTTCGGCCATGCCGTATTCCCAGGGACCCCGTAGACGTGCCGGCCGCGCCATGGCCTGGGGCCTCGCCATTGGCGCCGGCGCCGTGATGCTTCGCGAGCTGGTCCGGCCCCGCGAGCAGAAGGCGGCGCTGATCGACTGGGCCAAGGTCGAGGAGGTGGCGATGGCCCGCTGCGGCGAACCGCAGGCGGTTCCCATCGACCGAGGCGTGGTCGAGGCGTACAACGCCATCGCGGCTGAGCTCGAGCCGACCTTGACCGAGGCGCTCGGCAGCGGTACCGCGGTGGCGGGAAGCCGGCTCTATCCAGGCTTGACTGCGGTCGGTCGCCGGCAGTGGGTGCGCTTCAACATCCGGATCTTCCGGCAGATGTTCGCGCCGATGGAGCGGCTCCAGCGCCTCATCCCCGGCTCGCTGATCGTCAGCCTCGGCTCCCGGAGCATCAGCCGCTACCTCGGCCTGATGCTCGGCCTGCTGGCGCGCCGCGTGCTCGGCCAGTACGATCCGGCCCTGCTCGGCCACGGGCCGGTGGAGACCAACTCGCTGATCCTGGTGGAGCCGAACCTCCAGGCCTGGGCGCAAAAGGACAGCCTGCCGGTCGATGAGCTGCGTCGCTGGCTGGCGATGCACGAGATGACCCATGCCTGGGAATTTCGCGCCCACCCCTGGCTGCAGGCCTACATGGAGGGCCTGCTCAGTGAGGTGCTGATCGGCAACCTCGCCGACGGGCACCGGCCGAATGCGCTGGAGCTGATCCGGACGCTGACCGTGGGCGTCGGCCAGCAATGGAAAGCGATCACCAGGCTGCAGGCGGCGATGAGCCTGCTCGAGGGCTACAGCAACCTGGTGATGAACGACATCGGCCGTCGCCACCTGCCCCACTTCGGCCTGCTTGAAGCCGCCTACCGGCGGCGCCAGGAGCAACGGACGCCGCTCGAGCGCGCCTTCCTCCGCTTGACCGGGATGGAGATGAAGATGCGCCAGTACGTCCAGGGTGAGCGCTTCTGTCGCGAGGTCCGGGATGCGGGAGGTCCGGAGCTGCTGAGCCGCGTCTGGGAGGGACCGCCGTGGCTGCCAACCCTGGCCGAAGTTCAGCGCCCGCCGCTCTGGGTCGAACGCGTCCAGAGCGCCCGGTGAAGCCGCTCGCGCGGGCGGCGCTGGCGCTGACCGCCGTCGGTGCGCTGAGTGGGTGCGGCGCCGGCTCGAGCGGGGCGCCGCCGGCCAGTAGCCTCGGGGCCCAGGCGGTGGCGACGGAAACCGTCGTTGGCGACCAGCGCGTCCCGATCGGCATCCTGGACCACAACACGCCGATCACGGACGCGACCGTACACCTGCGAGCCTTCTACGTTGGATCCGGCAGCGCGGTCTTCAAGGGCGAATCGGCCGCGCCCTTCAAGGGGGAGGGGCTGCAGGGCGCCGGCATTTACGCCGGACACCTGAATTTCGACCGGCCGGGCAACTGGCGCCTGGACGTCACGGCCTCGCGGCCCAACGGCGACCACGCGGTGATGCACGTGCCGGTCATCGTCCTCGCCCACCCGATCGTCCCCGGCGTTGGCCAGCCGGCTCCGAAGAGCAACAACCCGACGGCCAGCTCGGTGTCGGATGTCAGCTTGATCGATACCGGCCAGCCCCCCGATGACATGCACCAGGTCTCGATCGCCCAGGCGATCGCCGGACACAAGCCGACGCTCGTCGTCTTCGCCTCGCCCGCCTTCTGCACCAGTCAGCTCTGCGGGCCGGAGGTCAAGGTGATCCAGGGTCTCGAACCCGCCTATAAGGACAAGCTGACCTTCATCCACGTCGAGATCTACGAGAACTACAAGCCGGACCCGTCCAAGCGGCAGGTCGCGCCGACCGTCACCGAGTGGCGGCTGCAAAGCGAGCCCTGGATCTTTCTGATCGACTCGACCGGAACGATCCGCGAGCGCTTCGAGGGGGCCGCGGGGACCGACGAAGTCAAGGCCGCCATCGACCGGCTCCTCGCCGGCTAGCCTTTACATCTTCTTACAGGGCCGCGGCGCGCCCGTTTCCAGCAATCCGGGTCACGGATGGTACGGTCGGTTCGGATGGCTGACATGATGTTCGATCTGGTCTGCCGCCACTGCGGCCGGCGGGAAACCAGGCGCTGGGAGAGCCGCGAGAGCGTGGCGGTCACGGTCTGTCGGATGTGCAAGCTGGGCATGTCGGTGGTTGGCATCGCCTTCTTTGCGCCGGCCCAGGCGCCTCTCCAGCAGGCCGCTTAGCTCGATTCCAGTTCGACCAGGAGTTGATCCTCCTGGACCGGATCCCCTTCCTTGACGTGGAGGCGCGCCACCCGTCCCGCGCTCGGCGCATTGACCGGGATCTCCATCTTCATCGATTCCAGGATCAGCAGGGTCTCGTCGGCCGCCACGGTCTGGCCGGCCTTCACCAGGATCTTCCAGACGTTGCCGGCCAGTTCAGCCTTGATCTGCACCCCGGCCATTGTCTCATTGGCGCTTGACGCCTCTGGCCGACCCCTCGATACTGCACGGTAAGTCCGCCGGATTTACCGAACGCTCATTTCAAGGAGAGGGAATGAACATTCGCCGACTTCTCTTGCTGCCTGTTGTCGCCGTCGTCCCTGCCCTGTGTGCTGTCCAGCCCGCGACCACGCTGGCTGCCTCCACCCAGGGATCCGGGTGCATCGCGCACCACCCCAACTACATCGAGAACGACCTCGAGGTCGATTACACCCCCGGGTGCTCGGGACACGACGAACCCGAACTCGATCCGGTTTCCTCAGCGCCGGGATCCGCCCGGGATCTGACCTGGACCGCGGTCCTGCCCCGGAATGGGGCTTTCGGCGCCGATGCCACCGGGCCAACCTTCTGGTTTGGGGGCACCGTCACCGATCCGAAGAGTTTGTTCGGCCAGGCCTTCTATGAACTGCAGTTCTACCCGAACGCGGTGACCACGAATTGCACGCCCGGCGGCGGCTTCGTCGTCAAGAACGTCCCCGATGCCTACACGGTCTGTTCGCCGGTCTGGAGCGTGGTGACCAGCGGGAAGCCGGGCATCTTCCACGAGCCCGCCGCGTTCAACGCCATGCTCACCGACGGGTCGGGACCGAACAATCCGTTGATCATGCACTCGGGAGACACCATCACCGTGCATTGCTACATCACGCCCGCCGCGGATGGATTCCACATCACGGTGACCGATCTGAACACCCACGGGACGGGCACGATCGTCCTCAACTCCAAGAGCGACGGGCCCCTGATGCCGGCCTTTGACCGGCAGACGATCGGGAACGCGCTGGGATGGGGCCTGGTCTACGACACGCCGAATTCCTTCGTCTGGGAAATCGGTCACACGTCGCCCTTCACGAGCCCCGCGTCGGCCTACTGCGTTCCGGGCGCGACCAACTGCTACTCCTACGACCACGATGCCTGGGCCGGCACCTCGCCGGTGCAGATCAAGTCGGTCACCTTTGCCAACGGGACAGCAGCCAAACAGTGGGCGGCCGTCAGCGACTTCGGTGGCAAGGCGGAGGTGGACCAGTATTGCGGGGCCGCCAACTACGGCAAGCCCTTGTGCATCTACCCCTGGTACACGCTCGCCGCCAACGGCGCCTACAGCTATGGAGTCGACTACCCGGACACCATCAAGGACTTCGGCCAGGCCGACCAGTTCGCCCAGACGACCCAGTGCGGCGGACCCTTTGGCCCCAACTCCACCTACTGCGACACGATCCTCCGCTAGCTGTCCGCGAAATCGCGTGAGCCGGTTCGTCGCCGAGACGAGCCGGCTCTTGCTTTGCTGGTGAGAGCGGGCTGCTAAGATGGCGACGATTTGCGCAAAAAACGCAGCTACCCAAAGAAACGCGGCGGACCAACCACGCCGCGCCCAGGCATCGACACGCTCGAGCAGAAGGAGACCCCTGAAGGCAAAGAGGAAACCATCGAGATGGATGCCGAAGTGGTCGAGCCTCTGCCGAACGCCATGTTCAAGGTCAAGCTGCAGACCGGCCAGACGATCCTCGCCTACACCTCCGGAAAGATGCGCAAGTTCTACATCCGGATCCTGATCGGTGACCGAGTCCGGGTGGACCTGTCCCCCTATGACCTGACGCGCGGCCGGATCATCTTCCGGTACAAGTAAGCCAGGCGCGACGATGTCGCTCGTCCTCATCCTCTATGCCGTCATCCTGGTGGTGGCCGCCGCGGCCCTCTGGGGGGCCTATCGGGTTTTGGGCACCCCATCCCGGCTTGCCCCCGCGGACTACACCGTCGTTCTCCAGGATGTCGTCGCCAGCGTCAGCCGCTCCGCCGGCCGGCTGCGCGACGCGCTCGATGCCGGCCCCGACGCAACGCACCTCGAGCAGGTGGCCGCCGCCGGCCGAAAGATCTTCCAGACCGGCTACTACCAGACCCTCCGGCTCCGCCCCGCCAGCGGGAATGACACGGCGGTGGCGATTCGCGAGGCCCTTGGGCGAGCCTGCGAGGCCTACGACTGGGCCAGCCGGATGATCGGGAGTTCGAGCTCCCGCAACCCGATGATCCTGATCGCGGCTCGCGAGCTGCTCGATGCGGCCGACGCGCAGCTCAGCCGGGCGGCGCGGGAACTGGCGGCCGTGGCGCCGGCTGTGCCCAAAAAGAGCTAACCGTCGCCTCGAGCCCGGTTTCGAGATCGGTCGTCGGTTTCCAGCCCATGGTGGCCGCGATCGCGCGAGGGTCGACGACGGAGCGCTGTTGCTCGCCGGCCAGACCAGGACCGTGCTGCGCCGGCACGTCGCTGCCGGTCAGCCGCTTGAGGATGGAGAAGATGGTGTTGATGTCAGTCTCGGTGCCGGTCCCCACGTTGAACGACCCGATCGCTGGTGAGACCAGCGCCCGGGCGTTGGCCTCCGACACGTCCCGGACGTAGACGAAGTCGCGCGTCTGGCGGCCGTCGCCGTTGATCCGCACCGGCTCCCCGTTGAGCAGGCGCCGCGTGAAGATCGCGACCACCCCGGCCTCGCCGTGGGGGTCCTGGCGTGGCCCATAGACGTTGGCGTAGCGTAGCGCCGCGTAGGAGAGCCCGTGCAGCGCATGAAAGGTGCGTAGGTAGCCCTCGCTGGCCAGCTTCGACGCGCCGTACGGGGAGACCGGCCGCGTGGGGTAGTCCTCAGGCGTCGGCGTCACCGTCGCGTCGCCATAGAGGGCTCCGCCGGTCGAGGCGAAGAGCACGCGCTGGACCTTGTGCTTGACGCTGGCCTGGAGCAGCGCGATGATCCCGAGGACGTTGACTCGGGCGTCGAAGACCGGATCGTCGACCGATCGCCGGACGCTCGCCTGGGCCGCCTGGTGGATGACGGCCTGCGGCTGTTCGATCCGGAACAGCTCGTCGAGCCAGGGCGATCCAAGGTCCATCTGGTAGAAGCGGGCCCGCGGCTGGACTTGCTCGACGTGGCCCGTCGAGAGGTCGTCGAGCACGACGAGGTCGTGACCATCCTCCGCGAGCCGATCGCAGATGTGCGAGCCGATAAAGCCCGCCCCACCGGTCACCAGGACTTTCATCGCCGGTGGCTCAGCAGGAACACCACGAAGCCGACGACGATCAGGCTCCAGTAGCTGATGATCCGATCCAGGATCGCGACCGACAGGGCCTGCGACGGGGTGAGGTGGAAAAAGACCAGCACGGTGATGATGCCCCCTTCGACCAGGACCAGCCCGCCGGGTAACGCAGGGATGGTGGTCAGCAGCGAGGCGACCAGCGCGATGAACATGATCTGGGCGAGGTTGAGGTCGACGTGGAGGGGAAGCGCCTGGACGACGAGGTAAAGCCGGGCTGACTCCGCCATCCAGACGAGGACCGTCAGCCCGAGCAGCAGCGGCACCCGGCCGTGAAAGGCGCTCAGCAAGCCATGGCGAAAGCGGGACGCGCGCTCACGGAACCGCTCCGGCAGCAAGCTCCCCAGCCGCCGGTGGCTGAAGCGCAGCAGGAGCAGCCCCACCACGACGGCGAGCGCGATGATCAGGCCGACGACCAGGGCGGGGACGAACTTGGCCGGGACACTCGAGCGGAAGCTGATCAGACCGGTGACGACCAGCAGGCTCATCAACACGAGAAAGTCGAGGGCACGCTCGCTGAAGATCGTCCCCAGTCCTTTCGAGCCGGACACCTCCGTCTGCTGGCGCAGAAGGTAAGCGCGATAGAAGTCGCCCATCTTCGCCGGTAGGACGCAGTTCGCGAACCAGGCCAGGATGATGATGTGGAAGAGCTCCCCGAAGCGGTTCGACTCGCCGGTATTCCGAAGCAGGATTTCCCAGCGGACGGTGCGCACGACGAAGGACAGGTAGAAGGCGACGAAGGCCGCGGCGTAGATCAGCAGGTTCGTCTGGGAAATGGCGCGAAGGCTTGCGCCGTAGTCCAGCTGGACATGGGTGAGGACGACGACGAGTACGACCGCCAAAATCAGGAACGAGATCAGCGTCCTTGGGTCCATGAAGCGGTCGCGCAGGGCGGACCGCTGAGCGCCTGCCGATGGCGGCATGGCGGCGGGCTGCATATCGGGCTTCACCATATCAAGCGGGGGTGATCGCGGCCGGGGCTAGTCGGCGATCTTCCGGCGGCGAATGATCCGTTCGAGTAACGGCATCCGATGCCTGGGCTTGCCGGTCGCGCCGTAGTGCTGACGCGTCTGCTCCCGCTCCCGTTCCTCGAGGACGCGAGGCACCCAGTCCGATTCCAGCATCGGCGACTCGCCGCCCTCCCAGGTCTTGAGATAGAAGATCCCCTTGAGCGCGGTGAACGGAATGGCAAGATCCTTGACCTCGGTCTGGTCCGGGGACACGAGGGAGAGCGTGACGCCGTAACGGGATGGGTGCATGTCCCGGCTGCTGTAGCCACGCAGCACCTCGTGGTCGACAAAATGGATCGCGATCCGCTGGTACCGGTCCATATCGATCTGGTCCGACGGGGCCCGGGAGTCGAGCAGGACGTACTTGAGACTGCTCAGCGGGACAAAGGCGCCCCGGTTGTTGGTGCCCAGGTTGTTCACCCGGGTTTCCACCACCGGCGTGTCAAGCTCCCGCCTGGGTAAGTCCCCATGCAGCGTCTCGCCGTCGAGGAAGCAGTAGATGGCGTCCGCCACTGCCCGGAATTGTAGGGCCTAACCCGCCGGCCGGCGGGCCGGCGGGCCGGCAGGACTCGGACTTATTTGACGAGGTAGGCGTAGCCGCGGAAGTCCGGCGCGTAGTTCTGATTGAACTGCACCAGCAGCCCGGCCGGGTTCGGCGTGTAGGTGCCGGTGCATCCCGGGGTCCCTACCGTTCCGTTAGGGACACTCGGTGTGACGGTGCCCGAGCTGGTCGCCACGTTGCCGCCTTGCAGGCTGACTCGCGGCGCGATCAGCTCGCCGGTGACGGCGTACTTCCCGGGGTTTCCGGCGCTCAACCAGGCGCTGACGGCCGTGATCGTCGCGGTCGCGTTCGCCTCATTGAGGAATGATGTGCCCCAGATCTGGAACGGATAGCCACCATAGGTGGGCTTTGATCCGTCGATGGTCTCCGACCAGGGGGTGGTGTTGGTATCCGTCTGAAGGACGAAGAAGGCAATATGGTTGGTAACCCCGGACGGCGTGCGGTTCGGCGCCACGAAGAACACGCTCGGCGACGTATTTCCAGTGGTGCTGGCGCTGAAGCCGCCGCTGCCGTCGAAGATGAACTCGACGCCGTCGGTGCCGTCGGCCGCGGCCGGCAGGTCGCTATACGTGCCGAGCGTGGGCAGCGGACGGCCATTGCTCGTGTTGGACACGATGCCCCCGGTGATGTTCAGGCCTGCTCCATTCTTGAAGAGGTAAAGGCCGTTGTCGAAGATGTATGTATCCGTCGCCCTGCCACCTGGCAGGGGAATGTTCAGGCTGCTGGTGAAGGTGCCCGCATGGATATGGAACGTCGGACTACTCCCCGTCCAGCTCCCCGCGGGAGGATTCGCGGTGGCTTCATAGTTCGGGGCCGGTTCCTGGACCGGGACGGGGTTGACGGTGCCGTACCAGTAGGTTCGAATCGCATGCGTGTCGGCAGCTGAAAGATGCTCAAAGGTCCCGTTGACGTTGAGCCAACCCGGGTGCGGGTTTGGCGCGTGCCACTTGGAGTTGGAGACAACGCGGCCCTGGTTACTCGGCTGGCAGATGTCCAGGCCGTTGTTGCCGTCGTCGATCTGCGCGTAGCCGTTCTGGTCGAATTGCACCGTATTGCCGCCACCGGGCCCGGCCTGGAAGCCGAAGACCGCGTAGGTGTTGTTGAAGAAGCCACCGTGCGCGTAGGCTTCGGCGACGACCGCCGAGTTACTGAAGCCGATCACGGAGGCGAACGTCAGCGGAACGTTGTAGGTGACCTTGACGTGAATTTCATTGCCGTTGCCGCGGCTCGGGGTCCAGACCGTGACCGAGACCGGGAGATTGGTGGCGGTTTCGGTGATGAATCCGCTGCCGTTGGCCGAATAGTTCGGATCAGGCGTGGTGCAGATGGCGGCGCTGTTGTGGGTCGGCGTGCCCAGGACGCCCTGGATGGCAAACAGCGCTGCTTGGCAGTTGGCCCTGGCAATCATTGAGGCCGTCGTGCCCGGGTTGCCATCCGGCGGCAGAAGTTCCTGCGCCCCAGCCAGGGCACCGGCATCCGCGGCGTTCTGGACGTCCCGGCGCTGGAAGTAGAGGCGACCCGCGTCAAGCCCGAGCGCGATGATGCCGAAGAGAGCCGTCGCCGACAGGGCGACGATCACGAGGCTCTGGGCGCGCTTGCGGCGGCGGCTGAGTTTTTGCATTTAGTATTCCGTCTCCATCGTGGTTTCCGACGCGAAGGTGACGCCGTTACCGGCTGCGTCCCGAACGACCGGGATCCACGGCTGAAATAGGAACGTGATCTTGATGGTGATCGGGTGTTGCTGCGGGCTGACCACGCCAATCCCGGAGCTGTACCAGATGAAACCGGTGTTCGGCGTGGTGGGCGTCGTCGGTGTCGCGCACGGTCCGGGGGTCAGACACGGATCAAGCGACAGGCTGAATCCGCCCCCCAGCTTGCTCTGCACCGCGGCAACGACCGCCGCATTGGTCGGCAGCGGCGAGTCGTACGGGATTGCGGCCCGCGCGCCCTCGCGCGAGGCATTGGAGATGGCGTTGTAGGTGTAGACCGCGCGCCCGAGGTCGATGGTGCCAAGCAAGAGTAAGAAGAAGATCGGGGCCAGGATGGCGAACTCGGTCATGGACTGGCCGGACTGCCGGCGGAGGAGCTTACACATCAGTACTCCGTCCTGAACTGCGAGCTCGTCTTGAGCGTCAGCGGATTGCCGATCAGGTCGCCGATGATCGGGGTGATGAAGCTGAACTGGTAGGTGGCGGTCACCTTGATGGCGTACTGGCACGAGCTGGTGGTGCCGCAGTCACGGACCCGCTGCGCTTCGGGGGGTTCAATTGTAATTCGCGACGTGCTGACCGTGAATCCAGTGCCCTGCAATTCCGTCGCAAGGCGGTTATCGATGGACACGTCAGTTGGCACCGGGCACGACGCGGGCATGGGTGAGCAGGACGGAGTGAGGCCACGGTAGTAGGGAGCGGCCCCGTAGCGGGCGGCCTCGCGAACCGCATTGGTCAGCGAGATCTGGTAGTAGAAGGCTCGACCGAGGTCGAGCATCCCCATCATCCCGATGACGAGGAACGGGACCATGACGGCCATCTCCGCGAGGGCCTGGCCCCGCTTGCGCGTGGAACGCGTGTGCAATCTGATCATGCCCTGTTGCGGCGGTCTTTCAATCGTCCCGGCGCCGGGTCCTGGCGCACGCCATGACGGGACGCTAAAAGTACTCGCCTGCAATTCAACGCCAGCCTATGCCACAATCTGTCGCGACCCCAAGAGCCCTGTCGCATCGTGACGGGTCCGTCGCGGCCCTGTTGCGGGATTCTTTCGCGTTCCGTGACGGGCCCGTTGTCACGCGACGCGCAACGTCATCGCAGCCGTGACGGCCGGCGGGTCAGGCTATCCGGTCGCCCGCAACCTCTGTCGGGGGGCCGCCTTCATCGCCCGCCGCACCGCGTCCACTGCGGCCTCGACGTCCTCCGCCGTGACCCCCCGGTGGGTGACCATCCGCCAGCGCTGGGGACTGGCCTGGTCAAGCAGGACGCCCTCCTCGCGGCATCGATCGATAAACTCTCGAGCGGTCAGCGGTGGGCGACAGGTGCCGAACACCATGTTGCTCTCGATCCGCGAGCGATCGATGTCGATGCCGGCAATGCCCTGCAGGCCCTCGCCGAGGCGGCGGGCATTGGCGTGATCGTCGGCGAGCCGGTCCACCATCTGGTCGAGAGCCAGGATCCCCGCGGCCGCCAGCACTCCGGCCTGGCGCATCCCGCCACCGAGCATCTTGCGGCGACGCCGGGCCTCCATCACGAACGCGGCGGTGCCGGCGAGCATCGAGCCGACGGGAGCGCTCAGGCCCTTGGAGAGGCAGAACATCACCGAATCGACCGGGCCGGTCAGCTCACGCACGTCGACCTGTTGCGCCACCGCCGCATTGAAGACCCGGGCTCCGTCGAGGTGCACCCGCATCCCGGCGGCGTGGGCCACCCCTGCGACGGCCTGGGTCTGCGCCGGGCTGAGACAGACCCCGCCCTGGCGGTTGTGTGTGTTTTCCAGGCAGAGCAGCGCGCTGCGCGGCTCGTGGATGTCCGGCTCCCGAACGGCCGCCAGCACTTGGTCGGGCATCAGCCGGCCGTCCGACGTCAACAACGGCCGGAGTTGCAGGCCGCCCACCACGGCGGCACCGGCGACCTCGGAGATGAAGATGTGGCTCTCCGACTCGACGATGACCTCGTCGCCGGGCTTCGTGTGCGCCAGCAGGGCGCAGAGGTTACCCATCGTCCCGCTGGGGACGAAGAGCGCGGCTTCTGTACCGACCATGGCCGCCGCCTGCTCCTGGAGCCGGTGAATCGTCGGATCCTCGTCCCAGACGTCGTCACCGACCTCGGCCCTCGCCATCGCCTCGCGCATCGCGGCGGTCGGCAGCGTAAAGGTGTCGCTCCGCAGCTCGATCACGCTGGTCACCGTTCCATCCTACTGGCCGAGTTGGGCGTAAATCAGGGGGTGAGGGCCGATCACCTCGGTGATGGCCAGATCCGGTTTGCGAGCGATGTCAACCTGGAGTCGCGTCTGGAGGCTGGTGGCGGCGACCTCGGCCGCCGCAAACAGCTGCTCCTGATCTCCGATCGCGGTGAGCACATAGGGCGACCGGACGGTGTTGCCGCTGACCGTGAGCACCTGGCTTTTGCTTCGGATCGGGGTGTTGCTGACGATGCGGTTGCCGTTGAGCGAAAAGGCTTCGGCACCGGCGTTTCGCAGGCTATTGAGCAGGTCCTGCAACTCAAAATCCATGATCGTCCCGTCGATGTGGATCTCAAGTCCGGGACCGTGCACCGGCACTTCCCCGCCGACCTCGCGAAGGACGGTCAATTCCTTCTCAATGGCCTTCAAGTCCGTGCCGCCCCCGCCCAGCGCCTGTTGGAGGGCGGCTTCCTGCTGCGTCAGCGCCGCGCTCTGCTGGATCAGCTGGTTGTTGGCACGATTCAGGTCGTTGATCAGCAGCGCGACGCTGGTGTCATCCTGCGAGGCCAGGGTTCGGGCGACGACCGCCTGTGAGCGTAGCTGGACGACGAACAGAAAGCCTAACGCAAGCGCGATGATGCTCACGGCAATCAGCCGCTGCGCCCGCGCCGTCTGCTCAGCCGAGCGGTTGTGCATATTTCAAGAGAAAGGTGGCTTCGTAGCGGGGAACACTCAAGCGGGTGCCTCGCTGCCAGGCCAGGCCAAGGCCATAGATCCGGCTGCGGCTCTTCAGCTCGGCGATCTGGTCGCGATTGGCCAGCGTTCGGGTCAGGCTGGACGGGTCCCCGAGTGCCGTGATGGTGTAGGGGCCGGTGATGCGACTGGCATTGTTGAGGAGGATGTTGACCCCCGCATAGAAGAAGGATGTGGAAGGGACGATCCGTTGGCCGTTCACCGCCACCGCCTCGGCGCCGCTGGCCCACACGAGATTGACGATGTCCTGGAGGTCCTGGTAGTGGATGACCCAACCGAGGGATCGGTCATTCGGATCGTTCGGATCGGTTCCGTCGTGCAGCGTGATCGTCAACCCGGGGCCGTGCAGGGCTACGAGCCCGACCACCACCTTCTGATCGTCGAGTTGGGAGTTGACCTGCTGGGCGGCGCTGGAACGCCGGGCGCTCTCATCCTCGCGGGCTTTGACCTGGGCCTGGAGCCCCTGGACGCGCGCCTTGAGCTGCCGGTTCTGCGCCTCGAGCCCATCGACGCTTTTCCGAAGGGCTTCGTCCCTGGCGAACCGGTTGGAAGGGGGAAGCGGCTGGCTTCGGAACTGGGTTGCGGCGAGCCCGGCAACGAGGAACGTGGCGAGCGAGATGCTCGCCAGCACAGTCATCCGCGGCGTCACGGTGCCGTGTAGTGTAATGAATGGCGCCCTAACGTCCGGCAAAGTTCGTGCGAGAAGAGGCAGGAGGAACAATGGCTCAGAAGCTAGAGGCGGCTCCGCTCAAGGGATTCGCCGACCCCGATCCCCATCACGCGAATCCCTGGTTGATCGCCCAGCAGCAGTTCGACATCGCCGCCACGGCCTTGGGCCTGGACCCGAACATGGCCCGGGTCCTGCGCGAGTGCAAGCGGCAGTTGATCGTCACCTTCCCGGTGTTGATGGACGACCACACGATCCAGATGTTCACGGGATTCCGCGTCCACCACAACATCGATCGGGGCCCCGCCAAGGGTGGGATCCGCTATCACCCAGACGTCACGATCGAGGAAGTGAAGGCGCTCGCCATGTGGATGACCTGGAAGTGCGCCGTCGTCGGCATCCCCTATGGGGGTGCCAAGGGTGGGGTCGTGCTCGACCCCAAGCGGTTGAGCCGCAATGAACTCGAAAACTTGACCCGCCGCTACACCAGCGAGATCAGCATGATGATCGGGCCCGATCGAGACATCCCGGCGCCGGACGTCAATACCAACGCGCAGATCATGGCCTGGATGATGGACACGATCAGCATGCACGCGGGGCATTCGGTCCCGGCAGTCGTGACTGGCAAGCCGCTCGGGATCGGTGGCTCGGAAGGCCGCCCAGAGGCGACCGGTCGCGGCTGCATGCTGACCACCATGGCCGCCCTCCGCCACTTGAAGATCCGGCCTGAGGATGCGACCGTTGCCGTCCAGGGCGTGGGGAACGTTGGCTACACGACGGCCAAGCTGCTGGCCGATCAAGGCTGCCGGGTGATCGCCGTCAGTGACTCGAACGGCGCCTGCTACAACGACGGCGGCATCATCCTCGATGAGGTCGTCCGTGAGAAGGAAATCAACGGCCGGCTCCGGCAGGCGGTCTGCGAAACGATCACGAACGAGGAGTTGCTCGAGCTCCCGGTGACGGTGCTCGTCCCGGCTGCCCTCGAAAACCAGATCCACCGGGGCAATGCGCACCGCATCAAGGCCAGGATCATCTGCGAGGGCGCGAACGGCCCGACCTCGCCGGAGGCGGACGAGATCCTGTACGCGAACGGGCAATTCGTGATCCCCGACATCCTGGCCAATGCCGGCGGCGTTACGGTCTCCTACTTCGAGTGGGTGCAGGACCTCCAGGAATTCTTCTGGGACGAGCACGACATCAATGAGCGGCTCGAGCGCATCATGCTGCGGGCCTTCGACGCGGTGCTCAAGGTCAGCCTGGAAAAGAAAATCAATATGCGCACCGCGGCCTATGTCCTGGCGGTCGACAAGGTGGCGCAGGCGACCACGATTCGCGGCATCTACCCCTAGGCGGAGGACGCCTTCAGCTCATCGACCCGGCCCGCCGTCACCCGAACCAGGTCCGAGGGCGTGATCGCGAACACATGTCGCGGGGTGCCGGCGGCTGCCCAGACGGTCTCGAACTCGAGCAGATCACGGTCGATGAAGGTTTGGAGGGGCGCCGGGAAGCCGATAGGCGGGACGCCGCCGATCGCGTAGCTGGTCGCCGCGCGGACCACGTCGGCGTTGGCCTTACGAATCGGGGCGCCGGCCAGCGTCGCGAGCCGTTCGAGATCGAGCCGGTTGCTCCCAGACATCAGGGCCAGGACGGGTGCTTGCCCGGCCATGAAGATCAGCGACTTGACGATCTGCCCAACCGACGTGCCGATCGCGCTGGCTGCCTCCTGGGCGGTGCGGGTCGAGGCGGGAAATTCCTCGATGCGCGTGCTCAGGCCGGCCTCCGTGAGGGCCGTGCGGACCCGGTCGACCGATGAAATTTGTTGGTTCATTCGCAGACCGTTCCGTTATAATGCCGGGAAACCAACTCGTTCTGAGGTACACGCATACCCCTTGAGCTCGCCAACCCGTTCGGAGCGCTGAGATGAGTGTGCGTGCGCCGATCAAGTCGATCGTGGCGCCGCCCGCACAGACCGTCGAGCTCGGCCGGTTCAAGCAGGCTCGTCGGGCCTACGGTTTCGACGAGGTCGCCCTGGTGCCGGGACGCGTCACCATCAATCCCGACGAGGTCGACACGAGCGTCGCCTTCGGTAACCTGCGGCTCACCGTTCCGATTCTTGCCGCGGCCATGGACGGGGTCGTCGATGTCCGCTTTGCAGTCGAGATCGGCCGGCTTGGCGGCATCGCGGTGCTCAACCTGGACGGCCTGCAGACTCGCTATCCCGATCCCACCAGCGTCCTTCGCGAGATTGCCGAGGCGCCCCGGGAGCATATCAACGGCCTCCTGCAAAAGCTTTACCAGGCGCCGGTCCGTGAGCATCTGATCGGGGAACGCATCGCCGCCGTCAAGCGGGCCGGCGTTCCGATCGCCGTCTCCACCGTCCCGGCGCACGCGAGTCGCCGGGCCCCGGTCGTGCAGGAGGCGGGTGCCGACTGCCTCGTGGTGCAGGGGACCGTGCTTACCGCCCGCCACATCTCGCGGTCGTACGAGCAACTCTCCTTCGAGAAGCTCTGCGCCAGCCTCAGCATCCCGGTGCTGGCCGGCAATTGCGTCGAGTACGAGACCGCGCTGGAGTTGATGCAAACCGGCATCGCCGGCATCCTGGTCGGCGTCGGGCCTGGTGCCGCCTGCACCACCCGTGGCGTTCTCGGCGTCGGGGTTCCCCAGGTCACCGCGACCAGCGATGTGGCGGCCGCCCGCGAAACCTACCTCCAGGAGACCGGCCGCCGGGTCCAGGTCATCACCGACGGGGGCATGCGCGTCGGCGGTGATGTCGCGAAGGCCTTCGCCGCCGGGGCGGATGCGGTCATGATCGGCTCGATCTTTGCCGGCACCGTCGAGGCCGCCGGCGGCGGCTTTCACTGGGGGATGGCGACCCCGGACCCGAACCTCCCGCGGGGCACCCGTATCCGCGTCGGGCAGCGGGGCACGCTCCGCGAGGTGCTGGCGGGCCCGGCGCGGGTCGATGACGGGACCCAGAACCTGGTCGGCGCGCTGCGCTCGGCGATGGGTGTCTGCGGCGCCCGCACGCTGCAGGATTTCCAGCGGACCGAGCTGGTCATCGCGCCCGCCATTCAGAACGAGGGTAAGCTCTTCCAGCAGGCCCAGCAAGTCGGGATGGGGACATAGCCGCCCCGACCGGTTCGACCCTGGTCGCCGCTCCGGTCACCCAGGAGCTGGTGCTGGTTCTCGACTTCGGCTCGCAATACAGCCAGCTGATCGCGCGCCGAGTCCGCGAGGCCGGCGTCTACTGCGAATTGATTCCCGGCACTACGCCCTGGGCGGTTATCCGCGAGCGCTCGCCTCGGGCCTTGATCCTCTCCGGAGGCCCGGCCAGCGTCTATGCCGAGGGCGCGCCGCTCTGCGACCCGGCGGCCCTGACGGCCGGCCTGCCTGTGCTCGGCATCTGCTACGGGATGCAGCTGCTCGCCTACCAGTTGGGTGGCCAGGTCGCCGCGAGCGGCCGCCGCGAGTACGGTCCGGCGAACGTGCAGGTCGATCTGGAAAGCGAGCTCTTTAAGGATCTGCCCGTCGACCTGCCGGTGTGGATGAGCCACGGTGACACCATCCTTCAGCCTCCAGCCGGGTTTCGGCAGCTCGCTCATTCCCTGAACTCGCCCATCGCCGCCATGGGTGACGACGCGGGTCGCTATGGGATCGCCTTTCATCCGGAGGTGATCCACACCCGGCAGGGGCGCGAGATCCTGCATAACTTTCTCTATGCGGTGGCGGGCTGCCAGGGCGCCTGGAAGCCTGCCGTCTTTATCGAGGACGCCGTGCGGACCATTCGCGAGCAGGTCAAAGACGGCCAGGTCCTCTGCGCACTCTCGGGGGGTGTCGACTCCGCGGTGTGTGCCACGCTGCTCCACCGCGCCCTACCCGGCCAGCTGACCTGCCTCTTCGTCGACAACGGTTTGCTCCGCCGGGATGAGCGCCGTCGCGTCGAAGAGGTCATGGCGCGGCACCTGGGCATCGACCTGAAGTCGGTGGACGCGACCGAGGATTTTCTTGGCGCGCTCGCCGGGGTGGTCGACCCCGAGGAGAAGCGGCGCCGGATTGGCGCGACCTTCATCAAGGTATTCGAGCGCGAGGCGGCCGCCATCAGGGCGATCGATTTCCTGGCGCAGGGCACGCTGTACCCGGACGTTATCGAAAGCACCAGCCACGACACGTTCGGGGCTCACCGCATCAAGACCCACCACAATGTCGGCGGGCTGCCTGCGGACCTGCGTTTCCGCCTGGTGGAACCCCTGCGATATCTCTTCAAGGATGAGGTCCGGGCCATCGGTTCCGCCCTTGGCCTGCCCGACGACATGGTCCACCGCCAGCCGTTCCCCGGGCCTGGCCTCGCGGTTCGCATCCTGGGCGAGGTCACGCGCGACCGGCTCAACACGCTTCGCGCCGCTGACTGGATCGTCGTGGACGAGATCAAGGCGGCCGGCCTCTACCGGTCGCTCTGGCAGTCGTTTGCGATCCTGACGCCATTGCAGAGTGTCGGCGTCATGGGCGACTACCGCACCTACGGTAACGTGGTCGCGATCCGCGCGGTCCAGAGTGAGGACGGGATGACAGCCGATTGGGCGCGTCTGCCCTACGACGTGTTGGCCACGATGGCCACCAGGATCGTGAACGAGGTGGCGGGGGTCAATCGCGTCGTCTACGACATCTCGTCGAAGCCGCCGTCGACCATCGAATGGGAATAAGTCAATCAGAGTCCTGATCGTGGGTGCAGGCGCGCGTGAGCATGCCCTGACCTGGAAGGCCCTCCAGAGTCCCCTCACGACCGCGGTGTACTGCGCCCCGGGCAACGCGGCGACCGCCTCGATCGCCGTCAACACCGAGATCAGGGCCGTCGACGTCGACGGCATTGTTCGATTCGTCAACGAGCGTGACGTCGGCCTGACCATCATCGGGCCTGAGGCCGCGGTCGCGGCCGGCTTGGCGGAGCGCCTCGCCGCCGCGGGCCGGCTCGTTTTCGGTCCGACCTCGGCAGCGGGGCGAATCGAGAGCAGCAAGGCGTTTGCCAAAGAACTCCTGATCCGGGCCCGGGTGCCCACTCCGGCCTACCGGGTGTTCCAGGACGCCGCCGCCGCCAAGGACTACGTCCGCGGTGAGAACCGTGTCTTCATCGTCAAGGCGGATGGGCTGGCCAAAGGCAAGGGGACCGTCGTGCCGCAGGATGTCGAGGAGACGCTGCGCGGCATCGATCAGCTGATGGTCGAGCGGAGCGTGGGAAGTGCCGCTGATGCAATCCTGCTCGAGGAGGTCGTCCTCGGTCGTGAGGTTTCGCTGATGGCGTTGGTAGACGGGACGCGGGTGGTGCCCCTGGCGCCGGCGTGTGACTACAAGCGGGCCTGCCAGGATGACCAGGGGCCGAACACCGGCGGGATGGGCGGATACTCACCGGTCGGCTTCTTTCGCGAGGCCGATGTCCGGACCGCGGTCCGAACCGTCTTCGAGCCGGTTGTCGAGGCCATGCAGGCGGCCGGCACCCCCTATCGAGGCTGCCTCTATGCTGGGCTGATGGTCAACGATCGCGGCATGCAGGTCCTCGAGTTCAACGCCCGGTTCGGCGATCCCGAGGCGCAGATCGTGTTGCCCCGGCTCGACAGCGATGTCATCCCGCTCATGGAGGCCACCGCTCGTGGCGATCTTGGGGCCGTCGCCCTCGATTGGTCCGCGCGCGCCAGCGTCGGGGTGGTACTCGCCTCGCACGGGTATCCCGGCCCCTACGAGACGGGCCGGCCCATTGATGGCCTGAGCCGGCTTGAAGCGGGCACGTTTGCCTTCCACGCCGGCACCGGCGCAGGCCCGTCCGGTTATGAAACGGCCGGCGGTCGCGTCCTCACCATCGTGGCCCTGGGTGACACGATGGCCGAGGCGCGCGAGCGAGCCTACCGGAATGTTGAGCGGGTTCACTTCGAGGGGATGACCTTTCGCCCGGATGTCGCCCGACGCGAGCTCGAGGCGCCGGTGCTGCCATGAGCGAGAGTCCCGTGATCGGCATCGTGATGGGCAGTGAATCGGATCGACCGACGATGCAAAAGTGTTGCGAGGTGCTGGACAGCTATGGTGTGGCCTACGAGGTCGTAGTGCGCTCCGCCCACCGGGACCCGGAGGGCTGTCGCACGTGGGCCAAGGAGGCCGAGGGTCGAGGCATCAAGGTGCTGATCGCCGCCGCCGGCGGTGCCGCGCATCTCCCTGGCGTCACCGCGGCATGGAGTCTGCTGCCGGTGATCGGGGTGCCGATGGCCGGCGGAGCCCTCGGTGGACTGGACGCGCTGCTCTCGATGGCGCAGATGCCGGCCGGCATCCCGGTGGCTACCGTGGCGATTGGCGAGGCCGGGGCACGGAACGCCGCCCACCTGGCGCTGGCCATCCTGGCCTTGAGCGACGGCCGCGCGCGCGAGGCGCTGGTCAAAAACCGGGAGGCGATGCGCGCACCGAAGCGCCCCTGATGACTGGGACTGTGAAGTCCTACGACGCGGCCCGCCAACACGCCGCCAGCCCCGGCAGCTCGCCCTAGGGCCGACTCGATCCGACCGAACTCAGGCGCGCGAATACAATAGGCGCGTGCCGAAGGTCTTGATCACCGAGACCGTGCTGCGCGATGCCCAGCAGAGCCTCGTGCAGGGTCGCCTGAAGCTTCAGCACGTTCTCCCGATTGCCAGGACCCTGGACGACATCGGCTATCACGCCCTCGACGCCTGGGGAGGCTGGACCTTTTCGGCGTCGATCCGGGTCCTGCATGAAGACCCGTGGCAACGGCTTCGGGCCCTCAAGGCGGCGATCGTCAAGACGCCGCTGCAGATGTTGATCCGCGGCCAGACCCTGATCTCTCAAGCGCACCAGCCGGATGATGTGGTCAAGGCCTTCATCGAGCAGGCCGTCCAGGCCGGAATCTCCGTGGTGCGGATGTTCGATCCGCTGAACGATCTGCGCAATCTCGAGGTGCCGGTCAAGGCCGCCAAGAAAGCGGGCGCCCGGGTCATCGGCGCGCTCGTCTACAGTCCGAGCCCGGTTCACGATCGCGCCTGGATGGTCAACGCGGCCCAGCGGCTCCAGGCACTCGGTTGCGACTGGATCGGCATCGAGGACGTCGCAGGCATTCTCGGCCCGGATACCGCGCGCGAGCTGGTGGGCGGACTGGTGGAGGGCACCGGGTTGCCGATCAGCATTCACTCGCACTCGACGACCGCTCTGGCGCCGATCACCTACTTTGCGGCGATCGAGGCGGGGGCCTCGGGCATCGACACCGCCCTCTCGGCGATGGCCTGGGGCGCGTCACAGCCGGCAACCGAGACGATGGTCGCCGCGTTACGGGAGGGTCCCAACAACACCGGCCTCGATCTGCAGCTGATCGGACAGGCGAACCGCTACTTCGACGAGTTGCACGACGATTACCTTGAGTTTCAGGATCCCATCGCCTTTCGAAACGACATTCACGTGCTCGACCACCAGCTGCCGGCACCCGTGCTCGCCGTCCTCATCCGGACCCTGCGCGAGCGCAAGGCGATTGACCGGTACGAGCGCCTGCTGCACGAGCTCGTGCTCGTCCGGGAGGAGATGGGCTACCCGCCGATGGCCGCGCCGATCAACCAGATTGCCGCCCGTCAGGCGCTGGCCAACACCATGGACGAGACGCGCTACCAGCACATCGAGCAACCATTCCGCGACTACGTCAAGGGACTGTTCGGCGCCACGCCGGCGCCGGTGGACCCGGAGGTCAAGAAGCGCGCGCTTGGCGGCTCAGAGCCGATCACGATCCGGCCGGCGGATTTACTGAAGCCGATGATGGACCGGGCTCATCGGGAGATGCGCAAGCAAGGCTTGACGCCCACCGGTCCCGACCAGGTCCTCACGTACATCCTGTTTCCCGCCGAAGCACCCGCGATCCTGCGGCCACCGTCCCGAGTCGAGGCGGCGCCCGCTGCGGCGCCCCAACCGCCGGTACCGGAGGCCCCCAAGCCCGTGGCCGTCGCCGTGGCTCTTGCGGCGCCGAAGGAGGCGCCGGTACGCGAATTCACCGTCGAGGTGGACGGCGAGCCCTACCAGGTGCGAATCCGCGGGGACAGCATCGGGCGAGGCACTCCAGTCGGGAGCGAGCCGAGCGGGACGGCCTCCGCGGCCGCGCCCGGCCCCTCGGCCAACGGCGCCATCCAGGCCCCGATGCAGGGCATGGTCGTGAAGGTCAAGGTCAAAGTTGGAGACCGGGTCAAACTCGGTGACGTCGTGGTGATCCTCGAGGCGATGAAGATGCAGAACGATATCGTCGCCACGGTGGGCGGCACCGTGCGGGAGGTTCTCGCCAAAGAGGGCACCATCGTCTCCCCGAACGACGTGTTGATGACGATTGGCTAACGTCACCCGGGTCCTGGTCGCGAATCGCGGGGAGATCGCGCTCCGGGTGATGCGAACCTGCCGCGAAATGGGCATCCCGACGGTCGCCGTCTACGCTGAGCCGGACGCGCGCACCCCGCATGTCTACTTCGCCGACAAACGGGTTCGCCTGAACGGCCCGACCCCGCGGCAGGCTTACCTCGACATCGATCAGCTGGTGCGGCTGGCGCGCGAACACGGTGCCGACGCCATTCACCCGGGCTACGGGTTCCTCTCGGAGAATCCAGCCTTCGCCGATGCCTGCGCTACCGCGGGCGTGACCTTCATCGGCCCGGTTGGGGCGAGCATGCGCGCCATGGGCGACAAGGTGGAGGCCCGCCGGCGGATGATCGACGCCGGGGTTCCTGTGGTGCCCGGGTCGGCCGCGCTCGTCGACGCGCATGCGGCCCTGGCGGAGGCGGATCGGATCGGCTACCCGGTGCTGGTCAAAGCGGCGGCGGGTGGTGGTGGCATCGGGATGCGGGTGGCCCAGGGGCGCAACGATGTGCCGGAGGCGTTCGAGGCGTGCCGTCGCGCCGCGCAGACATCCTTTAATAGTCCCGACGTCTATCTGGAGCGCTATCTCGACCACCCGCGTCACATCGAGATGCAGGTCCTCGCCGACGCGCAGGGCAACACGGTCGCGCTGGGGGAGCGTGAGTGCTCGATCCAGCGGCGCCATCAGAAACTCCTCGAGGAGACGCCCGCGGTCGGCCTGGCCGAGCCCAGGCGCGAAGCGATGAAGGAGGCCGCGGTCCGGGCCGCCTCGGTCGTCCAGTATCAGAACGCGGGCACGGTCGAGTTCATCGTCAGCGGTGACGAATTTTTCTTCCTCGAGATGAACACCCGCTTACAGGTGGAGCACCCCGTCACCGAAGCGGTGCTTGGCATCGACCTGGTTCGCTGGCAGATCGAGATCGCGCGTGGCGAGTCTTTGCCTGCGAAGGGGTTTCCACAACCCCGCGGGCATGCGGTCGAGTTTCGGATCAACGCCGAAGACCCGCTCCGCAACTTCATGCCCACGCCGCGCCGCGTGCTCCGCTACGCGCCGCCAGCCGGACCGGGGGTGCGAGTCGATTCCGGGATCCGGCCGCACCAGGAGATTTCCCCACACTTCGACTCGCTCCTCGCCAAGCTGATCGTCCACGCGGAGACGCGGCAATCGGCGATCGAACGCGGCCGCCGCGCCCTGGCCGAGTTCGTGCTGACCGGTCCCTCGACGACCATCCCCTTTCATCGCGCGATCCTCGACGAGCCCGATTTCGGAGCCGGACGCATTTCCACGGGATTCATCCCGGATCATCCGGCGTTGTTCGACAGCACGAGGACGCTGGCCGCGGAGCACTCGCCCCTGGAACCTCTCTACGGCGGCGCCGAGATCGCCGTGGCCATCGCGGTCGGCGTGATGGACGCGGACGCTCCTCACTGAGGAATCGCCCCCGGCGGAATTAGCCGCCGATAACGAGGGGCGAGCTATAAGCCTGCGCGACCGGCGAGCCGTTGATGTCGTCGACGCCGGTCGTGACCACCAGCACGTACCTCCCTGGTGGGAGCTTGGTCTCGAGCGTGACGAGGTGCGCATCAGGATCAAAACTCACGCGAGCCTTGAGCCGGTTGCCCTGCCCGTCCTTGATCTGGATGGTGTCGGCAGACACGGTCTCGGGCTTGAGATCCGAGTCGAACCGGACCATGACCTGCTGGTTCTGGCCGTTCTGCCGGACTTCCATGGAGACCACCGTCGGCCCGTGTCCGAGCTGGACCGTCGGGGTGGCGCTGACGGCATCGATCAAGTACCGCTGATCCTGAAGGATGACGGTGAGTTGCTCCTCGAAAAAGCTGGTTTCGGTGCCGTTGCGGGTGATGAACACCCGGGCGCCGATCAGGAACTTGTTTGGGGCCACGAGCTGCACGCTGACGGGGTAGTACCGGTCGAAGGGCGCACCCGGGCTCAAGAGCGCGGACGCGCCGCTGGTATAGGCCTGTTGCGCCGACGCATCGAGCTGGGCCTGGGCGCCGGTGAGGTCGCCCTTGATCCGGGCCTGCATGAACTTATCGACCTCGGCGAGCGCCTGGCTTTCGGCATTGTCGACCGCCGACGGCTGGCCCACGGTGTCTTTGGCCGTCCAGAGCGACACGCCTCCGGCCTCATCGCGACGGGTGAAGAGGACGAGGTCGCCGCGCGGGGACCACTGCGGGCTGGCGTAGTCGCGCTGGCTGCTGCCGAAGGTGACCGGGCTGCTTCCGTCGGCGTTGATCAGGATGAGTCGCGAGTGGCTGGCATTCGCCGAGCCGGAGCGGCTGGCAACGAGTAGCGAGGTGGAATCGGGGGCCCAGCTGATGTCAGACCAGCTCTCACCGGCGTCGCTGGTCGCGATCTTTCGAGCCGTCCTGGCATCGGCGCCCGCATAGAGGTCGGTTGAGCCGCCGTGCGGGATGACGAAGGTGAGCTGGCCACTCGGCGACCAGGCGAACCCGGTCGCGCCGGCCGGCAGCGGCGTGGTGGTCATCGAGGTCAGGTCGAGGACGAGCGATCCGCTGTCGGAGGCGATCGCGAGGAAGTGGCCGTTGCCCGAGGCCGTCATCGCCCCGACGCCCTTCAGGGCCGGGCTCGCGATGGCCGTGCCGTGGAGGTCGACGATACGCAGGGCGCCGTCATTGAGGTAGGCGAGCCGGTCCGATCCCAGCCAGACCGCCGGGCGGTCCGGGTGGCCGCTGACTGTGGCGACGCTGGCGACCTGGACGGTGCCCTGCAGGTCCCGAACCTCGAGGACGGCCTGGTCGGCACGCTGCTGCCAATCGGCAAAGACCCCCCCGCTCGGAGCGGTCGACGGGTAGCTGCCACCCGGGGCGACGAGGCGGATCAAGGTGCCCTGAGTACTCATCAGCCAGACATTCGTGGTTGAGGCGGTCGTTGTGACACTCGGAGCGGTGGTCGCGGTGGTCGACGGCGTGGCGGCGTCCGCCGGACCGGTGACCAGGAGCTGCCCATCGTTGGTCCATGTGGGACTCGAGAGCTTGCTCGACTCAGGAAGGCGATTGTCGTAGGCATAGCGAACGGATCCGCTCTTGAACGATGGCGGCACCACCGGCGGGACCGGGGCCGGAGCGGTCAGGAAATGCACGATGACCGGGCGTTGTACCGGTTGCGGCGATGCCAACGGCTGGCTTGCCGGGGCGGAGGCTTTCGGTTGCAGAGTGACTTTGTAGCTGGTGTTGGGGGCAAGCGGGTGTGCCGGCGTGATCACCAGCGTCTGGCCTTCCCAGTGCTGGGTGAAGGCGGTCGCCGGCTGAATGACCACGCTCTCCTGGACGGCGGTCTTGTCGACCGGGCCGCTGAACGGAATCTGGATCGGCTCTGCCGTCGCCACATTCTTCTTGTTGTCGATGCCGACCACGTTGACGGCCACCGCCTGGCCCGTGGTGGACGATGGATGGAGATAGATCTCGATGCCGAGCACGATCAGGAAGCCGGCCGCGACGGCCGCCATGGCGGGGGCCATGCCGACCGGGCCGAGCTGGAACCAACGCCGACGGGCCGGTTCGCCGAGGCGATCCCGGGCTTCGGTCATCAACTTGGCGCGCAGGTAATTCCGGAAGTGGGGGTCGAGCGGCGGAGCCGCCGGTCGCGTCGCCCGCAGCAGGTCGATGACCTCCTGGTCGGCCGGATCGCCGAAAAGTTCCCGGAGCTCCGGATCGTCCATCATGGCGTCCCCAATTCCGCTTCGAGCTGCGGCAATTGCCGCCGAAGGCGTTCCACGCCGCGGTGCAGCAATAGCTTGACGGCGCCCGAGCTCTTGCCAAGGATCACGGCGATCTCCTCGATTTTCCGGTCTTCGCCGAACTTGAGGACCATGGCGGCTCGCTGGTGCTTGGGAAGCTGGTCGATGGCGGACCAGACCCGGCGACTCCGGTCCCGGCGGACGACCTCGTCAACGACGGCTGGCTCACGGCTGGCCATGTCGCTCCCCTCCTCGAGTTCAACCTCGCCGCGCTGCCCTCGGTAGTGATCGGCGACGGCGTTGAGCGTGATCTGATACAGCCAGGAGGAAAAGGGGTGACCGCTGTAGGTGTATCGATTGATATGCTTGAGCGCCTTGAAAAACACCTCTGACGTCACGTCCTCTGCCAGTGATTGGTCCCGGACCCGGGAATACGCAAACCGATAGATTTGCGGGAAATAGCGGTCATAGAGCGCCCCGAACGCTTCGGGGTCCCGTTTCGCTCGTTCGACAAGTTCCCGCTCTTCAATACTGTCCGGCATCAGGACACCCCAATGGGCGCCCGTTGCAGAGTGAACGGGAGGCGCCCCCGAATGGTTACGTGTGCGCCCAATCTATCAGCCCTTCCCCCAAATAAAGGTAAGAGATGGCTCCGGAGTTACGGCCAGGCACACGGTATAATCAGCCCGTCACCGACGGCCCGCCACCCCCATAAGGAGACCTGCCGCCGTTTGATCCCTCGATACGCTCACCCGGAGATGAGCGACATCTTCTCTCCCCAGACGCGGTACGAGCTTTGGCTAAAGGTCGAGCTCGAGGTTTGCGACGGCTGGGCGGACATCGGTGAGATCCCCCGGTCGGCCCTGGCGAGCCTGGCGAGGGCGCGGGTGGACCTCGATCGGATTGCTCGCCTCGAGGAGCGGGTTGGCCACGACGTGGTGGCATTCCTGGACTCGATTGCCGAAGAGGTCGGTGAGGATGCCCGCTACCTGCACCGGGGCCTGACCTCGTCGGACATCCTGGACACGGCCCTCGCTCTCCAGTTGGTCAGGGCCAGCGATCTCCTCCTCAACGACGTCGACCGGCTCTCCTCCGTCGTGCGCCGGCGCGCGATCGAGGAACGGGACACCCTGATGGCCGGCCGGACCCATGGTATTCACGCCGAGCCGATCAGTTTCGGCTTCGTCCTGGCCGGCTGGCTGGACGAGCTCGACCGGGCTCGCCAGCGACTGGTGACGGCGCGTGAGGAGATCCGGGTCGGGAAGCTGTCGGGCGCGGTCGGCACCCACGCCACCATCGATCCGCGCGTCGAGGAGCGCTCGTTGAAGCGCCTGGGCCTGCGGGTGGCGCCGGTCACGACCCAGGTGATCGCCCGTGACCGCCACGCCGCCTACATGGCGGCGCTCGGCATCCTGGCCGGGACCCTGGAAAAATTCGCGACCGACATCCGGCACCTGCAGCGCAGCGAGGTGGCGGAGGTGCGCGAGCCATTCGGCGGCGAGCAGAAGGGCTCCTCGGCGATGCCGCACAAGCGTAACCCGATTCTCAGTGAGCGCATCTGCGGCCTGGCGCGGACCGTGCGCGGCTACGTGCTCACCGCCCTCGAAGACCAGGCGCTCTGGCATGAGCGAGACATCAGCCACTCCTCGGCCGAGCGGATCATCATCCCCGACGCCTGTGCCCTGCTCGATTACATGCTGCGCTCCATGGCCGACATCGTGGAGGGCATGACCGTGGATCGCGCTCGCATGCGGGCAAACCTGTATCGCAGCGGCGGCGTCGTCTTCTCCCAGCGTGTGCTGCTGGCGCTGGTGCAGAAGGGCATGTCGCGCCAGGATGCTTACCGCGTGGTCCAGCGAGCCGCCCTGAGCGCCCTCGACGGCGGGACCGACTTCCGCGCCATCGTCGGCGAGGCCTCCGAGGTGCGCGAGCGGCTGACCCCGGAGGAACTGGCGGAGCTCTTCGACCCCGCCTACTATCTCCGCTACCTGGGTGTCACCTTCGAGCGGGTCGGCCTGGAGTCCGCACGCGTGGAGCCCGCGCCGGCATGACCGCGATTTCCCAAACCGACCTCCCGCTTCCACTCCACTCGCGGGGCAAGGTGCGCGATACCTATCGCCTCAACGACCGTGAGCTCCTGATGGTGGCGACCGACCGCCTCTCCGCCTTCGACGTCGTCTTTCCCACACCGATCCCGGAGAAGGGGCGCGTCCTGACGCAGCTCTCCCATGCGTGGTTTACGGACACGGCCGAGCTGATCCGCAATCACCGAGCCGGGAGCCAGTCCATCCCCGCGGAGCTCATCGCCCATCAGCCGGATCTGCCGCTGCGAGGCATGCGGGTCCTTGCCGCGGAACCCATCCTCTTCGAATGTGTGGTGCGCGGCTACATCTCGGGGTCGGGCTGGAAGGATTACCAGCAAACTGGCTCGATCGCCGGGGAACGCTTACCGGCCGGCCTCCGCGAAAGCGACCGTCTACCTGAGCCAATCTTCACGCCCGCCACCAAGGCGCTCACCGGGCACGACGAGAACATCTCACGCGCCGAGCTGGCCAACCGGACCGGCCGCGAGCTGGCCACGGCGCTCGAAACGGCCAGCCTTCGGCTCTACCGATTCGGGGCCGGGCGGGCCCAGGAGCGGGGCTTGATCCTCGCCGACACCAAGTTCGAGTTCGGGCAGCTGGATGGCGAGCTGATCCTGATTGACGAGGTGCTCACGCCGGATTCCTCGCGCTTCTGGGATCTCGACCAGTACCGGCCGGGCGGACCGCAGCCCTCCTTTGACAAGCAATACGTGCGCGACTACCTCGAGCGGATCGGGTGGAATAAGCAGCCGCCAGCCCCCGCGCTTCCGGAGGACGTCGTCGCGGGCACCAGTGCCCGCTACCTCGAGGCGATGCATCGCCTGGTCGCGACTCCCGCGCCGGCGCGCCCATGATCTATCGCGCCGCGGTCTTCGTCACCCTCAAGCCCGTCGTCAACGATCCGCAGGGGCTGACGATCCACCGCGGCCTCCGCTCGCTCGGATTTGACTCGGTCCAGGAGGTCCGTTCGGGGAAGTACCTGGTGCTGACCCTCGAGGAGCCGGACGACCGCAGTGCCCGGGCGCGGGTTGACGAGATGGCCCGCGAGGTGCTCGCCAACGCGGTCATCGAAGACTACCGGGTGGAGGTCGAGGCGATCGGGGAGCCCGCCGCCAGCGGAGAACTCCGCGCTTGAGGACGGGCATCGTCGTCTTCCCGGGCACCTGGAGTGACCGGGATTGTGCCCATGCCCTGGGGGACGTGCTCGAGGAGCCATGTCGCTTCGTCGACCATCGCGACCGCCAGTTGGATGATCTCGACCTGGTGATCCTTCCTGGAGGCTTCTCCTACGGGGACTACCTGCGGTGCGGCGCGATTGCGCGCTTCGCGCCCGTGATGGAGTCGGTGGCCCGCTTTGCGGACCGGGGTGGGCTCGTGCTGGGGATCTGTAACGGCTTCCAGGTCTTGCAGGAGGCTCGGATGCTGCCCGGCGCCCTGCTGCGGAATGTATCCTGCGAGTTCCGGTGCGAGTGGGTCAGCCTCCGCGTCGAGCAGTCCGCGAGCGCCTTCACCGCCGAGTGCCGGCCCGGCCAGGTCCTCCGCATCCCGATCTCACATGGCGAGGGGAATTTCTATGCGGACCCGGTGACGCTCGAGCGCCTCGAGTCGAACGGCCGGGTCGTCTTCCGCTACTGCGCCGCGGACGGAAGGGTGACCGACGAGGCGAATCCCAACGGATCGATGGCCAATATCGCCGGCATCATGAACGCGCGCGGCAACGTGCTTGGCATGATGCCCCACCCCGAACGCGCCTGCGAAGCCCTGCTCGGAAGCAGCGATGGGCTTGCTATCTTCCGCTCCGCCATCCGAGCCCTGCAGGGAGTGCCCGCCTGATGGCCGTCGCGCTGCGCCGGTCACAGCTGGCCAGCGTGGCGCTCGACGACGCCGAGTACCGTGCCATCGTCCAGTCGATCGGGCGGGAGCCGAACGAGGTCGAGCTCGGCATGTTCGGGGCGTTGTGGAGCGAGCACTGCGGCTACAAAACCTCGCGCGCACTGTTGCGACAGCTCCCGACGGATGGGGCGGACGTGCTGCAGGGTCCTGGCGAGAATGCGGGTGCGGTCGACATCGGCGACGGCCTCGCGGTCGTGTTCAAAATCGAGTCCCACAATCATCCGTCCGCGATCGAGCCCTACCAGGGCGCGGCGACGGGCGTCGGCGGGATCCTCCGTGATGTCTTCGCCATGGGCGCCCGCCCGATCGCGATCCTCGACGTCCTGCATTTCGGTCCCCTCGATCGTGGGCGCAATCGCCATCTCTTCAATGGCGTGGTCGCCGGGATCGGTGGCTACGGGAATTGTTTTGGTTGCCCGACGGTCGGAGGCGGACTGACCTTCGACGAGGGCTACACCGATAATCCGCTCGTCAACGCCATGTGCGTCGGCCTCGTCGCCCACGATCGTCTGCGCCGAGCGCGTGCCGACCGCGTGGGTGACCTGCTCTTTCTCGTCGGTGCCGACACCGGGCGCGATGGCATCCACGGGGCCACCTTCGCCTCGGTGGAAATGGACGATCGCTCGGCGTCGCGGCGCCCCGCCGTCCAGGTGGGGAATCCGTTCCTCGAAAAGTTGCTGTGCGACGCCTGCCTGCAGCTCAACGAGCTTCCAGAGGTCAGCGCCATCCAGGATCTCGGCGCCGCCGGCCTGACCAGTGCGGCCTGCGAGCTCGCCCATCGCGGGCGGCGCGGCCTCCAGCTCGACGTGGCCAAGGTCAGCCGGCGGGAACGTCGCATGACGCCGTATGAGGTGATGCTGTCGGAATCGCAGGAGCGGATGCTGGTGCTGGTTCGTCCCGGCGGTGAGGACGCGGTGAGGGCGATCTTCGAGCGGTTCGAGCTGCACGCCGACCAGATCGGCACCATCACGGAGGGCGACCGTGTGGTCGTGCGTGATGGACGGCGCGCCGTCGCGGACCTGCCGCTGACGGCCCTGATCGACGCCGTCCCCCTCCGAACCCCCGTCGCGCGGCCAGCGGCGATCCGACCCGGTGCGGATTCCCCGCCCCTGGAGCAGCCGGAAACGGTCCTCCTCGACCTCCTCTCGAGCCCGAACCTGCGCAGCCGGCGCCCGGTGTACCGCACGTACGATCACCAGGTGCTCGATAACACCGTCATCGGCCCCGGCGCCGATGCCGCCCTGCTCCGAATTCCGGGTACCCACCGTGGCCTCGCCGTAACCGCGGACGGCAACCACCGGTATGTCGCGCTGGATCCATACATCGGGACGCAGGCGGCTGTCGCGGAAGCGGCTCGCAACCTCGTGTGCACCGGGGCCCGCCCGCTGGCGGTAACCAACTGCCTGAACTTTGGGAACCCGCAGCGGCCCGCGGTCTTCTGGCAGCTGCAGGAAAGCGTGCGCGGGCTCGCCGATGCCTGTCGGGCCTTCAGTCTGCCGGTGGTCAGCGGCAACGTGTCCCTCTACAACGAGACGAGCGGGCACAGCATCCCACCGACGCCGGTGGTCGGCATGGTGGGGGTGATCGACGACCTCGATCGCCGTTGCCAGGCGGCCTTTCAGGAGGACGGCGACCTGGTCTTCCTCCTGGGCGACACGCAGGAGGAGTTAGGGGGCAGTGAGTACCTGCGCGCCATGGGGGCGGAACTGGCTGGACCGCCGCCGCGGGTCGACCTCGAGCTAGAGTCCCGGCTCCGTGAGGCCATCCTCGAATGCGTGCAGCAGGGCGCCTTGCGCAGCGCGCACGATGTCGCCGACGGTGGATTGGTGATCGCCCTGGCGGAAAGCGCGCTCTTCGGATCACGCGGTGTTCGATGCCCGTCGATCGTCGGCTCGGTCAGCCGGGCCGCCCTTTATTTCGGCGAGTCGCAGGCCCGCGTCGTCGTGAGCGTCACGCCGCGCCGTGTCCCCGAGCTGCAACAGTTGATGGCGCATCATCGGATTCCTCTGCAGGCGCTCGGGGTGATCGGGGGTGAATTGTTCCAGGTCGGTCCCGACATCCGCGTCCCGCTCGAGGTCCTGCGCCAGGCGTGGGAGACGCCCTTTTGAGACCACACGAGTTGATGGCGGCCGAGCGGTGGCACGAGGAGTGCGGGCTGTTCGGCATCGATGCGCCCGGCGAGGAGGTCGCGAACCTGACCTACTTCGGGCTGTACGCCTTGCAGCACCGGGGCCAGGAAAGTGCCGGGATCGCCGTCAGCGATGGCGCTGCCATCCGGGTCCATAAAGATGTTGGGTTGGTCGCCCAGGCCTTTGACGAGGCCTCGCTGGAGCGGCTCACCGGGCACCTTGCCCTCGGGCACACGCGCTATTCCACGACCGGCTCCAACCGGCTGGAGAACGTGCAGCCGATCGTGGTCACGCATCCCCAAATCGGAACGGTGGCCATCGGCCACAACGGTAACCTGACCAACGCCGCGGCACTCCGTACCGGCCTGGAAGCCGAGGGCGTCCGGTTCAAGAGCTCCAGCGACACCGAGGTCATCGGCGAGCTGCTGGCGCGGACGCCCGGCCTCGACCTCGTTTCTGTTTTGCGGCGGGCGCTGCCACGGCTCCAGGGGGCCTACTGTCTCCTCATCCTTACCGCCGATACGCTGGTCGGCGTCCGTGATCCCCTCGGCATCCGCCCCCTCTGCCTGGGGCGACTTCCCGAGGGCGGGGCCATCATCGCCTCCGAGACCTGCGCCCTCGACACGGTGGGCGCGGAGTTCGTGCGCGAAGTCGAGCCCGGTGAGGCCGTGGTATTGGGTCACGGGGCCCCCCGGGCCGAGCAGCTGCTGCCATCGGTCCGGAAGGCAACCTGCATGTTCGAGTTCATCTATTTCGCCCGGCCCGATTCTCGGCTGCAGGGCCAATCGCTCTACGAGGCCCGCCGCAACATGGGCCGCCAGCTCGCCCTCGAGGCGCCGGCCGACGCCGACATCGTCATCTCGCTGCCCGATTCCGGCACGCCGGCCGCGGTCGGGTATGCCGAGCAGAGCGGGATTCCGTACAGCGAGGGATTGATCAAGAGCCGCTACATCACCCGGACCTTTATCCAACCCAACCAGCGCCTGCGCAATGTCGGGATCAAGCTGAAGTTCAACCCCCTGCGCGAGATCCTCGCCGGCAAGCGTGTGGTCCTGGTCGACGACTCGATCGTCCGCGGCACGACGAGCAAGAAGATCGTCGAGGAGCTCCGTCGCGCCGGCACGGCGGAGGTCCATTTTCGGGTCAGCAGCCCGCCGATCCAGTGGCCGTGTTTTATGGGGATCGATATCGCCAGCCGGTCCGAGTTGATCGCCTCGGGGCGCAGCGTCGCCGAGGTCGAGCGGGTGATCGGCGCCGACTCGCTTCGGTACCTGAGCAAGGCCGGCCTGTTTCGGGCCGTCCCCAACGTCAACGGCTTCTGCATGGCCTGCTTCGACGGCGACTATCCGGTCCCCGTGCCGGTGCAGCTCGAGATGGACAAACTCGCGCTCGAGGAGGTCCCCATCGGATGACCAGCTACCGCGACGCGGGGGTCGACATCGAGGCCGGCAACCGCACGGTCGAGATGATCCGGCCGCTGGCGGCGGCCACCCAGGGCCCCGAGGTCCTCGCCGGGATCGGCGCCTTCAGTGGACTCTTCGCCCTCGACACGTCCCGCTACAAGGCCCCCATCCTGGTCGCCAGCACGGACGGGGTCGGCACCAAGGTGCTGCTTTCGAGCGAGGCCGGGCGTCATGACACGATTGGCGAGGATCTCGTCAACCACTGCGTCAACGATATCCTGACGGCGGGCGCGGAGCCGCTCTTCTTCCTGGACTACGTGGCCACCGGCCGGCTGGAGCCGGCTGTCGTCGCGGCGCTCGTGGCCGGGATGGCGAACGCCTGCCGGCGGGTGAACTGTGCCCTGCTGGGCGGCGAGACCGCCGAGATGCCCGGTGTCTACCAGCCCTCGACCTATGACATCGCGGGCTTCATGGTTGGGGTCTGTGAACGGGATGCGTTGATCGATGGCCGCGCCATCCAGGACGGGGACGTGTTGCTCGCCCTGCCGTCCTCGGGGCTGCATACCAACGGCTACAGCCTGGCGCGGCGGGTGATCCCCAAACAGGCGCTGGCGCAGCCCATCGGGGACGGCGGCCAGACCGTCCTCGATGCCCTCCTCGCGCCGCATCGCTGCTACCTGGACGAGGTCCGGCGTCTCCGCGAGGTGATGACCGTCAAGGGCCTGGCCCATATCACCGGTGGCGGGGTGGTCGGAAATCTTCCGCGCATCCTTCCCCAGGGCCTTGGGGCTCGAATTCAGCGCGGGACCTGGCCCGAACCGGAAATCTTTTCCTACCTGGCGCCCTTCACTCCTGACGATGAGCTGTGGCGCACCTTCAACATGGGGCTCGGCATGATCATCGTTGTCGATGAGGCGAACGCGTCGGCCGCTTCGGAAGCGCTGCATGGCGAGGTGTTCGTGGTGGGCGATATCGTGCCGTCCGAGCAGCGACGGATCCAGATCATCGAGTGAGTCGTCTCCGGGTTGGGGTCCTGGTCTCAGGCGAGGGCAGCAACCTGCAGGCCCTGATCACCGCGACGCGTGATCCGATGTATCCGGCCCGGGTGGTTGTCGTCTTTGCCAATCATGATTGCCGTGCCCTGGAGCGCGCCCACAAAGCCGGCATCACGCGTGCCGTCTTCCGATTGGCCAGCTACCCCGATCGGAAGGCCCGTGACGTGGATATGGCGAAGAAGCTGCAGTTTCATGGGGTCGAATTGGTGATCTGCGCCGGCTATGACGCGATCCTCGAGCGCTCATTCACGCGCCAGTTTGCCGGACGCGTCATCAATATCCATCCGTCGCTCCTGCCGGCCTTCGGCGGCACCATGGATGCCGTGGCCCAGGCGCTGCAAAGCGGCGTCAGCGACACGGGTTGCACCGTGCACGTGGTGACGGACGAGGTCGACGCTGGTCCCATTCTCGCCCAGCGCCGGGTGGCGATCCTCCCTGACGACACGGTCGAGAGCCTGCGCGCCCGCATCCAGGAGGAGGAGCATACGCTGCTGCCGGTCGTGGTGCGGCGCCTCGCCGGTCAGGTCTTGCCGCTTCCTGTATGAACGCCCTGCTCAGCGTCGCTGATAAAGCCGGGCTGGTCGATTTCGCCCGAGGCCTGATCCGCCTCAACATCCGTCTGTACGCCACCGGCGGAACCGAACGGGCGCTGTTCGAAGCCGGAGTCCCGGTCAGGAGTCTGCAGGAGCTGACCGGCTTCCCCGAGTTGCTCGACGGCCGGGTCAAGACGCTCCATCCCCATGTCCACGCCGGAATCCTGGCTCGTCGCGAAGAGCCGAGGCATCTCGAGCAGCTCGCCGAGCGCGGCCTCCAACTGATCGACCTGGTGGTCGTCAACCTCTATCCATTTGTGGAAACCGTCGCCTCGGGCGCGACCGGATTGGACGTGATCGAATCGATCGACATCGGTGGGGTCACGCTGCTTCGATCGGCGGCGAAAAACCACGAACACGTGATCCCGGTGGTCCGCCGGAGTGACTACCCGGTCGTCCTCGAGGCGTTACGGGGTCCCGACGGCGTCACCCCCGCCCAGCGGCGCCACCTCGCCGCGGTCGCCTTTGGGCACACGGCCGCCTATGACGCGGCGATTGGTGACCACCTGCGTGGATCGCACGGTGCGGCGGTCCTGCCGCAGGACTTCACGATTGGCGGGCGCAAGGTGCGCGACCTGCGCTATGGCGAAAACCCGCACCAGGCCGCTGCGCTGTACCGAACGGTCGACGGCGGAGGCGTTGCGGGGGCGAAGCAATGGCAGGGGCCGGAGCTGTCCTACAACAACCTGCTCGACGCCCAGGCCGCCTGGTCGCTGGTCAACGATGTCACGGAGCCGGCGGTCGCGATCATCAAGCATGCCAACCCCTGCGGGGTGGCGCTGGCGGCGGAACCGGCGGACGCTTTCGACCGCGCCCTGGCCTGCGATCGCCGCTCGGCCTTTGGCGGCATCGTCGGCTTCAACCGCCCGGTCGACCTGGCGGCGGCGCGCTCGCTCGCCGGCAATTTCCTGGAGGTGGTGGTCGCGCCGTCGTTCGCCGACGATGCGCTGGCGACGTTGCAGGCCAAACCAAAGCTCCGGGTCCTGCAGCCGGGGCGTGGGCCCGCGGCCGTGCCAATCGACGCTCGTCCCATTACGGGCGGGTTCCTCGTGCAGACCGCCGACCTCAGCGGCGCGACCCTGGGCGAAGCCAGGGTGGTGACCACCGCCGAGCCGGATGAGCAGGCCTGGAAAGACCTGCAGTTCGCCTGGACGGTGGTCAAGCATGTCCGCTCCAACGCCATCGTGCTGGTGCACCAGGGCGCCGCCGTCGGGATTGGCGCGGGGCAAATGAACCGGGTCGAGGCGGTCGAGCTCGCCGTGCATCGGGCCGGCGCTCGCGCGAAGGGGGCGGTGCTCGCCAGCGATGGGTTTTTCCCCTATTCGGACGGCGTCGAGGTGGCGGCCGCGGCCGGCATTCGCGCCATCGTGCAGCCCGGCGGCTCAGTCAAGGACAGCGAGGCGATCGCCGCCGCCGAACGCGGCGGAGTCGCGATGGTCCTGACTGGCGAACGCCATTTCAAGCACTGAGGCGCGCGTCGGCCGGGTGCTATGCTGAACGAGGTCCTTCGGGGCAGGGGTGAAATTCCCCGATCGGCGGTAAAGCCCGCGAGCGTCAGCTGACGCATGACCCGGTGACGGCGAGAGCCCACTCCGGGGCCGACCGTACAGTCGGGATGAAAGAAGGCCATCGGATGGCGGGCAGCCATCCAGCCGGTGCCCCGACGACCAAAGGAGAAACGTCGATGGCCGTCCGCACGACGCCGTCAGAGACCGCCACCACCTCGGGAAGCCTCCTGGACCGTTTTTCGGTGGTCCTGGTCGCGGTTGCCGCGACCCTGTGGGCTTCCGACACCTACTTTCGCGCACAGTTGATCGGACACCTCAAGCCGACCCAGATTGTGGTGCTCGAGGATGCGCTGGTCAGCCTCTTCCTTGTTGTCTTTCTCGTCCGGGGCATCCCCGAAATGCGCCGCCTTTCGTGGCGGGGATGGCTGGCGATGGGCCTGATCGGGCTCGGTCCCCAGGCGATCGCGACCATCCTTTTTACGACATCCTTTTCGTATGGGCACTATGCGGAAACGTTTGTCCTGCAGCAAACCCAGCCGCTCATCGCGATCGTCCTTGCCTGGATCATCCTCGGTGAGCGCCGGCGTCCGTGGTTCTGGCCGGCCGCGGCGGTCGCCCTGGTCGGCGTCTACATGGTCGTCTTCGCGCAGAACCTGCTCGCGCCCCTCAGCGATCTCCAACACGGCCGCTTCGAAGCCGGACTGTTTGCGCTCGGCGCCGCTGCCCTGTGGGCGAGTGGCACGGTGCTCGGTCGCTTCGTGCTCGGCCAGCTCAGCTTTCCGACGACGACAGCGCTGCGCTTCACGCTGGCGCTACCGGTCTTGATCGTGGTCGTCCTGGTCCAGAGCGGACCGTCCGGCTTCGCGCATTACCACGCCGCCGACGCCTTGCCGTTCCTCGGGATCGCCCTGATCCCCGGTCTCTTCGCGCTGCTTCTATACTATCGGGCCCTGGCCAGCACGCCGGCGACCCTGGCCACGGTCGCCGAGATGGCGTTTCCGGTCGCCGCCACCTTCATCGCCTCGGCGCCACCGCCCTATGGCTTCAACCAGCCCCTCTACCTTCCGCAGTTCTTGGGGACGGCCTTGCTGATCGCGGTGATCGTCTTCCTCAACTGGACGAAAGTGAGCCGGCCACCGGTGGTCGTGAATACGGAAGTCGCCGCCTAAAACTCCGACACGCAGCTGTCACAAGCCGCTGTCATACTGCGGGCGGTTTTGAAGAAAGAACGCCGGACGTGGATCCTTCCTGAACCGCTGCGCGCCCTCCCAGGGTTGGAGGCCTATTCGCCGGTCTTTCGCCAGATCCTGCATGGGCGCAGCGTCACCCAGCCCCGTCATCTCGACCCCTGGACCCAGAGCGATCTGAGCCAGGCGCCCGATCCCTTTCTCCTCAAGGACATGGCGATCGCCTGTGACCTGATCGGCGACGCGGTCGCGAGCGGGCGGCGGATCGCCGTCTATGGCGACTATGACGCCGATGGTGTCACGGCCTGCGTCACCCTCGCCCGCGGCCTTCGCTCGGTCGGCGCCGACGTGGTCACCTACATTCCCAACCGGTTCACCGAGGGCTATGGCCTCAACGGTGAGGCCCTCCGCGATCTGGCCGGTCGTGGGGTCACGCTCGTGATCACCTGCGACTGCGGCACCAATTCGGTGGAGGTCGCGCGCGAGCGGCCGGCCGGGATGCAGATGATCGTTACCGATCATCATGAAATTGGCGCCGAGCGGCCCCCGGTCGACGCGTTGATCAATCCCAAGCAACCCGATTGTGCCTACCCGTTTGATGGACTGGCCGCCTGCGGGGTCGCCTACAAGATGCTGGTCGCGCTGGAGCAACGGATCTTCCCGGGCAGGCTGGACCCGGCGGCGTCGCTGGACGCGGTCGCGCTGGGGACCGTCGCCGACGTCGTTCCGCTTCGCGCCGAGAATCGGGCTATCGTCCGCGCCGGCTTGCAGCGTCTCAACGACGCCCCTGGTCCTGGCTGTGCGGCCCTCCTGAGCGTGGCCGGCATCAGGCGGCCGGTCACGGCCGACCATCTCGCCTTTCAGCTCGGCCCGCGGATCAACGCCGCCGGCCGTCTCGAAGATGCCGTCCTGGCGCTGGAGCTGTTGCTGGCGGATGACGCGGGACAGGCGGAGCCGCTCGCCGCTCGACTGCAGGAACAGAATGTCCAGCGCCAGCAGCTGACCGCCGCGATCGTGCGCGAGGCGAGAGCCCAGGTGACCGAGATGGGCGACGAGACCGCCGTCATCGTCATGGGCGGTCCGCAATGGCCGCTGGGCGTGCTCGGCCTGGCCGCCAGCCGGCTGGTGGAGGAGTTCTACCGGCCGACCTTCATCTTCAACATGGAGGGCGAGGACTGGCGCGGCTCGGCCCGCAGCATCGAGGGCTTTCACCTCGTGGAGTGCCTGCGGCATTGCGCGCCGCTTTTGCAGCGGTTCGGCGGCCATGCGATGGCGGCCGGCCTGACGGTCGGGCGTGACAAGTTTCCCGCATTGAAACAATGCCTCGACGATTTTGCCTCGCGGCGGCTCGAACGGGTGGCCTTTTCCCGACCGATCAAGGTCGAGGCGGTCGCCGCCCTCGCCGACCTCAAGCCGAGCCTGCACCACGAGATCCAGCTCCTCGCGCCATTCGGGGTCGGCAACCGCGAGCCGCTGCTCATCACTCGCGAGGTCGAGGTGCTGCGTGCGGAAACCTTTGGCGCCGGTGCGCGCCATCTCCGGCTCCACCTCCGGGATCGGACCGCCACCGCCGAGGCCTTTGCCTTCGACAAAGGTGGCGCAGCCCGCCACCTGCCCGCCGGCCGCCGGATCGACGTTCTTTACGGGCTCGATTGCGAGCGATGGGACGGGCTCGACCGGGTGCGCCTGCATCTCAAAGATCTGCGTCCGTCCGCGACACCGGCCACGGTGACCATCGACAGCGGGATGGCTTTACGAAATCCGGCCCCTGTGCTACGGTAGGTTTCTCAGGTGCTTTGGGGAAGGGCACCTTGTTTAGCAACCGGTAGCGAGGCAGCATGCTGGACGAGGTTCGCACTCCAAGGCTGATGATCGCCGGCACCGCGAGCAGTGTCGGCAAGACCACCATCACCGCTGGCCTGATTGCCGCCTTCAAGGCGCGAGGCCTCGCCGTGCAGGCCTTCAAAGTCGGCCCCGATTTCATCGACCCGGCCTATCTCGCCCACGTCAGCGGCCGACCCTGCCGCAACCTGGATACCTGGATGCTGGGCGAAAGCGCGTTGCGGCAGGTTCTGGCGCACGGCTCGGTCGGTGCTGACCTCGCCATCATCGAGGGGATGATGGGCCTCTTCGATGGTCGCGGCGGACAGACCGAGGGGAGCACTGCCGAGGTGGCCGCGGCAATCCGAGCACCCATCGTGCTGATCATCGACGTCGGCCAGATGGCGGAGACCGCGGCGGCTGTCGTGCTGGGCTTCAAGGCCTTCGCGGCACCGCTGAAGATTGCGGGCGTGTTGCTGAACAACGTGGGCTCCGACGGGCACCGTCGCAGCGTAGAGGAAGCCATCTGGAATGGCGCCAAGTTGCCCGTGCTCGGGGCCCTTTCGGCGATGCCCCAAGTCGGGATTCCTGAGCGCCAGCTTGGCCTGCTGCCGGTCAGCGAAAACAAGGCCTGGGACCGGATGATCACGGCGCTGGCCGAGGCGATCGAGCGGCAGGTCGACCTCGATCTCTTGTTGCGGATCGCGCGCAAAGCCGAACTGGTCCCGCTGGTGGACAAGAAGGTCTTTTTGGGCAAGCCGTCCAGCCACCGGCCGGTGCGGATCGGCGTGGCCTACGACGAGGCCTTCAACTTTTATTACCCGGAGAACCTCGAATTGCTCGAAGAGCAAGGCGCCGAGATCGTTCCCTTCAGTCCGCTGGAGGATGCCGCCATCCCGGGCGACCTCGGCGGCGTGTACCTGGGTGGCGGGTTCCCGGAGGTCTTCGCCGAGCCACTCGCGCGCAACCACAGCATGGCCGAGTCGTTGCAGCGGGCAAACCGCAGCGGGATGCCGATCTACGCCGAATGCGGCGGATTGATGTTTCTCGCACGGTCGCTGCAGACCGAAGGCGGGGTGCGCCACCGGATGGTCGGCCTGGTGCCCATCGATGTCGAGATGGACGGCCAGGTCCATCGCTTTGGCTACCGGCAGATCCTCACCCTCCAGGACAGCCTGCTCTCGCCGAAAGGGCAGTTCTTCCGCGGCCACGAATTCCACTGGAGCCGGATCCGCAACCAGGACCGAAGCGTCACCCCCGCCTACCAGATGACCAATGCCGAGGGAGACCTGATCGGATACGAAGGGGTCCAGACGCCAAACCTGCTGGCCAGCTATGTCCATCTGCATTTCGGCCAGAACCCGCTGCTGGTGGAAAAGCTCGTGACCCATTGTCGCGAGTACAGCGGCGTCCGCAGCCCGGCGTAGCGCGGTTTCGTTTCAGGCCGCACCGGCACCGGGTATAAGCGCTCCGTGGACTATAAGGATTACTACCAGACGCTTGGCCTGGCTCGGAGCGCCAGCGAGAAGGAGATCAAGTCCGCCTACCGTCGCCTCGCGCGCCAGTACCACCCGGACATCAACAAGGACCCGAAGGCCACCGATCGCTTCAAGCTCATCAATGAGGCTTACGAGGTCCTCAGCGACCCGAAAAAGCGGAGCAAGTACGACCAGTTGGGCGCCGACTGGGAGCGCATCGAGCGAGAGCAGGAATTTGCCCGTCAGTATCAATCGCAGCCGGGCGCGCAGTCGGGTGGGTTTGGGGAGTTCAGCGATTTCTTCAACACCTACTTTTCCGGTGAAGGCGGCCGCTTTGCGGGCTTCGACACGGGCACGAGCCGGCAGCGCACGGCCACCCGCCAGCGCGGCGAGGACATCGAGCATCCGATCGAGGTCAGCCTCGAGGAAGCGGCACGCGGCGGTCAGCGAACCATCCAGACCGAGGTCCCGGAGCCATGTCCCACCTGCGGCGGCTCCGGGTATACGAGCGAGCGGCGCCAGGTTGGCAAGCGCCTGGTGATGGAAACGGTCGCCTGTCCAACCTGCGGCGGAACCGGCGTCCGGGCAACCCGCCGGCAGATCCAGGTGACAATTCCGGCCGGCGTCAGCGACGGGTCGCGGATCCGGATCAAGGGCGAGGGCCAGCGAGGCGCCGAGCACGGAGACCTCTATCTCCGGGTGCGCCTGCTCCCGCATCCGCGCTTTGCCGCCAAGGGGCGGGATCTCCACACCTCGCTGCCCGTGCTGGACGACGAGGCGGTGCTGGGCGCCGAGGTCACGCTGCCGACGCTCTCTGGGGGTCAGCTGCAGCTCCGGGTGCCCCCCGGCAGTCAGGCCGGCAAGGTCTTCCGGCTGAAGGGGAAAGGCCTACCAGGGCTCAAGGACGGGGTTGCCGGGGATCTCTACGCGACGCTCGAAATTCGCATCCCCGAGCCGATCACGCCGCCCATGCGGGAGTTGTACGAGCAGGTGCGGCGGGCCCGAACGTCGGGCTAGCGACCGCGAAAAAAGAGATTCAGCACGACGGTCAGGATCAGGCTGATCACGATTCCGCTCGCGAGCGGAAAGTAGATATGGGTGTTGCCGCGGCTGAAGGAAAAGTCGCCGGGTAAGCGGCCCAGGAACGGCACCCGGCCGCCGACCATGATGATGACGCCCAGCACCACGATTAGCCCGCCAACGACGACCAGGAGCCTGCCGATGTCGGGCAGGGCTAGAAGCCGACCCAGCCGATCGCTTGCTCGATCTCGGCGCGGTTCATCCCGGCAATCGGGATCCCGTCGATGACGGTGAGCGGCACACTCCCCGCCTCAAGGTCGAGAGAGCGAAGATCTTCACTCTCGAGCTTGCCGTCCGCACAGACGTGCTCCTGGAATTCGACACCGCGATCGTCGAGGATCTCCTTGATCCGGCGACTGCTCTCGCAGCCGGGCTTCGTATAGACGATGACTTCCACCGATTGGCCTCCCTTTCATGTGGGCCGCTCGCCCGCTTCCACATGTGTTGATAGTCAGCCTATCAATTGACTGAATTCAGCCTACCAGCGACGCTGGTATTTGTCCAATCCAATTTCCTGATGCTTTCGATCGAAATCCCCGATACCTACCGCCGGGAAATTCCGCGTTGACAGGCTCGCCCGGGACCGCCTACACTTTCGGGGACCCGTCGTCCTTTAAGCAGCCCGGTGAGGCTGGAAGGAGTGACCGTGAGCGACACCTTGACCACTGTCCGCGCTCCGCGGACGCCGATCCCGCTGCGCCACCTGCGCGGGCCCGCCGACCTCGATCGTTCCCTGACGGAGCGCCTGCTGCGGCAGGCCACCGCGTTCGAGGCCGGCCACGGCCCGGGCCGGCTGGACGGGCGCCTACTGGCCACCATCTTCTTTGAGCCGAGCACCCGCACCCGCTTTTCATTCGAGGCCGCCATGCTCCGCCTCGGCGGGCAGGTCCTCACGGCCGAAAACGCTCGCAACGCCTCCTCGGTCTCCAAGGGCGAGTCGCTCGAGGACTCGATCCGAATCCTTAGCGGTTACGCGGACGCCATCGTCCTGCGCCATCCCGAGGCCGGGGCTGCGGACCGGGCGGCGAGCGTCGCCGACGTGCCGGTGATCAACGCCGGCGACGGTGCCGGGCACCATCCCACCCAGGCGCTCCTCGACCTCTATACCATCCGCAAGGAGCTGGGACGGTTGGATCACCTGCGGGTTGGATTGGTCGGCGATCTCCGCCACGGACGGACGGCGCGCTCGCTGGCGCTCCTGCTCGCGATGTATCCCGGCACGGAGCTGACGCTCGTGTCGCCCGCCTCGCTGGCCATGGACGATGACGTCCTGACGGCGCTCGCCGCCCGTGGCATGCGATACACCCAGGTCAGCCAGCTTCTCGAGGTGGTCGGCACGCTCGACGTGCTGTACCAGACCCGAATCCAGGCCGAGCGCTTCGAATCTGCGGACGAATACAACCGGCACCGCGGCGTCTACGTCGTCGATCCGGCGTTGATGCGCCGCCTGCCCGACCATGCCATTGTCATGCACCCGCTCCCGCGGGTTGGCGAGATCGACCCGGCGGTGGATGCCGACCCGCGAGCCGCCTATTTCCGCCAGGCGCGCAACGGGCTCGTGGTGCGCATGGCGGCGCTGCACTGGGCGATGGCCGGCTGATGTTGCAAACGCCGCGCGCCAAGGCGATCATCCTCGACGCCGACGGGGTCCGGCGCGCCTGGCGGCGCATCGCCCACGAGGTCATCGAACGGCAACCGGGGCTCGACCGTCTCGCGCTGGTCGGGATCGTGACCCGTGGCGTACCGCTCGCCCAGCGCCTGGCCGCCACCCTGGAGGAACTCGAAGGCGTCCGGCCACCGGTGATCGCGCTCGACGTTCGTAGTTACCGTGACGATCTGCCCCGCGGGGGGAGCCCGCTGCCGACGCTGCCACCGTCGGCGGTACAAGACCGACCGGTGCTCCTGGTTGACGATGTTCTCTTCAACGGCCGAACCGTACGGGCCGCCATCGATGCCGTCATCGGAGCCGGGCGGCCGACCACGGTCCAGCTGGCGGTGCTCGTCGATCGCGGCCACCGGGAGCTTCCGATCCGGCCTGACTACGTCGGCAAGAACGTTCCGACGTCCCGCCAGGAGTGGGTCGACGTGCACCTCCGCGAAGTCGATGGCGAAGACGCGGTGCGCATCGTCGAGCGGGCTGACCCGTGATCCGCTTCCACGGCGTGCGCGTGCTCGAGCCTGCCGGCCTGTCGGCGCCGCGGACGGTCGAGGTCGCGACGGATGGCGATCCGCAGGAGCGTGATGGAACCGGATTGATTCTGTCCAACGGGTGGACCGACCTTCATGCCCACCTCCGCGATCCGGGATTCCTCGCGAGTGAGACGCTCGCCTCCGGCGCGGCGAGCGCGGCGGTAGGGGGATTTACCCATGTCGTCGCGATGGCCAACACCAACCCGGTGTTGGACCATGCGGCACGCGTCGGGAGCGTCCTCGAGCGGGCCGCGACCCTGCCGATCCAGGTCAGTGTGGTCGGCGCGCTCACGGAGCGCTTGGAAGGGACGACGCTGACCGACGCGGCGGCGATGGCGCGGGCCGGCGCCGTGGCGCTATCCGATGACGGTCGCCATGCCATGGATCGATCCACGCTCACACGCGGCTTGCAGGCCGCGGCGCAGGCAGGAATCCCTGTCCTGGTGCATGGGCAACTGGAGTCGCGTGGCAAGGACCCGTCGGCCGAGGTAGCGGGGGTGGAGGGCGCGCTCGCCGCCCTCGCCGACGCGCCGGGTGCGCGCCTGCATCTCCAGCACATCAGCACGCGGAAGGCGGTTCAGCTGCTTCGCGAGGCGAAGGCCGCGGGGCTTGCGGTGACTGCCGAAGCGACGCCGCATCACCTGGCGATGACCGCCGCCGACCTTACCGCCGGTGACGCGAAGGTGAGCCCACCCTTACGGTCCGCCGATGATCGCGATGCAATCGTCGAGGCACTGATCGATGGGGTGATCGACGTCGTCGCCACCGACCATGCGCCGCACACGCCCGCGGCGAAGGCCGCGGGGGCGAACGGTTTTCACGGATTCGAGACGGCGGCGGGCGTCATCCTCGGGCTGCGCCTGCCCTGGGCCGTGCTGTATCGGGCCCTGGTCGCGCGGCCGCGTGAAATCCTCAATCTTCCTGCCGCGGCCGATTGGATCCTCATCGATCCGGACGAGCCCTGGACGGTGCAGCCGGAGCTGTTTGTCAGCCGCGGCCGGAACACCCCGTTTGCGGGTCGCCGCCTGCGCGGTCGGGTCAGCCTCACCGTCTGTCGAGGTCGTGTCGTCCATCAGGGGGCCGTCCCGGTTGGCTGAGCCGATGGTCCTCGTCCTGGAAGACGGGTTCACCCTGCTCGGCGAACGCGCCGGGCGCGCCGGCGATAGCGCCGGAGAGGTCGTGATCAATACCTCCATGACCGGCTACCAGGAGGTGCTGTCCGACCCCTCGTATGCCGGACAGATGGTGGTGATGACGTATCCGCTGATTGGCAACTATGGGACGGCGGCTGAGCTCCAGGAATCGGGACGCCCCTGGGCACGCGCCCTGATCACACGCCAGGTGAGTGCCGACTACCAGCACTGGCGCGCGCAGCAGTCGTTGACGGATTGGCTGGACGCTTTCGAGATCCCGGTGCTGACCGGCTGCGATACCCGCCGTCTGGCCCGGCACCTCCGCGGCACCGGCGCCCAGCGGGCCATTATCGGGCCGCCCTCTCAACTGGCCGCGCTGCGCCGGCGCGTCCATGAGGTCATGCGGCTCCAGGACCAGGACCTGGTTCGCGAGGTCTCCGATGCCTTTCACGACAACGATGACGTCCTGGACGCGGCGCTTCTCGGTCGCGGCCTTCGGCAGTGGCCAGGCATGCGGGTGGTCGTGGTGGACTTTGGTGTCAAGCGCAACATCCTTCGCTCGCTGCGCTCGCGCGGGATCCAGGTCGAGGTCCTACCGCACAACACGGATGCTCGGACGATCCTCGAGCGTCGCCCTGACGCCGTCGTCCTCTCGAACGGCCCTGGCGATCCAGCCACGCTCCCGCGCCCGGTTGCCATGGTAGCGACGCTGCTCACCGCGGTCCCGCTGCTCGGTATCTGCCTGGGGCATCAGCTGATTGGCCAGGCGGTCGGCGCACGGACCTCACGGCTGCCCTTCGGCCATCATGGTGGGAATCATCCCGTCCTCGACCTCGACACCGGCCGGGTCTCGATGACCGCCCAGAACCATGAGTTCCAGGTCGACGCGGCGACCATTCCGCTCGAAAGCGGTTTCTCGATCAGCCACCGGAACCTGCACGACGGGTCCGTCGAAGGCCTCACGCACGCGGACCGCCCGGTCCGCTCGGTGCAGTTCCACCCGGAGGGTGGCCCTGGACCGCAGGACAACCAGGCGGTGTTCGATGACTTCTTCGACCTGGTCCGGGGCCGCCAGCGGCCCATCCCGGTCTCGACGTCACGTCGCGCGCGGCCGTCCGTGGTGCTCGTGATCGGCTCGGGACCGATCGTCATCGGGCAGGCCGCCGAGTTCGATTACGCCGGCACGCAGGCCTGCCGAGCGCTGCGCGAAGAAGGTGTCCGGACCGTCCTGGTCAACTCCAACCCGGCGACCATCATGACCGACGAGGGCGTCGCGGACCGCGTCTACATCGAGCCCCTCACGGTCGACGCGGTGACGGCGGTGATCGAGCGGGAGCGGCCCGATGGTCTGCTCGCGACGCTGGGCGGCCAGACGGGACTGAACCTGGCCGTCGCCCTGGCTGACGCCGGCGTGCTCGACCGTTATGGCGTCCGCTTGCTCGGCACGCCGCTGGCCTCGATCAAGGACGCGGAGGACCGCGAGGCCTTCAAGCATGTGCTGCTGCGGATTGGGGAGCCGGTGCCGGACAGCCGCACCGTGACGACGGTGGAGGCGGCGCAACTCCTGGCGGAGGAGATCGGCTTTCCCCTGGTCGTGCGCCCCGCGTTCACGCTGGGCGGCACCGGTGGCGGGATGGCCGGAAGCCCGCTGGAGCTCGAAGCCATCGTCCGTGACGGCCTCGACGCCAGTCCAATTCGCCAGGTCCTGGTCGAACACGCGCTCACCGGCTGGAAGGAGATCGAGTACGAGGTGATGCGCGATGCCAACGACACCTGCATCACGATCTGCAACATGGAGAACCTCGATCCGATGGGTGTCCACACCGGTGACAGCATCGTGGTGGCTCCGAGCCAGACCCTCTCCGACCGCCAGTACCAGATGCTGCGCTCGGCGTCGTTGCGCATCATCCGCGCGCTGGGGATCGAGGGTGGCTGCAATGTCCAGTTCGCGCTCGACCCATCCTCCGATCAGTACTTCGTGATCGAGGTCAATCCCCGGGTCAGTCGGTCCTCGGCGCTGGCCTCGAAGGCGACCGGCTATCCGATTGCCCGCGTCGCGGCCAAGATCGCGGTCGGCCTGCACCTGCACGAGATCCCGAACGCCGTCACCGGCAAGACGACGGCGGCCTTCGAGCCAGCCCTCGATTATTGTGTGGTCAAGATTCCCCGCTGGCCCTTCGACAAGTTCCCGGCCGCGGATCGCACCCTGGGGACCCAGATGAAATCGACCGGCGAAGTGATGGCGATCGAGCGGACCTTTGAGGCCGCCCTCAGCAAAGCGATCCGCGCCCTGGAGCAGCGGCTGCCGACAGCGGGCCAGTTGCGCGGGCGGCCCGACCTCCTGCATCAGCCGAACGACCGGCGCCTCTTTGCCGCGCTCCAGGCGCTGCGCGACGGGGCGACCGCGACGGAGATCGGCCGGGCCACGGGTTACGCGCCCTGGTTCGTCCAGCGGCTGGACGGCCTCATCCGGATGGAGCAGGCCCTGGCTGTAGGCCCCGTCGGCGACGACCTCATGCTCCAGGCGAAGCGGGCCGGCTTCTCCGATGCGCGCATCGGCGAGCTGACCGAGGGTCCGCTGCCGCAACGGCCGCGCAACCCGGTCTACCGCCAGGTCGACACCTGTGCCGCCGAGTTCGAGGCGGTCACGCCCTACTTCTATTCGACCTACGAAGACGAGGACGAGGTGGAGAAGACCGACGCGGCCGCAATCGCCGTGATCGGTTCGGGCCCGATCCGGATCGGCCAGGGGATCGAGTTCGACTACTGCAGCGTCCACGCCTCGAATGCGTTACGTGACGCGGGCTACGACAGCGTGCTCGTCAACAGCAATCCGGAGACGGTGAGTACGGACTTCGACGCCTCGACCCGCCTCTACTTCGAGCCCCTCGACCTGGAAGGGGTCCGCAACGTGCTCCGTCGCGAAGCGGTTCGCGGCGTCGTCGTGCAGTTCGGTGGGCAAACCGGTCTTAACCTGGCGGACGACCTTGCCGCTTCCGGGGTCCGCATCATCGGCTCCTCGGTCGAGACGATCGACCTCGCCGAGGACCGGCGTCGGTGTGAGGCGCTCCTGCGCGAACGCGGCATTCCCCAATCCCCGGGTGGGTCGGCCAGCGACGCCGCATCGGCGCTGGCGGTGGCGGACCGGGTCGGCTACCCGGTGCTGGTCAGGCCTTCCTACGTGCTCGGCGGCCGGGCGATGGAGATCGTGCACACGCCGGCGGACCTGCGTCGCTACCTCGAGGCGGCACCCGCGCTGGGCATCCGCGGCCCCATCCTGGTCGACAAGTACCTCCTCGGCCGCGAGCTCGACGTGGATGCCATCTGTGATGGGAGCGAGGTGCTGATCCCCGGAATCCTCGAGCACATCGAACGGGCCGGCATCCATTCCGGCGATTCCTTCGCCGTCTACCCGCCGATCACGCTGACGGAGCAGGAGCGCGACCGCGTCGTCGAGGCGACGACCGTGATTGCGCGCCTGTTGAAGGTCGTCGGCCTGGTCAATATCCAGTTTGTCATTCAGGACGGCGTCCCCTACGTGCTCGAGGTGAACCCGCGCGCCAGTCGCACCGTGCCCTTCCTCAGCAAGGTGACCGGGGTGCCGATGGTGAAGATCGCGACCCGTGCCTCGCTCGGCCAGTCGCTCCCGGCGCAGGGACTCCATGGCGGCCTGCTGCCGCATGGGGCCGTCTACGCAGTCAAGGCGCCGGTGTTCTCGATGGCCAAGCTTCCAGCGGTCGACGCCGTCCTCGGTCCTGAGATGAAGTCGACCGGCGAAGCGATGGGAATCGCGGAAGACCTTCCGTCGGCGCTTTTCAAAGCGTTCCAGTCGACCATGCCGGCGCTGCCGCCCGATGGGGCGGCCCTTTGCTCCATCGCCGACCCCGACAAGGACGAGGCGCTGCCGATCATGCGCGACTTGCACGCCCTGGGCCTGACCCTGTACGCGACGGAGGGCACCGCGCGCCTGCTGCATGGGGCTGGGCTCGAGGCGATCTCGGTCTACAAACTGCGCGGCGGGCACCCCAACGTCGTCGACGTGATCGGCTCCGGCCAGGTCCATCTGGTCCTCAATACCGTGTCCGGTCCAAGCCGGGTCACCCCGCCCGCCGGTGGTGCCCCCTTACGTGACGGGTATGAGATCCGTCGCGCCTCGGTCGAGCGCCGCATCCCATGCCTCACCTCGCTCGATACCGCCAGGGCGCTCGCGCAGGCCCTGCGGGCGGCTCGACGCGAACCGCGCGGCCGCGTCGCGGTGCTCGGCGAGTACGTGAGCGCCCCGGTGGGCGAGGCGGTCCACGCGTGAGCGTGGCGACCTGCGCTGCGGCGATTGTTGTCCGCCGCTCGGTGCCGATGGCGGGGGCGGTTGAGCTGGTGCTCGAGCATCCCGCCGGCGCCGCGGCTGCTCAGCCGGGCCAGTTCTTTCAGCTCGCCGTCAACGCCCCGCGCGCAATCCTTCGACGGCCCTACAGCGTTGCCTGGATCGATCCGGACGAGGGGCAGATCGGCTTCATCTTCAACGTGGTCGGGATCGGGAGCGCGTGGCTGGCCTCGGTACGCGAGGGCGACGCCATCGACCTTCTTGGTCCTCTGGGTCAGGGCTTTGCGATTCAGGCCGGGAGCCGCCCGGCCGTCTGTGTCGCCGGGGGCCTGGGGGTTGCCGCGTTTCCGGCGCTGGTCAGCGCGCTGATCGCGCGGCATCGGCCAGTCGTCTTCTTGCAGGGTGCGAGGACGTCGAGCCAGCTGCTCCCGGCGGCGAGGCTCGAGGGCGCGAACCTGCGGCTCGCCACCGATGATGGGAGCGCCGGCCATCGCGGGACGGTCCTCGATCTGCTGGCCGCCGCGCCACTGGTGGACGCGGACGTCTTCGCCTGTGGTCCCATCCCGATGCTCTGCGGCCTGATCGACGCCGCGCGGCGGCTCGAGGTACCGCTGGCCCGCATCCAGGTGGCGATGGAGACCCCGATGGGCTGCGGCACGGGCACCTGTCTTGGCTGCGTCACGCCGCGCCGGGGTGGCGGCTACCTGCTGACCTGCACCGACGGGCCCTGTCTGCCGGCCGACCGGATCGACTGGACGCTGATGGTGGAGGCCGTCCATGGCTGATTCCCGGGAGCGGCGGGTCGACCTTGGTCGCGGCCTGCACCTGCATTCGCCGTTGCTGGTTGCGTCGGGGACCTTCGGCTATGGCTTCGATGCCCCCCTCGTCGACCGGCGCGCGCTGGGCGCCATCGTCACCAAGGGCACCACCCTGCGACCGCGACAGGGAAATCCTCCAACCCGCATCGCCGAGACCGCGTCGGGGATGCTGAATGCGATCGGGTTGCAAAACCCCGGCGTCGAGCATGTGGCTCGGGCGTTCGCGCCGGCCTGGGCCGCGTGGCCGCTTCCGGTGATCGTCAACGTCGCCGGCGAGTCGATTGACGAGTATCGGGCCATCGCTCGCCGGCTGAGCGGGGTGGCCGGCATCGCGGGTTTCGAGCTCAATATTTCGTGTCCGAACGTCGCCCGCGGCCTCCAGTTCGGTGTTGATCCGCGTCTCGCCGGCGAACTGACCGCGGCGGTCCGCGCCGTCACGCCGCTCCCATTGATGGTCAAGCTGACGCCCAACGTGACCGACATCGTTGCGATCGCGCGAGCGGTCGCGGACGCAGGGGCGGACAGCATCTCGGCGATCAACACCTACCTGGGCATGGCGATCGATGTCCCGCGGGGCAAGGCGGTGCTGGAACGCGGTGCCGGAGGCCTCAGCGGACCGGCGATCAAGCCGCTGGCGTTGCATGCGGTCTGGCAGGTCGCCGCCGCTGTCCCGATTCCAGTGGTTGGGGTTGGCGGCATCAGCAGCGTGTCCGATGCGCTCGAGTTTCTGATGGCAGGCGCGGCCGCCGTCCAGCTGGGGACCATCAACTACAGCCGCCCGCAGGCCGCCCGCGAGATCTTAGACGGGCTGACAGCGTTCGTTGAGGCCCGAGGCGTTGACGACTGGCGTTCGCTGACGATCCGGCCCGCCAGGGTCCCCAGTCATGCCTGACGCCCGGCACGCCTTCGAGGCCGCCGGTGCCTTTCTTTCCGGGCATTTCGTCTATACGAGCGGGCGCCACGGCGCCGATTACCTGGAGAAGTTCCGAATCCTGGAAGACCCGGCCGCGACGGTTGCCCTCGGCACCATGATCGCGGAGCACTTCCGCGCCGCCCGTCCCGACCTGGTCGCGGGTCCGACCACGGGGGGCGTCATCCTCGCCTACGAGGTCGCCCGCCAGCTCGGGCTCAAGGCGGTCTTCGCGGAACGGGGCGAGACCGGCGGTCGCGTGCTGCGACGCGGATTCGAGGTGGCGCCGGGGGCGCGCGTCCTGGTGGTGGATGACGTCGTCACCACCGGCGGCTCGCTGCGTGAGACGGTCGCCTGTGTCGAGGATGCCGGTGGATCGGTGATCGGCATCGGCGTGCTTGCCGATCGCACCGCGGGCCAGGCGGCCACCACGATGCCCTTCTACGCCTGCCTGACGGTCGATTTTCCGTCCTATCGGGCGGAAGCGTGTCCCCTGTGCCAGGCCGGGGTGCCCGTCGCCCCACCGCGCGGAGGCGCGAAGCGGCCGGCCGCCGTTTAGGCGAACGCTACTGCAGCCAGGAGGGAGCGGCGGCGGGCTCCCGATGGAGCTGCTCGCGCATCTCGCGCATCTGTCCGCGCCGGCGCCCGCCGGTTACGGGCGGCTGAACCGGCGCGGCCGGGGTCACCGGCCGGCTGGGCGCAATCGCCGTTGCCCGCCGGCTCGCCAGCAGCATATGGCGCAGGCGCACGGCCCACAGCACGCTGCCGAAGTCCCATTGGCCAATGGTTGGGCTCGCTTCAGGCTGCCGGATGAGTCGGGTGGTCAGACTCTGCTCGTGGTCGGTGTCGGCGAGTTGCATCGCAATCGCGCTGGTGGCGACCGGCGCCACCAGGGCGGCCGCCGTGGCCCCGGTTTCCCGAAGGATCCGCATGATCGCCTGGGTCGGCACGAAGTTGGCGAGCGCGACGTCCGGGTCAACCATCCACTGAGTGCCACGACCGGGGCGAGCGCCGCTGCTGGCGAGGGTCTCCACATCCCAGGTGCTCTCCTGTCCGCCCGCGCCGAGCACGAGCAGGACCGTTCCGACCTTCGCCGTCGGCGCCGTAAGGGCCTTCACGCGCTCCTGGACCACGGAATCGGCCAGCTCACGGAGCCGTTCCAGCTGAGATCGCTGCGTAAGGCAGCCGGTATCGTCAAGTCTCTGCATGCTTACCTGCCCTTCCGTCGTGGATCGCTGCCAGCGACAGCGTGCAGAGCAATTGTACCAGCGGTCGTCGCATGACGCGACGTTTTTTTCGACGTTTGACCTTTTCACCAGTCCTGCGTAAGCTGGATCTAAGAAATCTTTCGGAGGTGAGGTCGATGGTCATTGTGCACGCGACGAGATTCGCCCGCATCGCACCGTCGCGCCTCCCCGGAGAAGCCCGCTAGCCAAGCCGAAGCCCTCCCTGGAGGCCGCGTGGCGTCCGCAGACAATATGCCCTGGAGGGTCCCGCATGCATTCAGACGCTCTGTTACGGCTCGGTTGGTCGCCCTGGTTTGCAGCCCGATTCGCGCCTTATCAAGGTCAGGATCTGGAGCCCGGCCGGGTGAGCGCGGACTATGGCGAGGCGCTCGCCGTCAGCACCACGACGGGCGACGTGACGGGTCGGGTCACGGGCAAGATGCGGCACGAGGGCACCGGCCTGGCGGATAAGCCCGTGGTCGGGGATTGGGTCGCGCTTCGGCGGGAGCCCGACGATCGCGCCTCGATCCACGCCGTCCTCGAGCGAAAAAGCGCGTTCTCGCGAAAGGTCGCCGGAGGCGCCACCGAGCAGCAGGTGATGGCCGCCAACATCGATCGTGTTTTCGTGGTCAGCGCGCTCAGCGCCGACTTGAATGTTGCCCGGCTGGAGCGCTACCTCACCATCGGCTGGGAAAGCGGCGCGCTCCCGGTCGTCCTGCTGACCAAGGCTGACTTGAACCTGGACCTTGGGGCTGTGCGCGAACGGGTGGAGGCGATTGCCCCCGGGGCGACGGTCTTGCTGACCAGTAGTGTGACCGGGGCTGGGCTCGACCTGGTCCGGGCGGAACTGGGTTATGGCGTGACCGGCGTCCTCGTCGGGCCGTCGGGCGTCGGGAAGTCGACCTTGATCAACCACCTGACGGGCCTGGATTCGCTGGCGACGGCCGCCGTTCGCCGGGATGGAAAAGGCCGTCATACCACGACCCACCGGCAGCTGATTCCAATCGAGTCGGGCGGGATGATCATCGACACACCCGGGATTCGGGAGCTGCAGGTCTGGCACGGTGATGAGGGGCTCGATCAGGCGTTCGACGACATTGCGCAACTAGCCAATGGTTGTCGCTTCAACGATTGCGGGCACGAGCAGGAACCGGGGTGCACCGTCCAGGCGGCGATCCTGTCCGGCACGCTTGCGACAGAACGACTTGCCAGCTACCGGAAGCTCCAGCGTGAGATCCAGGCGATGCGACGAAAGGAAGATCGCCGGCTCCGGCTGGAGGACAAGAATCGCTGGAAGGCGATCACGAAAGCAAATCGGGCGCGCACCCAGTGAGGGGCAGCCGGCTACGGAACTTTTTGATGCCCGCCCCGTCTGAACGAGCATGATGTTCACCGCCTTCAGACGTGCCTGGCTGGCTCCCCTTGTCCTCTCGCTCAGTGCCTGTGCGGCCTCCGCCGGCGCGCCGCCATCTGAGCTCACCCTCCACGGTCAGGACTCTGGCCGCACCGTTGCCGTCCATCCTGGCGATACCGTCAAGCTGGATCTGCTGGATACCTTCTTGGTCCCGGGGTCATCGGTGATCTGGACCGCGGACACCTCCGATGCCTCGGTGTTGGCGCGCCTCAGCAGCTCGAGGGAAACGCCCGCCGGCATCGCCCACAGCCAGGCGCACTACACGGCCGTCTTCAAGGCCCTTAAGCGGGGAACCGCCACCGTCCGGATGACCGGCGCCGCTCGCTGCGAGGCCATGAATCCGGCAGCCTGTCGTCAGCCGTCCGGGTCGATCACGGTCACCATTTCCTAGCGCAAGGCGGACGCCGCGCTATTTACCCGACCGCAGCGCGCGCACCGTCGAGGCCAGCGCGAGGATGATGGCGAGAAGAGCCAGCCCAACCGCATAGCCCACGCCCGGACGACCGGAAATGATCAAGGTGAGGCCGACGAGAAAGGCCAGGAGCCCGATGGCAATGCCGGGCCAGCGCCGCCGAAGCCGCTGCCTCGCGTCGATCAGGCGATGCTAGCCGATCAGCCGAGCGAAAGCTGGGCGAGGCGCGCTTCCCAGAAATCGAACCGAACCCGGAATTGCTCCGCGTCGGCAATTAGCATGGGCATGGCTTTCCGGCACGCCTCCCGCCGGGGGTCACCCGACAACCGTCCGCCGGCGCCTTGCATCAGTCGAAGGGTCTCGTCGAAGCTGGCTCGCTGGCGATAGAAGTCGCTCCAATGCTGGGCGTCAGGCCAGGAAACGGTATCGACATTCTCCCCGGGGGCACGGTAGTCCCGAGTAATCATCCAGTCAGTTTGGTCCTGTCAGGCGCAGAAGTCATCCTCCGTTCGGATGAAGCGTAGGGAGGGGGCCTCCGATCGTCACCAGGTAGCCGGATTGCTTATTTCTCGAGCGCGGGCCTGCCAGAATTCGAACCGCTCCTTCCAGATCACCAGCCGGCGCCTCGTGGAGACCGTTTGCTGGTCGTCAGGCGGAAAGGCCACCGAGAGTTCCAGCAAGCTCGAGTACACACGAATCCAGTGCCGGACCTCCCTGATATCGGCGATGTCGGCCGGCTCGTCCAGGAGGCGCGGCGCCACGGCGATGGACAAGACGGGCAACTCGAGGACCATGGGATAGGAAGTCTGCGCTCGGAACCGGGGGCCTGTCATCCGTCGTTCGGATGATTGCGACGGCGCCTGATCTAGCCTTACCCGCATGGGATTCATCGACCTGGTCGAGGTCGGATACACGTTCCCGGGTGGTCGAGTCCTTTTCGAGAACGTCTCGTTCAAGGTCCCGGACGGCCAGCGGGTTGCGCTGGCCGGCGCCAACGGCGTCGGGAAGACGACGCTGCTGCGGCTGATCGCCGAGCCGGACGCGGACCGAGTGGGCACGGTCCGGGTCATCGGCCGCCTGGCTCGAATGCCGCAGATGGTGCATCATCCGTCGTCGCGCTCGACCGTGCGGGAGCTGTTGCTCGCCCAGGCACCGGTCGGTCTTCTCCGAGCCGGTCGCGCGCTGCTCGATGCGGAGCATCGAATGACGGCGGATCCTTCGGAGGTGGCGGGAACCGCCTACGCCGAGGCCCTCCACGGCTGGAGCGAGCTGGGCGGGTACGACCTCGAGGTCACCTGGAACACCGCGTCGATCGCCGCCATCGAGGAACCGTTCGACACCATCGGTGACCGCCTCGCGAACACGCTCTCCGGTGGAGAGTTGAAACGCGTGCTGCTCGAGGCACTGCTCCGCTCCGACGCCGACCTGCTGTTGCTCGATGAGCCGGACAACTTTCTCGACGTTGCCGGCAAGGAGTGGCTCGAGCAGGCGATGACCGCCAGCCGGAAGACGATCCTTTACGTGAGTCACGATCGCGAGTTCCTCGCGAGCACCGCGACGCGGGTCGTGACCCTGGAGGCGAAGGGCGCCTGGACGCATCCGGCGTCCTTCACCAGTTATGAAGAGGCGCGCCGTCAACGGATTGCCGGGCTGGAGGAGGACCACCGCCGCTACCAGGAGCAGCGCGGCGCGCTGATCACCACCCTGAAGGAGTATCGGCGTCGGGCGCAACAGTCCGATGGCTGGGGCCCCAAAGTCCGCGCGGCGCAGAGCCGCCTGCGGATGTTCGAGGAGAAGGCGGACCTGGCCGAGCGACCGCCGGAGCAGAAGGTCACCATCCGGCTGGGCGGCGGGCGCACGGGGACGATCGCGCTGCGCCTGAAGGAGCTCGCGTTACCCGGGCTGGTTCGCGCCTTCAGCACGGAGATCCTGTTCGGCCAGCGCCTGGGCGTCATCGGGAAGAACGGGACCGGCAAGAGCCACTTCGCCAGGCTGCTGGCCGGCCTGCCCGTCGAGCACACGGGCGAATGGATGTTGGGCGCCCGCGTTAAGGTCGGCTATTTTTCTCAAGTGCACGACTCACCGCATCTTGCCCGGGCGGCGCCCTTGACCATCCTCACGCGCGAGGGCCTCGACCGGACGGCCGCGATGGGCACGCTGCGCCGCTATGAGCTCGACGGCGCGGCCGACGTCCCCTTCGAGAAATTGTCCGGCGGTCAGCAGGCACGACTCCAGATCCTCGTGCTCGAGGTGCGTGGCTCGACCATGCTGGTGCTCGATGAGCCGACCGACAACCTCGATGTCGCCTCGGCGGACGCCCTGGAGTACGCGCTCTGGAATTACGAGGGCACCATCATCGCGGTATCGCACGATCGCTGGCTCCTGAAGTCCTTCCAGCGCTTCCTGATCTTCGGTTCGGATGGGTCCGTCTCGGAGGCGGACGAACCCACCTGGAGCTAGCGGCATCAATCCCTTAGAAATCTCGTCTGCCGGTTAGCCAGGCTGCAAGAGGGCGGGGGAACGGCTCGTTTGTTCGAGCATGGGCGCGGAACTGGACCTACATAGTGCGATTCCCGTCTCTGAACGTCTCATCATCGCCTCCCGGACACGGGCGGTCACGGTCGCGACCGTCTTCGTGGCCGTAATGGTCCTGAGTGGCCTGGCGGCCGGGTGGCTCGATGGAAGTAATGTCGTGCCGATTGCAGCGACGGCAATTGGCGGGCTCACATGGTTTGGAACATTTGGCGGCCATCTCTGAGTTGACTCGGAGCGCGGGCCCGGGAGGATTGCGTCTTTGTCAGGAAGGATGGGACGGTGGCCTTTCACGCGTCGATCGTGGTCATCGGTCGGGACCCGCTGCGCGCCCTTGCCAACTACCTCGGCGTGCCGTTCGCCTCGCTCTGACCCAATCGACGACCATCAACGCGAGGCCGCGCTCGCCGCGGGGCGACGGCGCCAGGCGAAGAGAAGACTGGGCCCGAGGCTCAGGAACCCGGCCGTACTTGCGGCATGCACGACCACGGGGAGGAGCAGGGACGGCGGCCACGGTTGCCACAGATAAAGCAACCCGAAGGTGAATCCGGCCACGGTGGTGCCGGCCATGGCGCGCCATCCCCAGCGGCCGAGCAGATGATAGGCGCCGAAGATGAGGGTTGTCGCGGCCAGGGCGAGCCATGGAATCTGCCACCACCGCATCAACATCCCCTGCATGAACCCCCGAAAGAACCACTCCTCGACGAACGCGTTGGGGACGGCGTAGTAGAAGGTTTGGAGTAGCAGGTCGGTGCGGTCCGGGACGAACCACCGGCCGGCGCGGCGCGACAGGTAGTCGGAAAAGGCGGCGGCGATCGCAAAACCAGCCAGGCTGCAGGGGATCGCGAGCACCACATCGCGGAGCAGGTGATGCTCCGTCAGCCCCAGCGCCGCCGGCGAGGTCCGGGTGATCACGAGGTACACGATGGGGATGCCGGTGAGCGGCACGAGACGAACCGGGATGTCCCACCACATCCATCGCCAGCTATCCCGGATAGTCGTCCGGTGGACCGTCCCGCTGGCCATCGTCCCAGTCTAGACAGCGATTAGCGGTATCCTCGCACGCGATCGTCCGCTAGGCTGTTGACGATGCTTGCTCGGGCAGCGTACCGCCGCGTGCTGGCGCGCGTTGGCAGTTTCAGCCCGGCCGCCCGACAATTCCTCGCCTTCTCCCTCTTGCTCTCGACCGCCTTCGCGATTTTCAATCTCATCTTCAACCTCTATATGAACGCGCTGGGATTCTCCAACGAGGTTATCGGTCTTTTCAACTCCCTTCCAGCCATCGCGCTGCTTCTCGTGGGCCTGCCGGCTGCCGCAATGGCGGACCGGCTGGGATATCGCCCGTTCTTATTCGGAGGCGGCGGCCTTGCCGTCGTGGCATCGTGTGTCCTGGCGGTCGTTCAATCGCGACTGCTCGCCGTGCTCGCCGCGGGGACCTTTGCATTGGCCGTGATCGTTTTGGGGGTGCTCGGGAGTCCTCTCCTAACCCAGTTGAGCAGCCAGACCGAACGTGTCGCGGTCTTCGCCTCCAACCAGTCGCTTGGGTGGATCGCCGTCCTCATTGGAGACGTGGTCGGGGGCGTCATTCCGGAGGCAGCCGCGCGGATGGCGCACACCCCCTCTGCGTCCACCGCCGCGCTCCGATCGGCGTTCATTGCCACAACCGTCCTGACCCTTCTGGGCCTGCCATTTCTGCTCCAGCTGGTCCGAGGATCCGACCTGAAGCCCGTGGCTAGCTTCCCGATGCGCGAGCTGCTGCACTTCGACCTGGGCCGCTTCGGGCGCGTCCTTTTCCCAAGCCTCATTCTTGGGATCGCCGCTGGCATGTATCTGAATTTCGTTCAGCTTTACCTGTCGCAGCGGTTCGGCCTGACCGCGGGCCCGATCGGCCTGATCCTCGCGGTCGGTGCGGCGCTAACTGCGGTTGTCACCCTGGCGGCACCCGCCGTCGGCCGACGGCTCGGGATCACCCGAACGATCGGCCTCGCTCAGGTTGTCGGATCGCCGTTGGTGCTGGCGCTGGCGTTCCTGGCGGTTCTGCCGGTCGCCGTTGCCGTCATGACCGTGCGGCAGCTGGCGCTCAATCTTCAAGGCCCGCTGGGCCAGGTGTTCGGTATGGAGTACGTCGAGGCGGGCCAGCGCGCCCGGCTTGCGACGGCCCAGGCGGTCGTCAGCGGGATCGGCGTTGGCGGGATTGGACCGCTGCTGAGCGGCTTCCTACAGGTGCGCGGTGGGTACCAGCTGGCCTTCTCGGTTAGTGCAGCACTCTACTTGCTTGCCGGCCTGACATTCCTGAAGTTGTTCGGCAGGGTTCGGCTCGCTTCCGAAACGGCAGTCAGTGGTTCGGTCTCGTCATCGAAATAGGAAGTGAGGCCGAGGTTTGGGCAAGGGACCTCTGATTTTCTCTAATCTCCAGGCATCCGTCCCGAAATCGGCCGAGGCGCTAGCTGCGTGAGGGATCCTCTTGACACAGACGACAAGCCCATGCTATGACGGGGCCGAAGAGTCGGGCTGAGCGTCGGGGAGGACCACCATGCAGGACCGGGTAAGCGAGCCGAACATCGTTGGCGGGGCCATTCGCGGCATTGTCGTTGGTGGGATCCTCGGAGCGATCATTGGGGGAGTCGAAGGCGCGCTCATCTCGGGTCTCGGCGTCGGGGTGGGTATCGCTACCGGTGTTGTTGCGGGGGCCGTCCCCGGAGGGGTGGTCGGCGCACTCCTGACCACACGAATTCACCGTGATCTCGTTCGCGCCTTCCCATCTCTGACTGAGGAAGAGGCGGTTGGCGCATCGTCACACCTCGGGCGGATGACGGCACAGCCGGGCGAGACGCTGGTCCGCCAGGGTGACCTCGCGGAACAGGTATACGTTGTCTCGCGTGGCGAGGTGGAGGTTATCCGCAGTGAGGCGGGCGTGGAAAGCCGCGTGGCGGTACTTGGTCCTGGCGAGTTCTTCGGCGAGATTGGCGTTATGCGCGAGACCCCGCGAACGGCCACGGTACGAGCATCGAAGCCGACCGAGGTGCTCAAGCTCGACAGCGCTGCCTTCAAGAGATTCGTCGGTACATCGAGTGGCCGGCCCGAGCTCGAAAAGACCGTGGACAAGCGTCTGGGCGACCTCGAGCGAACGCGCCAAGCTCCCCAGGGTCAAGAACCGGCGTCGTAGCTTCGAAATAGGGGCGGAGAGGATCGAACTCTCGACACCCTGCTTAAAAGGCAGGTGCTCTACCACTGAGCTACACCCCCGCCCCGAATTATAGGAAGGGGTGTTTGACGAGCTGGGCTCAGCCGCCGAACTTATTGAAGATGTTGAAGACCGGGGTGTAGGCCTGCGTGAATGCCTGCCAGCTCAGCCAGGCGATGGTGAGCAGAATCCCGATGATCAGCACTGCTTCCACCATGTCGATCCAGTGGTGCATGTGCCGTGCCATTGACCCAAACCTCCTGGAATGAGCGTAAGGCTGGTCGAAATGACCGTCAATAGGCCGAATGGACGTTCACCAGCTTGGTAGACTCCGAAGCCATGCCGAGCACGCGAGCCGAGGCGTGGGAGACCCTGAACGAATTCACCAAAACCCCGCACCTGATCAAGCACGGGCTGGGCGTCGAGGCGGCCATGCGCGCCTACGCCCCCCGTTACGGCGGCAATCTGGAGACCTGGGGCATCGCCGGATTGCTCCATGACTTCGATTACGAGCGTTTCCCCGAGGTGGGCGAGCACGCCGTCAAGGGGGCCGCAATCCTCAAGGAGCGCGGCTGGCCGGAAGAGATCTGGTACACGGTGCTGTCCCACGCCGACTACGCCAACGCGCCCCGCACGACGCCGATGCAGAAGGTCCTGTACGCCGCCGACGAGCTGGTCGGCTTCGTCGCGGCCGTCGCCCTCGTCCGGCCCAGCAAGGCTGTCGCGGACGTCGACGTGGCGTCGGTCAAGAAGAAGTTCAAGGACAAGGCGTTTGCCCGCGGCGTTCACCGGGAGCAGATTTTCACCGGGACGGAAGCGCTGGGCGTTCCGCTCGACGAGCACATCCAGGTCGTGATCGACGCCCTGAAGGCGAACGCCGAGCCGCTTGGGCTGGCCGGGGTCCCCGCCTAGTTCAGCTGTCCGTCCCGCATCTGCAGGACGCGATCGGCGCCGGTCAGCATCGCCGGATCGTGGGTGACGACCACGACGCTGCCCTGACGATCGGTGCGGTACTCGGCGAGCAGGTTGATCACGTCGCGGCCGGTCGCCTGGTCGAGGGATGCGGTCGGTTCATCGGCAAAGACGACCGCCGGTCGGTGGACCATTGCCCTGGCCACGGCCACGCGCTGCCGCTCGCCGATCGATAGCTCGTAGGGCCGATTCCGCATCTTGTCCCCGAGGCCCACCCGCCTGAGGAGTTCCTGGGCGTAGGCGGCCGTGTCGTGATTCCGCCTGACCGCGCCGACCATCACGTTCTCCAACGCACTGAGGTAGTTGATCAGGAAATGCTGCTGGAAGACGAAGCCGAAGCGGTGGCGGCGCAGCCGCATGAGTCCCGGGATCGACATCGCCCCGTACTCCTGCTCGTCGAACGTCACGCTGCCCCTGGTCGGACGCTTCAGTCCCGAGAGCAAGTACATCAGGGAGCTTTTCCCTGAGCCGGACGGCCCGATCAAGCCGATGAAGCTGCCACGCTCGACCGCCAGCGACACGGTGTTGACCGCATGGGCGACGGAGGCGCCGCTGCGATAATCGAGGGCGAGGTCCTGGGCGCGAAGCATCAGTCCCTCCGCTCGATGATGGAGATTGGATCGAGCCGAAGCAGCTGCCAGGCGACGGTGCCCATCCCGAAGACGAAGACCATCAGGGGGATCGGGAGCGTGTGCGTGATCAACAGCCCCCAGTCGAAGACGTTCATCAAGAGGCCGTGGGGCACGATGAAGACGCTGTTGAACCAGCCGAGCACGGCGACACCGAGCCCGACGCCAAGGACCCAGGCGGCCAGCGTCACGCCAAGAGACTCCCCGGCGACCCGCAGAATCAGGCCCCAGCGGCTATAGCCGATGGCGGCGAGCAGGCCGAACTCGTTCATGCGCTGGCGGAAAAAGAGATGGTTCAGAAGGCCGACCACAAGCGCCATGACGATCGTGACCAGGATGATCAGGAACTTGTTGATGGTGTCGAGGTTGGCGATCAGGCTGTCGATCTTGCCCTTGATGTAGGCCCAGTCGAAGAGGCGGAAAGGCTGGTTGCCGATCAGGCGCACCATCTGGTCATGGACCTGCTGCTCGTGGCCCGCTAACGGGACCACGACCAGCCCCTGATACCGGCGCTCGAAGAGATAATGCTGCGTCATATATTCGAGCGGGATCACGCCGATCCGGGTGGGTCCGTGCAGGATGCCGACGACCGTGAAGGTGTCGGGGAGGCGGTCCAGCTCATCGATGGCGTTCCCGACCTTGCCGCCAACGCCGACATTTCGAGCTCGCGCGACCTCCTCGGAGATGGCGATCTCGTTGACGTTGGCTCGAGGGAGACGGCCGGCCACGAGCTGATCGTCGTAGAGGGTGAGCAGCCGTTGCATGCCGCTCTGATCGACGCCGTAGAGATCGAACTGGGCGTTGCCCGCGAGCAGATTGATGTCGAGGTTGGAGTACGCATCACGGCGCACGAAGTCGGCGCCCGAGATCTTCGCGCTCGCCGCCTGCAGCTGGTCGAGGCCGGGCTGGGGGGCCTCGAACGAACCGAGACTGGCGGTCAATCCATCGAGCGCGACTTTGAATTGATCGATCGCCTGGCTCGGCGACGGCGGAACGGGGAGGTTCGAGATCGCCGCACCCGCGTTGTTCAGGGCGGCGGTGTCGCGGTTCATGTTGAGCAGGGACTGCTGCAGGCCGGCTGCATCCGATGAGGCGGCCGTTGCGGCGCTGTGCAGGCGGGCGATCTGCGCCGTGTCGGGAAGGATCGACCGCAGAATGGTCTGGTGTTGCTGGATGTAGGTGAACAAGGGAGTCGGATCGGTCGGGTTCTGGCTCAACTTTTGCTCCAGCTCGGTAAAGGCCTTTTCCTCGGCCTGGAGGCGCTGAACCCGGACGATGAGGTCGCCCAGCGGTAGGAGGTCGCCACGGAGGCGCGCCGCGTAATAGCGAGCGTTGCTGGCATCGATCTGCAACTTCTGGACGAGTGGAAGCTGGGCCCGGACCTGGGCCGGGAGCGCTGTCACCGCGTCGTAGTAGGAGGAGATCCCGCCAGGGCCATCCAGCGTCTCGAGCTGCGATTTGACATCGCGCAGGTGCGAGAGCGACGTTTGCAGCGGGTTGGCGAGGTCCTGGTCCCTGGTCGCCTTGGGCGCGACCAGGATCAGCTTCTGGTAACTACCGTAGGTGGCGTAGGCGGTCTCCTTGGCCGACGCCAGCAGCGAATCGGTGACCACGACGCCCAGGATGGCGAGCGCCAAGATCCCAATGACAGGAATCACCTTGCGCTTGTTGCGCAGGTAGAAGTGCCACAGCGAGAGGGGATTCTCCATGCACGCTCATTTCATGATAGGTGGCATCCGAAATCAAACGGCGCGCTGAACTCGCCGAGCCGTTTTCCGCCGCCTGGGTGGGACTGCGGCCGGCAGGGCGCGCGGGTAGGTGCCAAGCACCTCAAGGAAGGTCGTCACCCGGCGGGCGGCCCGGATCGAGGCCGCTACCGGCCTATCCGACCGCCGTCCGTCGAGGTCGAGATAGAAGACGTACTCCCAGGGCGGTTCTCGGCGAGGCCGCGACTCGAGCTTGGACAGGTTGACGTCCGCGTCTTTGAAGCAGGCGAGCAGGTCAAAAAGCGCGCCGGGTTCGTTGCGGACGGCGCAGACCAGCGAGGTCTTCCACCCGAGGGACTTCCGGTTGAGCGGTGGGGGTTTCGGCCGCCCCGGACCGCGCCGGCTGACCAGAAAGAAGCGCGTGATGTTGTCGCCGACGGTCTGGATACGCTCGGACAGAACCGCCAGTCCGTAGAGGTCGGCCGCCCGGCGGCTGGCGATCGCGGCCTGGTCCGGCCGGCCCTCCGCCTGGACGATCCGGGCCGCTCCCGCCGTGTCGTAGGTCGGAATCGGCTCAAGGCCCTCGCGCACCACGAAGGCCTCACACTGGGCCAGTGCCTGGGGATGCGAGAGGACACGCGTGAGACCCGCGCGCGGGCTGTCGGGCAGCGTCAGCAGGCAGTGGTCGACCTGCAGCGCGACCTCGCCGACGACCATCACCCGGTACTCGAGAAGCAGGTCATACGTCTCGAGCACGCTGCCGGCCTGCGAGTTCTCGATCGGCACCAGCGCCAGGTCGATGGTGCGGTCGGCCACGCGGTGGAAGACGTGCCGCAGGGTGCGTAACGCCACCGGTTCGGCCGACGGATAGTGCTGATGGAGGGCCTCTTCGGAGTACGCGCCGGGCTCCCCTTGATAACCGATCGTGATCGCCATGGAGATTCCAGCCACTCTATACAATGAGGTCGTTTTGCCTCCCCTCGTGGATTTTTATCGCGTCGATGACCTGTTGAGCGAGGAGGAGCGACTGGTCCGCGGGACCATCGGTCGCTTCGTCGACGACCGCTTTCTTCCGCTGGTCGCGGAGCACTATGAGCGCGGCACGTTCCCCTCCGAAATCGTTCCAGAGCTTGCCCGGCTCGGCGTGTTTGGGATGCACCTCCACGGTTACGGCGCGGCCGGGCTGTCGAACGTGATGTACGGGCTCGCCTGCCAGGAGCTGGAGCGTGGCGACAGCGGCCTGCGGAGCTTCGTCTCCGTGCAGGGATCGCTCTGCATGTTTCCGATCAACCGCTACGGCTCCGAGGAGCAGAAAACACGCTGGCTGCCGCCGATGGCGAAGGGCGAGGTGATCGGGTGCTTCGGTCTGACCGAGCCGGAGTTCGGGTCGAATCCGGCCGGCATGGCGACGCGTGCGCGGCGAGACGGCGATGACTGGGTCCTGAATGGGACCAAGCGATGGATCACCAACGGCAACGTGGCCGACCTCGCCATCGTCTGGGCGCGGACCGACGAGGGGATTCGCGGCTTCCTGGTGGAGAAGGGCACGAAAGGGTTCGAGGCGCGTCAGATCCATCACAAGCTGTCGATGCGGGCCTCAGTGACGTCGGAGCTCATCCTCGATGACTGCCGCATCCCGGCCGCGAACGAGTTACCGGGGGCCCGGGGCCTCAAAGGTCCGCTGTCCTGTCTCAACGAGGCGCGTTTCGGGATCGTCTGGGGCGTTCTCGGCGCGGCGATCGCCTGTTATCAGAGCGCACTGGATTACGCCAAGGCGCGGGTGCAGTTCGACAAACCGATCGCCGGCTATCAGCTCACCCAGGAGAAGCTGGTCAACATGCTGACCGAAATCACCAAGGGCCAGCTGCTGGCGCTCCAGCTTGGGCGCCTCAAAGACCAGGGCAAAGCCACGGCGACCCAGATCTCGATGGGGAAGCTGAACAATGTCCGCGAGGCGCTCCAGATTGCGCGCGAAGCCCGCACGATTCTCGGCGGCAACGGGATCAGCCTCGAGTACCCAGTCATGCGGCACATGGCGAACCTGGAAACCGTTCTCACCTACGAGGGCACCAGCGAGATCCATCTGCTCGCGGTCGGCGAAGAGATCACCGGGCTGCCCGCCTTCAAATAACGCGGCGGCGCTAGGGGCGGATCTCTCGCGGCTTGTTGGTGTAGATCGCGTTCGCCGAGAGCGCCCGGGACCAGGCCAGGGCGAGCGGGTCGTCGACGGTCCAGACGCCGATCAGCTTGCCGGCGGCGTGCAACTCGACGGCCGTGTCGGGATCGATCGATGCCCAGTGGGGGCAGAAGACCTCGGCACCGGCATCGGCCATCACCCGCAGTGGATCGACTGGCCGTGACGCCATCAGCACGCCGGTCATGATGCGCGGCTCGAGTTCACGGATGCGCTTGACGCTCCGGTGATCGAAGGAAATGACGATCACCTCCTGGATCATGCTCGCCGCCGTCACGGCCCGAACGACGCGGCTCTCGATCCCTTCGTACGGCAGCGGAAGGTTCTTGATCTCGATCGCGACGCCGACCTTGCCCCGGGCCAGGTCGAGGACCTCGGCCAGGCTGGGAATCGTTTCGCCGCCAAAGCGGGGGTCCTTCCACGAGCCGGCGTCAAAGCCTTTGAGCTCGGCGAGGGTGTAGTCGCGCACCAGTCCGCTGCCAGTGGTCGTGCGGTCGATCAGGTGGTCGTGGACGACGACCAGCTCCCGGTCGTCCGAGAGATGCACATCGCACTCGATCACGTCGACGCCCAGCTCGATGGCGGAGCGAAACGATGCCAGCGTGTTTTCTGGACACTCATCGGCATTGCCCCGATGACCCCCGAGCAGCGGGCGCCCACTTCGAAGCTTCACCTGGAGGGATTCCGCGGTCAACCCTCGCTTTTCTTCGATTGCCTCTCCACCGCAGGCGTGGGTTGGGTCTGGATGCCGATAAATTTCATCTCGGTCATCTCGTCGATGGCGTAGCGCACGCCCTCGCGGCCGAGGCCGCTCGACTTGATGCCCCCATACGGGTAGTTGTCCTGTCGGTAGATGGAGGACTCGTTGATCCAGACACCGCCGACAGCCAGGTCGCGTCCGAATCGCAACGCGCGATCGATGTTCTTCGTGAAGACGCCGGCCTGCAGGCCGTAGATCGAATCGTTCGCCTTCTCGATCGCCTCCTCGTCGTCATCGAAGGGCAAGACCGAGAGCACCGGCGCAAACACCTCCTGCAGGATCACCTTGAGGTCGTGCTTGGGGTTCACGATCACGGTGGGCTCGACGAAATGATCCCGCTGCGTCCCCCCGGTTGCGACCGTAGCCCCGCTCTGCCGGGCCTCGTTGACCCACGTGATGGTGCGCTCGATGGCGCTCTCGTCGATCAGCGGCCCCAGGTCGGTGGACTCATCGAGCGGGTCGCCCAGCTTGAGCGCTCGGACTTTTGGCAGGAACCGATCGAGGAACCGATCCAGGACGGTGCGCTGCACGTAGAGCCGCTGGGCGGAGATGCAGACCTGCCCGGCGTAGGCGAAGGCGGCGCGCACCATGGCGGTGGCCGCCAGGTCGAGGTCGGCATCGTCGCAGATGATGTTTGGCGAATTCGAGCCGAGCTCCAGGGTGACCCGCTTGAGCCCGGCGGCCTTCAGGAGTTGTTCGCCGACCTCCATGCTGCCGGTGAAGCTCACCTTGTTGATGCGCGGGTCACGCACCAGCGGATCGCCGATTGCGCCACCGCTGCCGATGACGACATTGAGCGCGCCCGCCGGAAGGCCGGCGTCCTTCAGGGTTCGCGCGAGCTTCAGGGCGGACACCGGCGTCTTGCTGGCTGGCTTCAGGACAACCGTATTGCCCGCCGCCAGCGCGGGGGCAACCTTGTGGCTTACGAGGTTCAACGGGAAGTTGAAGGGGCTGATCGCGGCGACCACGCCGATGGGCTGACGGACCACCAGGCCCCAGCGGTTCTCGCCGTTGAGGGCGGCGTCCATGGGCAGGGCTTCCCCGCTCATCGACTTGATCTGCTCGGCGGCGAACAGGAAGACCTGGACCGATCGCATCACCTCGGCGCGGGCGTCTCGAATCGGCTTGCCGGCCTCCAGCGCGATCGTCCGGGCAAAATCCTCCTTGCGTTCGGCGATCAGATCCGAGGCGCGGCGCAGAATCCGTGCCTTTTCATGCGCGGGCATCCGGCGCATGACCGTCTCGAAGGTGCGCCGGGCCGAGGCGATCGCCGCTTCGAGATCGGCCGGGCTGGCCTGGGCGACTTCGGCGACGAGTTCGCCGTTGTACGGGCTGATCACCTTGATGGTGCCGGCGTGCGAGGGCACCTCGGCCCCGTCGATCCAGAGTCCCATCGGCTTCTCCGCCACGGCCATGGGCCAATCGTACTTCGTCGCGAACTCTTTACATCGCCCCTGCAAGTGCAAGAAACCGCCGAACTCGGCGTGACACCAGCAGCGAACGGCGCACAACGCCGATTCGCGGGTGGCCATGACCTTACCGAACCTCCGGTCCTTGATCCTGCGTCGGCGGGTCCAATCGCTGGCCGTCGCCCTGCTGGCGCCCTTCCTGGCGATCGCGCCGCTGCATCTCCTGTCGCCCGCCCGCGCGACCGCCCACGCCAACACGGCGCCGGTTCAGGTCGGGATCAGCTTCAGCCCGCGACGTGCCGCCGCCCTGGGCCTTGACTACCAGGCGGCATTTCGCCAGCTCGAGGCGATGCATTTCCGCGCCATCCGTCTCAGCGCCTACTGGAACCAGATCGACTCCGAGGGGTACGACCAGCTCGACTGGCTGATGCAGGAGGCGGCACGATCCAGGCAACCAATCGTCCTGACGGTTGGCATGAAGGGTCTCGGCTGGCCCGAGTTCTACATCCCGGAGGCGATCATCCCGGCTGCCGTCCGGGACGGCGAGGATGTCGCGGCTGATCCCACGTTCCGTGAGGCGACGATGACCTTCGTCGAAGACACCGTCTTTCGATACCGTGATAATCGCGCCCTGCTTGCCTGGCAGGTGGAGAACGAACCATTCAACCGAGCGGGGCCGCACCGTCTCTGGATCGATGCCGATTTCCTTCGCACCGAGATCGCCACCGTCCGGCAGCTCGATGCCCGCCAGCGACCGTTGATCGTCAATGCCTTCAGCCACTTCAACCTGGTGTTCGACCAGGCCTCCGCGCGGCACCCCTTCGACGTTCGTGAACTGCTCGGGTTTCAGGCGGACAGCGCCGAGCGCGACAGCCTCGCCGTGCTCAACAAGGGGGACATCCTCGGGCTAGATGTCTACACCGCGATCGGCTACCGGTTCCTCGGGCAGAACCGCCTGAGCCACGCCGACAGCGACTGGCCCGACCGGCTCGAGGCGCTCCATGGGCTGGCCACCTCGCAGGCCAAGCAGGCCTGGATCACGGAAGCCCAGGCCGAGCCGTGGGAAGCGTCGAGGGTCAGCTTCACGAATCCGAAGAGCACCAGTCCGCAAGCCATCCGCAGCATCTTCAACAACCTGGCCGATTCCGGCTACAGCACAGTCCTACTCTGGGGCAGCGAATACTGGTTATGGCGCGCCGCTCACGGCGACACGCGCTGGCTCGATACCGTACGACGGATCCTCTACGACGAGGTGAAAGCGCCACCGATGCGACCGGCCGGCGCGTGAGGCGTTGCTAGCCGGCTAGTCCCGCATCCCGCCGGCCATCGCGCCCACCACCATGAAGGGTTCGCTGCCGCTGGCGACCGCCTCCGGCACGGGGGTGTCCGGCGATTCGTTGGAGAGGTCCTGTTCGCAGGCAAAGAAGCGGATGAAGGCGCGCCGCTGGAATGTCGACTGATCGCGGATCGTACCCCGCAACATCGGATAGCTCGCTTCAAGGGCGTCGAGGACCGACCGCTGCGTTGCCCGGCCCGCCAGATCGACGCGGACCTCGCCGTCGACCTGCGCCAGCTTCCGCAGATGCGTCGGAAGCAGGACCCGGATCACCGGAGCGTCTGGACTTCCACCGAGAGGACCTTTGGGAGGTCGCGGACGATTGGCGCCCAGGTATCGCCGGCGTCCGCCGAGCCGTAGACCTGGCCGCCGGTGGTCCCGAAGTAGATCCCGTGGGGATCGAGGCTGTCGACCGCCATGGCATCGCGCAGGACATTGACATAACAGTTCTCCTGCGGCAGGCCCCTGGTCAGCGGTTCCCACTCATTGCCGCCGGTCCGGCTGCGATAGACGCGCAGCCGCGCGTCGGGCGGCACGTGCTCGGAGTCGCTCTTGATCGGGACGACGTAGATCGTGTCCGGCTCGTGCGGGTGCACGTCGATGGGAAACCCGAAGTCGCTCGGCAGGTTGCCACTGACCTCCCGCCAGGAGTCGCCGCCGTCATCGCTGCGCATCACGTCCCAGTGCTTTTGCATGAACAGGACATCGGGTCGTGAGGGGTGCATCGCGATCCGGTGGACGCAATGCCCGACCTCAGCATGCGGATCGGGGATCCCTTCCGACTTCAAGCCGCGGTTGATCGGTCGCCAGGTCGTCCCCGCGTCGTCGGAGCGGAAAGCCCCGGCCGCCGAGATCGCGACCAGGATCCGGCCCGGATGACTGGCGTCGAGGAGGATCGTGTGCAAACACATCCCGCCCGCGCCCGGCGCCCAGTGGGGGGCGGTCGGGTGGCGCCGCAGACCGGAGAGTTCCTGCCAGGTCTTGCCGCCGTCCGAGGTGCGGAAGAGCGCGGCATCCTCCGCGCCCGCGTAGACGGTATCCGGGTGGTCGAGGGATGGCTCGAGGTGCCAGATGCGTTTGAATTCAAACGGTCGCGGGGTGCCGTCGTACCAGAGATGGGTCCCCGCCTCGCCCTCGTAGGCGAACTGGTTTCCAACCGGCGCCCAGGTTTTCCCGCCGTCATCGGAGCGTTGAATCAGCTGCCCGAACCAGCCGGTGTTCTGCGACGCATACAACCGGTTGGGATCGGCCGGGGATGCTTTGACGTGGTACACCTCCCAGCCGGCAAAGTGCGGACCGCTGACGTCCCATTTCTGCCGCTTTCCGTCCGCCGTGATGACGAAGGCCCCCTTGTGGGTACCGACTAACACCCGAACCCTGCTCATGCGCCTTCCTCCTGCCTCAGCCCGCTAGAACACCGCCCAGTTTACCGTCGACAGCTCATCGTCCGTGAAGTTCTGCCCTGGTTGTTGCAGGTAGAGGTAGCCGATCAGCCGCGTGACTCGCGGCTCCTGGTAGTAGAACTGGCGATGCTGCTCGTAGGCGCTGGAGTGAATTTTCACCGCGCTCTGCCCCTGGGCGGCGCTCTCCTCCGCCGTGAGGATCAGCTCGAAGTTTTCCAGGTAGCGCGCCAGCCGCTGGTCGCGGTAGGCCGCCAGTCGCGGCGGCGCGCCGGCGAGGTCCGCCTTGATGCGCTCGTAGTCCTGTCGCATGGTGGTCAGGGCGCCGGCCGGCGATGGCGTCTGCGTCTGGCGATCGAGGTCCTGGTTCAGTCTCCCCAGGTCGGCCGCGGCGCGGTCGAGGTAGGCGGACTCGGCCGGTTGCAGATCCGCGGGCCGCACGTAGGGCATGGTCCTTCCGGCGTGGAGCAGATCGACCACCTCGTAGCCGGTCTCGCCATTGATCCCGGTGTCCTGCAGAAAGAATGCGTTGACCGGTGGCGATTGTCGCGCGCTGAAGCGGTAGAACCCGATCCGATGGGACTGGACGGCCTGCTGCTTGGCGCGGTGCTCCGAGAGGCACCGGTCGCCCCAGCCGGTGAGGTCGGCGCGCTGCAGGACGAAGAGCCGGGCATTCGAGTAGGAGGCGATGGTGGAATCCGTGGTGTCGAGGAGGATGGCCTCGTAGAGGGCCGCATCCTGTTTGGTCGCCGCCAGTGACTGTGCCAGGGAATTGACCGCCGCCAGATCAAGCGGCCGCTGGCCGAACGCATTCATCTCGAGCGTGCTTCCGCTCCGCCAGCAGTGCAGGGGCTGAAAGCCCGGGCCCGCGGCCGGGCAGGCGATCGCCTGCTCGTCGTTACGGACCGAGATCCCGCCGAAGGCGAGATAGGCGAGGCTGATGCCAAGCGCGACCGCGCTCAGGCCGGCCGTCCAGGCGCGCAGGCCACGGGCCCGTGCCCGCCTGATCCAGCGCGCAAGGAGGAGCAAGACGACGGCGATCGGAATGAAGATCAGGGTGAAGGAGAGCAGTCGGAAGGCGGTATCGGCCTGCGCCGTGCACGGCATTCCCGGATAGAGCAACCCCGCACGCAACGGCGCCAGCAGCCAGGCGAGGACCAGCAGCCCGAGCGGCCACGCTCGCCGTACCCACCGCCATCGGTGGCCGGGGTTGGAAGCCGCGACCGTCACTGCGCCAGCGAAACGATCGTCGAGCGCCGCTGCGGCAGCATGACATGGATTCCGGCAACGACCTCGCCGCCAGGCGTCAGGCCGCCGCCCTGCAGAAAGGCGCGGGTTCGCGCGTACGACTCCTCGATCAGCCGTTCGACCTGGCTGAAGTCGGTGCCCTCGGTCCCGAACTCCACGTTGGGAACCAGCAGGCTGATCTCGGCTTGCGCGGCATAGCGCTGGTACTCCTCGATGGTTCGCTGCGCCAGCATGATCTGGATGCTCTGGGCCAGCACGCCGGTGAGATTATTGCTCGGCGGCCGGCGCGGATTCGAGGTGCTGTTGTCGATGGCGATGACGTGCGTCGCCCCGAGATGGATCGCCTCGGCCAGCCCGACGTTTTCGGCCACCGCGCCGTCCACGAATTCCTCGTCGCCGATCCGGTACGGATTGAAGACCCCGGGAATCGCGGACGACGCCGCCACGGCGTCGGCTACGCTGCCGCTGGTGAAGATCTCCTTGCGCGCACGGGTCAGGTTGGTCGCGATCACCGCGCAGGGCAGCACCAGCTGATCGAAGGTCGCCGGCAGGTTCATCGCCGCCAGGCGCCGGAGGTACCGGCTATCGAAGAAGCTGTTGTGGCTCCTCACATAGCGGACGGCCATCCGCAGCGGGTTCCGATTGAAGAGATCGCGGTTCCGGATCGACCGCCAGACGAGAGCGAGCTGGTTGATGGTGTCGAGGTCAGGCTTGGAGGCGAGGGCCACGGCGTTGAATGCCCCCGAGCTGCACCCGACGACCGCATCCGGCTTGATGCCGGCTTCCAGCAGCGCTCGCAGCACTCCGACGGTGCAGGCGCCGCGGCTGCCGCCACCACCAAGGACGAAGACCAGTCGACGCTCCGGGCCTAGAGGCGGCGAAGCGGGTGACCGGCGGCGGCGCCACCAGGACAGCATGGAAGGGGATCGCCAGAATCCAGTATCGGGCATGGAGGTTACAGCCCCGGTGTCGAACCGGGTCCGCAACCGTGAGTGTAGCCGGTCCGCGGCCGTGCGCCGGGCGACTCAGCAGGAAGGCCGGCCCGACTGCGTTATTTGGGGGTGCGTTCCTATTCGATTGAGCGCTACCTATGCGTTCACATATTAGCCTTGAGGTATCACACTTCATAGCCATGCGGTGTCCGTATTTAGAGCAGATCATCCGTAAGCAGAAGGCCTTTGTGAAGGTGTTTCAGGCCGATTGCCACGTCGATGGGAAGGTCCACCGCTTTCGCGGTCTGGTGCGATGGCCGTCGCCGCCCTGCATTGGGAAGATGGCGACCTGCGCGCTCTACCAGGAGGCGCGCTCGACCGAAGATCTCCGGCTTCGTCGCCTGATCGACTAGCGAGCCCGGATCGGTCCAGCTGCGTCAGTAAACTCGGGGAGTGAGTCCCGATGTTGTCGTCGTGGGTGCCGGGGCGATTGGCAGCTCGATCGCCTATTACCTGGGCAAGGCCGGCGCGCGGGTCGCCCTGCTGGATCGCGGCGAGGTCGGCGCCGAGGCCACGGGCGCGTCCGCCGGCATGCTGATCCCACAATCCGAGAGCACCGGGCCGGGTCCTTTTGTCGATCTCGCCGTGGAAAGCGTGCGGCTTTTCGACGCTCTCAACGAGGAACTCCGTGAGCGGACCGGGATGGACATCGGCTACCGGCGCGCGCTGCTGCTGCGCGTGGCGCTGGATGAGATGGAGGAACACGACCTGCGTCTGCGCCGTGCCTGGCAAGACCGCGCCGGGATCCCGGTCGCCTGGCTCGATGCCACGAGCGCCCTGGAGGTCGAGCCCGCGTTGAATCCGGAGGTTCGCGCCGCTCTGTACTACGCCAGCGAGCACCAGGTCAATGCCCTCGCCCTGGCCAGGGCGCTGGCGCGGGCGGCGGTCGAGCTCGGCGCCGAGCTCCGCGAGCAGTCGCCGGTCGACAGCCTCCTGATCGACCGTAACCGCGTGGTCGGGGTTCGAAGCGGCGCCGAATCGATCCGAGCCGAGGAGGTCGTGATCGCGACGGGTAGCTGGTCATCGAGTTGGGCCGAGGCCCTGCGGACCGCGATCCCGGTCCGGCCGGTGCGCGGGCAGATGCTTGCCCTGCACACGCCCGGCACCGCGCTTCGCAGCGTCGTCTTTTCCGAAGCCGGCTACCTGGTGAGCAAGCCGGAGGGCTTGACCTATGTGGGTGCGACCGAGGAAGAGGCCGGCTTCGACTGCCGCCCAACGGCCAGCGGGGTCGCCGGGCTGCTGGCCGTGGTGCCGCGGCTAACCCCCGCGCTCCATGCCGCGACCTTCGCCGGCGCCTGGGCCGGACTGCGGCCGGGGACGCCCGACCGGCTTCCGATCCTTGGACGGGTGCCTGGCTTCGACGGGGTGACACTGGCGACCGGCCACTTCCGCAATGGGATCCTGCTGGCGCCAATCACGGGACTGCTGATCGCAGACCTGTTGCGCTTCGAACGACCGCGGATGCCGCTCGATGCCTTCGATCCGGCGCGCTTTGTCATGCGTGCCGCCTGACGTCCCCCGCGCGTTCGACCGGCGGGCGGATGGCTTTCGCCACGCCGCCGCCGGCGGGCTCTGGCTGGCTCCCCTGATTTACCTCGAGCACGCCCGCTACGGACCCGGATGGTATGGCAAGGTCGTCAGCGCCGACCCGGCTCGGCTGCGCGCGTGGGGCGTCAGCAAAGGGATTCCCGAACGCGCCCTGCAGGTCAAGTCGATGCCCGACGTCGACTCGGGGCCCCGCCAGAGCCGCCGCCGCATCCCCGGCTATCACATCGATCTCTGGGGTGCACGCCTGGCGCTGGCCTATGACCCCGCGGACCTCGCGCGCGTGCGGGCGCGGGCTAGTAGCGATCCACCGCTTTCAGGCCAGACCCGGTGATGATGACGACGGCCCCCGCCGGGAGATTGAGCGTGCGTGCCCCGGCCAGCGCCGCCGCCGAGGTCGGTTCCATCAAGACGCCTCGCGCCGCCATGGCGCGCCAGGTCCGCTCAATCGCGTCTTCGCTCACCGAAATCCAGCGTCCCCCGCTGTAGCGCACCGCCGCGTAGCTTCGCTCAGCGCGGGTGGGCTCCGGAATCCGAATGCCGTCCGCGATCGAGGGCTGACGAACCACCGGCGCGGGCCGGCCGATCGATGCGCCACGAACGAGGGGCGCGCAGGCCTCAGACTGGACGCCGTGCAGGCGCGGAGCCCGCGCAAGCAATCCACGCGAGACGAGCTCGCCGAAGCCCATCGCGAGCCCGATCAGGACGGTGCCCTGGCCGACCGGCGTGATCACATCGGGTAAATCTGGCCCGAGCGCTTCGAAGAGCTCGTACGCGATCGTCTTGGTTCCTTCGAGAAAGGCATCGTCGCGCGCATGGCCGGCGTCATAGCCATCGCGCGCAGCCGCGACCGCGGCCTGCGTCACCGCTGAGCGAGGACCGGAGATCGTGATGAGCTCGGCCCCAAGCGCGCGGATGGCGCGGGCTTTGGATGCCACGATGTCGTCCGGCGCAAAGACACGCGCCTTGAGTCCGGCGGCCGCGGCATAGGCCGCGATCGCGGTTCCCGCGTTCCCGGAGGAATCCTCGACCACCGTCGTGGCGCCGGCGGCGCGGGCGGCGGTGATCACGGTGGCGGCGCCCCGGTCCTTGAAGGAGCCGGTCGGCGAGAGCCCTTCGAGTTTCAGCAGCCAGCGATCGTGCGGCATCAGCGGCGTCCCGCCCTCACCAAGGGTGACCGGCTCCCCGCGGATTCCCAGCTCGGCCCGGTAGCGCCAGAGGCCGGACCCGGTCCAGGGTTGCGTGTTAGAGGACTTTGCCAAGGGCCGGATCAAGGTAGTCGCGGGTCAGGGGAAACGGTTGGTAGCTGTTCACGCGGCCATCGCGCCCGATCAGGACACTGACCGGCAGCCCGTTCTTCAGCTGAATGCCATACGCCTGGCTGGCCGCTCCGGCCGGATCGAGCACCGGCGCGGGCTGCAGGCCGAGGCCCTGCCAGAAACGCCGCACGGTGTCGGCGGACTCGTCGCCAAAGTCGATCGCCACGACCTGAAGACCCTGGTCTCTATGGGCCAGGTATTCATCACGGATCAGGGGCAACTCGTCACGACAGGGCCCGCACCAGGTCGCCCAGAAATTGACCAGGACCGGCTTGCCCCGGAGGCTGGCGAGCGACACCGAATGCCCATCGACGTCGGTCAGCGCAAAGTTTGGCGCCGGGCTGCCCACCTTCAGCGGCCCGCCGGTCGGCGGCATCGCGGCCGGTCCATTGGACTGAAAGTGGGAGTCGAAGGGCGTCGTCACACTGACGACCGGAAAGAAGCTGTTGAACACGGTCAGGCGATTGGAAAAGATGAGCACGCCCATCACGATCAGGAAGACGGCGGCGATCGCGTTCAGCGCTGGATACGCACCCCGGACGGGGGCCAGTAACCGCGATAGCATGCCGGATAGTCCAGCGGCGATGAGGAAGGGAAGGCCGAGGCCCAGGGAATAGCTGGCGAGGAGGATCGCCCCCTGCCCGGCCGTGCCGCTGCTGCCCGCGCGCAGCAGGATGGCCGCCAGGATCGGACCGACGCAGGGAGTCCAGCCGATCGCGAAAGCCAGGCCGATCACATACGACGCCCACGGGGCCCGCGGCAGCCGGTGGGCGACGTCGAAGCGCCGTTCCCGCATCAGGCCCGGGATCCGCTGCACGGTGAGCAAGGCGATCCCGATCAGGATCAGCGCGGCGCCGGCGATCTCCAGGAGGACAGGCCGATACGCCTGCAGGTCGGCGCCCAGCAATCCGAACGAGGCGCCGAGCGCCACGAACGCCGTGCTGAAGCCCAACACGAATAGCGCGGCATTGCCGAGCACGCGCGCTTGCGCTCGAGGAGAGGCGTGCCCACCGGCGAGGGCGGCCTGGCCGCCCATGAATGCGATGTAGGCCGGAACCAATGGGAGCACGCAGGTGGACGCGAAGGAGATGAGCCCGGCGAGGAAGGCCAGGCCGAGGTCGAGGATCATCGAACCGGGTCGGGCTTCTCGACGGCCAGCTTGCGCACCCAGGCGCGAAGCCGGGCCGGGGCATCATCGGCGCAGCACTCCTTGCGGACCAGGCGTTTCAGCTCGGCCTGGAAGTCAAAGACCTGCTCGCATGGAGGGCAGGAGCTCAGATGGACCTTGACCTGTCCAACCTCGTCCTCATTCAACTCGCGATCGAGGTACATCGACAGCCGCCCCATCGCGTCCTGGCAGTCCATGGTGGACTCGCAGTCCAGGTTGCCCATCAGGCTTGCGCTCCCACCGCGACGGAGGGCGCCTTCGGCCGGCCGGCATACTCCCACAGTTTCTTCTGCAGGGCGCGCCGGCCTCGGTGGAGTCGCGACATCACGGTGCCAATCTTGATCCCGAGGATGGCGGCCGCTTCCTTGTAAGAAAAGTCTTCGACATCGACCAGCATCACGACCATGCGCATCGACACCGGCAGCTCCTCCAGGGCGCGCTTCACCTCGTCGCCGAAGCCGCGGTCGACGACGATCTCCTCCGGGGACATCAGGTGCACCGGCATCCCTTCGCGGCGAAGCTGATCGTAGATAAAGAAGTCGGTGCCGGGTTCGTCGAGCGGGTCCTCCCGAGCCGGGCGCTGCCGCAAACGGTTGCGGAAGACGTTGGTCATGATCGTGAACAGCCAGGCCTTCTCGTTGGTGCCCGGCTGAAACTTGCGCCGGTAGCGGTAGGCTCGCAGATAGGTTTCTTGCACCAGGTCCTCCGCGTCCTCTGGCTTCCTCGTCAGGCGCAGCGCGCTGCGGTAGAGCGCATCGATGTGCCTCTCAAAGAGCGAAAAGTCGCCATCCATGGGAATGCTCAAGAGCCTCATTCTATTCCGGGCAATTCTGGATCGGCCGCGCCGATCAGGTGGGCGATGGCGGCGGCGGACCTCCGGGTGGCCTCGGCCCGTTGGGGCCCGCTCCGCGACCCCGTCCCCGCCGGCGCCGGCGCCGGGTTGGATCGCTTTTTCCCTGCGGGCTCTGGCCGGGTGGCACGCCATCGGTCGGTGGAGGCCCACTGGGACGCGGCCCCTGACCCGGCTGCGGTCGCCGTGGTTGACCCGGCGGCCGAGGCGGTCGCGGTTGCTGACCCGGGCGCGGCTGCTGCCCCGACCGCGGTTGCGCCTGGCCTTGCTGTCGCGAGGGGGGCTGCCCCTGCCGCTGACCGGCGCGCGGTTGATTCTGCGGCGTTGTTGCGGCGCTGGTGCGTTCGCCGCCCCCGCGGCGCCGCCGGCCGCGGCTCCGACCCTGGCCGTCTGGCGTCGCCGGGCGCTCCGGGCGAATAATCGCCGGAATCAACCGGTCCAGGCCACGGGGACGGCGCCGCCGGCTGGGCTGGTTCAGCCGTCCTTCGTGCTGCCGGACGCGGTCGTCCCACTCGACCAGCCACTCTTCCAGCGGTCGCTTGATCTGCGGCTTGGGTGCGCGGGGCTCCTCGGGCCAGATGCGGGGCCGGTCCGGTCGGATCGTTTCGGGCGCCGGATCGGCGTCGGTCGGTTCCGGTTCGACGACGCCGTCAGGCTCGAGCTCGGGCATCATCAGGGAGTTTAGCCGGGGGCGTCCATTCGACGAGAAAGCGCTGCTTGAAGCGCCGGAGCGCCGCCAGGACCGGGGGGCCGAGGAGGACGAGCAGCAGCGCGTTGCCGGCCGCCCGGAACCCGTCGTAGAGCGCTGAGGTCGCGAGGTAAAAGGCCAGAAAGCGCCGCAGCAGGATGGCCCCGGGCAGCCCCGGCGCCCACCCGATCGGCGATGCCGCTGCCCCGAGCAGGGTCGGCCACTCCCAGAGGTCGAGCAGGATGCCGTAGGCGAAGCCGGCGACCAGGCCATAGATGGTGAGGACCACGATGGTGCCTCGGCCGCTCCGATGGGAACAGACCACGCCGAGGTACCCGGCTCCCATCCCAACCCAGCCACTCGCGAGCATCTGGTACGGGAGCCACGGCCCGAAGCCTGAGGTGAGAAACGCTGACAGCAGGAGCGTCAGCGCTCCCATCGCGTAGCCGAATCCCGGGCCCATGATGTAACCGGCGGCGATGATGAGAAAGAAGATGGGCGAGAACCCCAGCAGGCCGATGACCAGGACCAGGCGCAGGGTGGCGTCGACCGCGACCAGCGCCGCCAGGATGGCGATCAGCCGGGCGGAGAGCCGGTGCGTCTCCAGGGCCACGCCGACGATGACGACCGCGGAGACCGCGACCAGGCTGGCGAACAGGGCGGGCGACTGCGCCGATGCCGTCCCCAATCGAAGGGGGGCAATGAAGATGGCGAGGCCCGCGGCCGAGATGAGGATGAGGGCAGCGTGCTCGGCCCGCGCTCGGAGCAGGGCGATCACACCGGAACTTCCTCAGGGAGCAGCCAGCCTCCTCCCAGTAGCTTGTTGACCTGGGTGGAGAAGACGAGGGAGTCGCTCAAAACGGACCGTGGCGGGCCGTCGGCGTAGATCTCGCCGTCCGCCATCAACAGCACTCGTCCAGCCGTTCGTGCGGCCCACTCCACGTCGTGGGTCGCGACCAGGACGCTGGCGCCCGCGGCGGCCCGCGCCTGTAGAAAGGCGGTCAGGGCGCGCTTGACGGTTGGATCGAGACCGCGGGTTGGTTCATCGAGGAGGAGCACGTGCGCGCCAGCCGCGACCACCGCAATCGCGAGCTGCTGGCGCTCGCCGCTGCTCAGGTCGCGTGGATAACGGTCGAGCCAGGGTGCAAACGTCGTCATCATGGCGCGGTCGTCGACGTCGCGGAGCTCGTCCGCCACGGTGGGGGCGAAGAGGAGGGCGTCCGCATCCTGCGGCACGTAGGCGCGCGGACCCTGAGCACGGACCTGGCCGCGCGTCGGGCGCAGCAATCCAGCCAGTAATTTCAACAGCGTCGTCTTGCCACATCCGTTCCGGCCCATGAGGACCGCCACCTCGCCGCATCGCAGGGACAGCGACGTGCCCTGCACCGCGAGGGCCTGACCGTAGGCGAAGCTCACGCGGTCGGTGCCCAACGCTTCTGGGCCGTCGCCCGACGGCGTGGGACCCGGGGCCTGCGCGTGCGGCAAGCGATGCACCTGTGATCGGGCGTCTCGAAGACTGAGTGGGAGCGGTACCCAGCCCATGCGGAGTGCCAGGTCGACCACCGGAGGCCTCGCGCCGCCGCCCGCAAACGCGGTCCGAGGCTCCTGGTCCGTAAGCGTGCCCCGCGTCAACGTCCAGATCCGGTCGACCATCGGGGCGACCCGCTCGATGCGGTGCTCGGCGATCAGCGTGGTCATGCCGAGTTCGGCGACGAGCCGCGCGATCACCTGGAAGACATCCTCCGCTGCCTGTGGATCGAGCTGTGAGGTTGGCTCATCGAGGGCGATGGCCTCCGGATGCATCGCCAGGGATGCGGCGATAGCCACCCGCTGGCGTTCGCCACCGGATAGCGTGGCGATCCGGCGACGCCGCAATGGGGCGATCCCCACCTGGTCGATAACTTCTTCAATCCGCTTTCGCATCAGCGGTCGCGCTAGGCCGAGGTTTTCGAGGCCGAACGCGAGCTCAGCTTCGACATCCTCGAGGACGAACTGCGCATCCGGGTGCTGGAAGACGAACCCAATCCGCGCGCCGAGGGTCCGTGGTTGTTGCTCGCGCGTGTCGAGCCCACAGACCACCACGTGGCCCGCGAACCGTCCGCCGGTACTGTGCGGCACCAGGCCATTGAGGCAGCGGAGCAACGTCGATTTGCCGCTGCCCGATGGGCCGCGGACCAGGATCACCTGGCCGGCTTCGACCCGGGTCGTGACCTCGGACAGTGCCGCGACGGCGGCGCCCGGGTAGTGATAGGTGACGGCGTCAAACGAGATCAGCGGCATGGTCCTTCCGATGCGAGCTCGACAGCACAGCCGGCACCACCAGCGCAAGCACGGCGAGCAGGCTGGCAAGTCCGGGGAATGATGGCACAAGGTCCTGGTAAGCGTTGTAGCCCAGCGCTGGTTGCCCGACGGTCTGGATCAGCGAGGCCGCCGACGCCACCACCACGAGGAAGTCTCGCGCCTGCCAGCCAGCCCGACGGTAGCGCGAGCGGCGCCGGCTGCCGAAGCCGCGCGCGTCAAGCGACTCCCCGTATTGCAGCGCCCGCTCCATGGTGGTGAGCAACAGGGGGACCAGCAGCGACGGCGCCGCACGCCAGCCGCTGCGCTGCCGGCGCAAGTGGCGTGCCTCGCTGATGGCGCGGATCGCCCCGACGGTCTGCGGCGCGAAGGCGACGGCCAAAGCAAACACGGTGCCCGCCCGGTAGAGGGAGCGCGGTAGCAATCCCACCAGGTCGGCGCTGCGGACCGTGACCTGCAGGACCCCGAACACGGCGACCACCAGGAGCAGGGCGGCACCGGTTGACGCCCCAAAGGCCAGGGCCTCGGCGGTCCACGGACCGCCGATGACGGGCAGATCGGGCAGGCGGAAAAGGATATGCGCTCCGAAGCGGCTCAGCGCGACGCTGAACACGATGGGCGTCACCGCCAGCAGCAGGCCTAGCTTCCAGGGCCGGCTCCCACCCCGGCGGCGAGAGGGCAGCCAAACGTTGATCAGCACCATCAGCAGAAGCAGTTGCAGGTAAGGATTCCGGTCGATGAAGGCGGCAGCGAGCGCGGCCACGGCCCACAGACACCAGGCGATCGGGTTGATTCTCACGATGCCCGCCGCTGGAAATTCCACGCGAAGAGCCCTGACAGGAGCAGGACCGCAGCACCGATCAGGATCAAGATCGGTGGGGAACCGCTTGAGGGTCTCGGCGGCGACGCGCCCGCGGCGGGAACGGTCGGTGGTGCCGTGGCTGAGCCGGAAGGCCGCAGCGCTTCCGGGGTCGAAGACGAGTTCGGCGAAGGGGTCGGAGATGAGAGGGTCGCGTGCGGCGCCGCTTTGGGCGGCGTCGAAAGCGCCTGCGCCGGCACGTGCGCGCTGGCCCTGGACGCGGCCGGGACCGTGGTGACAGCCTGGGCGGGCGCGCACACACTGTTGAAGGCAATCGCCGGCGGCGGCTGGCTGGCGCCAGCCGCGTAGTGCCAGCCATCCATGGCGCCGTCACGCAACGCCGAGGATCCAGCGCCCATCGCCGATTGACCCCATCCCGAGGCGCTGCGATGAAAGTACTGCCAGTACGGCCCGGAACCGAAACAGTCAGCCGGCACGGTCGTAGGCTCGTGATCCAGTTGGCACATCGCTGATCCGAGCGAGCCGAAACTCTCTGCTCGGTATTCGAGACCTGATCGTTGGATCAGTTGCAGTCCGGAGATCTGGTCTTCGGTGAAGGCCACGCAGCGCGTGATCAGTCGACCGCCCGAATGCTCGACCACCAGGGCGGCATGATGCAGCGCGGCTCGTACAGGGTGAGCCATGAGGAGGACCGCGAGAAGCGCCGCGCTACTCCCAAGACCGACGCGAAGCAGGTATCGGGTCAGCGAGCGCGTCGCCTGACCCTCAGGCCGATCGCCGTGACCAGCATGCCAACGAGAACCGCAATCGGAGGGAACACCGGCTCACCCGTCTGCGCCAATCGCGCGGTCGTGGTTGGCGGCGCGGGTGGAGCCGATGGGGTCGGCGTCGCACTCGCGGCAGCGGTTGGGCAGGCCGCCGGGAGCGTTCCGGATACCGGCTTGACGGGAAGGAAGGTCGAGGCCAGTCCGATCAGTGATTGGGTGGTCGATAAGGCGTCCGGAACGGCGGTCGCGCTCGAGCCGGGTCGGGAATACCCGAACCCACCGTTCTCGTACTGGAAACTGAGGAGGTCGGTCAGCCCGTTCCTGTGATTGATCGACCAGGCCGTACCAACGGGATCTTCACCGGCGGCGAGGAGCGCCTCGATCACGAGGCCGTCCGAGTCGGGATCGGAATCGGTCGTAAAGGCGCCGGTCTGGTACTGGAATCCTCCCGTATCAACTCGCTGCTGGCCCTTCAGATACAGCAGGGCCTTGGCTTTTACGGTGTCGGTCAGCGTACCGCCTGACCTCAGCGCCATCAGCACCAGCGCCGTCGTGTTGGTATCTGAGCCGGAACCAGCGCTGAACTCCCAACCGCCGTCGGCCTGCTGGTGGCTCGCCAGGTACGCGATCGACCTGGTGGGCGCTTTGCCCGCGGGGATGGACAGGACGGCGAGCGCGTCGTTATAGAGCTGATCGTTGAATGCCCCGGTCGTCGCGTCGTAGGTGCAGACCAGATCCTGCAGCAAATTGTGTCCGGCAAAGGCAGTCGGCGAAAGCCCCGCGGCAGAGACTGCCAGGATGAGGCTGCCAATCCCACCCGCAGTTTTCTCTTCGGCGGCGATGTGACTGCTGAGCGAGTCGATGGCTGTGCGATCGGCGGTCGCGAAACTCGCGATGGACGCGTTGTTGGCGGCGAGACCCCACACGGTTTCTTCGGTTCGGCTCGCGCTGTTGGCAACCGTCCCATCCGCGGTCTGAAGGGCATGGAGGTAGCTAATCGCGTGAGACGCGGCCGCGGTCTCTGGACTGAAGGCGGAGACGGCGGGCGTCAGGACGAGGGCGGCAAGCATCGCCGATGCAAACGCAACGATCAGTCGTTTCATGGGAACCTCCAGAGCATTGATGGCAACTGGAGGCCGATTGGAGTGGCCAGCAAGGACGCACTGGCGCCTCCCTCTCAGCCTCGAAGAGGGTCGTCCAACTCCGACAGGCAGGTCTCCTGGCTCCGGATCGTGGTCGCTGGACTCCTTCCCAAGGCCGCAGCCTCAGTGGACGTCACCCAGGACTCCCCGGTTACAGTGACGGGTTCGCGCCGGATTTCCACCGGCTTCCCTTTTCAGCTCGCAACGGCGAGCCACCTGTCGGCATCTTTACTTTTGTGCGTTGCTGGCTCCCACCTCCCTCGTCCGAAGGTGATCGCATTATAGGCAGGTGATGCGCGCCCAACAAAAAAGCCGCCCGATTGCTCCGGACGGCTTTTCGCGTTGCGAGCTCAGGCGACGCGAGACTGCTCGAAGTAGGCTTCCAACTCTTCAATCGTCGGCACGCGGTTGATTTCCTCGGGCTCCACGTTCATGTACCGTTCCTGGGCCGTGAAGACGAGCTCGATCAAGTCCGGGATCTTCACCTCCGGCGTGTACGGCACGCCATAGTTGCGAAGCTCGTCGGCAACCGCGGCCGGCACCGTGACCCGCTCGTTCAGGTTGAGGTCCTCGAGGGCCCAGAGGATCCGATCGAGCGCGTACAGGTGCAGCTTGCGCTGCGCGTCCTGGGCGCGCGTGGCCATCACTCGAAGGGTGGTGCGTTGCGTTTCAGTTTGAATGGATTCGTACATGAGTGGCAGTGTTCCTCCGACTGGTGAGATGGTCGGTCAGGGCCCACGGTACGGGTGATGTCCTTGTCCAGCAAGTAAATTTCGTTAAAAGATGTAAAGCGCGGGCACCGTGGTTGGCAGGCTTTCGACGCCTGGCGGGATAATACCGGCAATGGCATTCGGATCCGGTGACGGTGACCGGGGCCCGGGTCGGGACGCGGTCGAGCTGTATACACGGACGTATACGACCCTCCTGCGCAGTTCGGGGGAGACGAAGCTCAAGGTTCTCGAGCAATCGCATATCGGCATGTCGTCGAGCTTGCATCCAAGAGCCGGTTCACTGGAGCCCGACACCGGTGCCCTGATCTATGCGCTCCGCCGCCTGCCCCCGTGCATCCTGAACGTGCGCCGGATCGTGCTCGGCCAATCGGCCGAGGTCTTCCGGCTGGCCCTCAACGTAGACGTTGAGAGCTGGGAGATGCAGAGCGCGCCCGGTCGCCGCCGCCGCTACTACTTCGACGGCAAGGAAACGCTTGCCGTGTACATCGCGAGCCTGTCCGATGTCGACGACGTGGTACCCCAGCTCGTCGCCCTGCAGATCGAGTGGAACAAGTTGCACGGCCTCCTCAGCGGAGAGGATCTCAGGGCCATCGAGACGACCGCGGAACAGTTCCGGCTCTTGGAGCGGTTGGGCATCTCGGAAGATGATGCCCTGCGGCTGCTCGACATCTGGGGCAACCTCGCCGGTCCGCTCCGCCAGATCCAGGCCGAAGAGAAGAGTTTCAGTGTCCGAATGCTCGGCGGCACGCAGGTTGGTTACGTCAAGGCGACGAGGCGCTGGTGGCAACCGATCGAGGCCCTCCTGCAGGCCCAGGGCGTTCGGGATCGCCCAATCTATTTCATCTCCAGCAACACCCACAGCGTGATCAACCTGCTCAGTGGAACCGCGCAGCGGCATCAGGAGGAGATCATCGAGCACATCGAGCAGGGCAACAACCTCGAGCTCGTCCCCGAGCTGCGCAAATTGCGCCAGGGACAAACCCGCGGCAATTGGGACAACTTCCTCTACTTCGCCGCGCGCGCCTTTTACGGACCATCGGACGAGTCACAGGTGAGGCGCGCGCAACGATCGAAGGAAGAAGAGGAGCGGGGCATCTTTTTCCTGCCCAGTCGCGCCGGCCTCGACCTGGCGGCCCAGGTCATCATTCTCGACCGGCTGCACGCCGGCGATCTCGACCCTCGCCTGGGGAGTCCGTCGGAGGCGCAGACCAAGCAGAGTCCGGCGGTCGTCATCAATATCAACTACCCACTGGGGCTGGGCGCGTACAACGTCCTGCGCGAGGTCGCCCAGAGCGTCGAGACCCTCCGCGGCGTCTATGTCCTGGGCAAGGCGGCGACGCTGAATGCCAGCATCGGCGACATCATGATTTCGAATGTCGTCTACGACGAGCATTCGGAAAACACCTACTGGCTCGATAACTGCTTTAGCTTCAGCAGCGTGGCGCCATTTCTCGTTTATGGGTCCGCGCTCGATAATCAGCGCGCCGTCACGGTTCGGGGCACCTTCCTGCAGAACCGCGGGTACCTCGACTTCTACCACCGCGAGAGTTTCACCGTGGTCGAGATGGAAGCGGGTCCCTACCTCAACGCGCTCTACGAGACGACGGAGTCATCCCGATACCCGATGCGTGACAACATCAATTTCACTAAGCTCCCGTTTGATTTTGGGCTTTTGCACTACGCGTCGGACACGCCCTACACCCAGGCGCGAACGCTCGGCGCGCGCGGGCTCTCCTATTACGGCCTGGACTCCACCTACGCGTCCTCGGTCGCGATCCTCCGCCGGATCCTCGCGCAAGAGAGCATCCTGACAACCGATCTTGCGGCGCCCCGCTGGGCCGACGCCGAGGCGCGCCAGGGCGCCTGACAAAGGCAAAAGGCCGCTGGGGGGCGGCCTTTTGTGGGGGAGGAGGGGGTGAGGTTTGCTTCCTTAGCGCAGGCTAGCAGTCGCGGCTTACGGGCGATCTAACTAAATCTGGCGGTCGAACAGGCGTCGGTCAGGCCGCGCGTTTCCGCCGCCGGCCGCCCTTCTTGCGAAGCGCCAGCTGCTGGAGCGCGAGATCGACACGCCGGTCGGAAGGGTCCAGGTGCTTGGCCCCCGTCAACCAGCGCTGGGCCGCCAGCAGATTGTCGCGCTCGAGATGGGCTAGGCCAAGCTGCAGGCTCAGGCCGGGATCGGTGGGGCAGGCCTGCGCCGCCCGTTCGAGAAACGGAAATGCTTCGTCGCGTCGGCCGTTTTCCCAGAGTAAGGTCCCGAGCTCGACCAGGATTTCGGGTTCTTCCGGCGCCTCGTTCAGGGCACGGAGATAGGCCGTCCGAGCGACGTCGGTATGGCCGAGGTGCCGGTGGTCCCGCCCGATCAGGTACCACGTCTGCCAGGAGCTGGGGGCCAGCATCATGGTTCGCGTGTAGGCCGCCTTGGCCTGCTCCCGATTGCCAGTGGCATCGCACGTCATGCCGAGGCGAAAGGCGACCTCGGCATCATCCGGGGCAAGCTCGGCGGCCCTGACGAGGACGTCGCGCGCGCGGACATAGTCGCGGATTCGATGGCAGAGCGTTCCGAGGCGGAGTCGTGGAAGGGCCTCGTCGGGCGCCAGCTTGACCGCGGCTTCGTAACGAACCAGTGCCTCCCGGACGTTGCCAAAGGCTTCCGCCGACCGACCGCTGGCGAGCACGTTTTCGGTTTCCCGGTTAAGGCTCACTGCGCAGGGATAACGCGGCATCCGGAGCACGCTTGCAAGCCCGCCGGCCGTTCCGTAACACGGCGGCGTGACGAATCGCCGACGGCGGGTCAGGCCCCGCCTGCGTCCTCCAGGAAGCGGAGCAGATCCGGCTCCTCCATATCCTGGGCGGGCAGGACCGGGGTGTATTGCAGTCGCGCCGCGAGCTTCATGGCGAGTTCGACCTTGAAGTCGACGGGGGTAAAGCCCTTGTCGGTGAAGATCCCGAGCGCTCGGTTGCGGATGACCAGGGCGGCTCCGTGCTTGCGAGCCAGGACCGTCATCATGGGATGCGCGCGGCCGGCACCAGCTGCGCGACCAGGCGAGCGAGCTGGGTAGGCTTGAACGGCTTTTCCACCGTCGCCACGGCGCCGGCGGCTCGAGCGCGGCCGGGGGTGCCGGCGTCGCGAAACTCGGTCATCATGACGACCGCCGCCCGTGGCCTCAGCAGGGCGAGAAGCTGGAAGGCGTCACCGTCCGGCAGGCTGGAGTCGAGCAAGACCAGGTCCGGGTGCATCGCCTCGGCAGCGTACGGCACGGAGGCGGCGCCCGACTCGCACCGGACCTGATGGCCTTCCCGTTGGAGCTTGAAGACGATGATCGACGCGATGTTGGGCTCGTCTTCGACCACGAGGACCCGTGCCATAGGCGGCTAATGTTAGCGCGTGGTGCGCGGCTCGCCGACGATTCCGACCATCTTCCTGGCGCACGGCGCGGCCGGGACCGCCGCGAGCATGCAGCCGTACATTGACGCCCTCAAGCGGCGGGGCCTCAACGCGGAGACGGTCAGCCTGCGCCGGGGCGGCCGGCCGGTTCCCAAGGCGGAGCGGGCGGTTCCCGACTTTCTCAGCGCGGTGCCGTCAAGGTCGATCGCGGGCGGCCACTCCTATGGCGGCCGGGTGGCGAGCATGGCGGCACTGGAGACGAGCTACGCCGGCCTGATCCTCCTGAGCTATCCGCTCCATCGCCCGGGGCATCCGGAGACGCCCCGCACGGAGCACTGGCCGAAGATAACCTGCCCGGTCCTCCTGCTTTCAGGGGAACGCGATCCCTTTGCCCAACTGCCGCTGCTGAAACGATCGGTCAAGCTGTTGCCCAGGGCGACCCTTGTCACCTTTCCGGGCGTCGGCCACGGGCTGCTCCCGGTCCTGGATGCCGCCATGGACCGGGTGGCGGCGTTCGTGCGCGCGCTCCCTTTACGCTAGTTGCTGAATCCCTCGGGGAGGAGGACGTCACCGCCGTTGGTCGCGACGTAGACCTGCCAGTTGTAGTAGCTGAGGAAGGTGCGCTCGTTGCCAAGCATCTGTTGCGCGTACTGCGTGACGGCCTGGACGTACAGCGTGCTGTTGTTGTAGGCGTAGATGGCGCGATTCAGATCGCGCGCCGCGCCAGCGGCCTGCAGGTAGCGACCCGCGGCGAGGATGGCGTCGCGGGGATTGTTCACGTCGCCGCGACCGTAGGTCGCCCAGGTCGGGGGCATGAACTGCATCGGGCCCTGCGCGCCGGCCGAACTGAGGCCCTGGATGCGGCCCATATTGGTCTCGATCAGGTTGATTGCCGCCAGGTACTGCCAGCGAATCCCGAAGGCCGCTTCCGCCTCGCGATAGTAGCCAAGCAGCACCTCGGGTGGTGGCGGCGCGACGATCCGCCAGTGGGGCAACTGGCTCCGGCTGCCGTTCAAGCTGTCGATCTGCCGCGCCGCACTCAGGTTCGCCTGGATCGCGGCCTGAACCGGGGGCGCGACCGCCGCCAGCACGCCCGGCACCAGGTTGGGGCGGGTGGCAAGCAGGTGATACATCTGTTGCTGGCGCCGACCGAGCCCGACGTACTCAAAGGCTGGGGTATTGGCGGTCCGGATGCCTGCCTCAACGCCGCCCAGTTCGTTCGCCACGTAGGCGGCATCGAGATCGGCTGGTGCGGGACCCACGGGCTGGGCGGAGACGGGCGTGGCTGCGGGCGACGCGGTCGGTGTGGCCACCGGGCTGGCACTCGGCGTCGTGCGCGCCGCGACGACCGACGGGTGCACGCTGGCATCCGGCGCCTGGCGCGTCGCCGTTGCGCAGGCGCAGAGGGCGGTCGCCACGGCGACCGCCGTCAGGAGCGTGGGAAACCGCCGACTCATGGCTCGACGGATTCTAGGAAGGGGGCGCTTTCGAATCAACCGAAACGACACTAAGGTCGCCTGGTCGCGTTGCACCTGCTGTGGCCAATCGCCTGACTCGCGTTCCCGCGGCACCCCCTCCGCTTGACCGGGCGCAGTTGCGGCTCCTGCCCCTGGCCGACCTGTTCATGGCGCTGATGTGGTCGCGGCCAGGCGGCCAGTCGTTACGCACAACCTGGGTTACCCCGGCGACCATCTGGCTCTGTGTCGCGGTCGCCAGCGTCAGCGCGAGTCTGATGATCGCGGCGATCGGCTATGCGATCGCCTCAGCCAACCTCCTGATGCTGGGAGGCGCCCTGCTCGCCTTGCTGATCACCGCCGGCACGGGAAGCGTCTCCGCCTACGGGATCCGTCAGCGCAGGCTGGCCCGCCGGTCGAGTGCCTGAGACGAGGCGGGAGTCATGACCGCGTAGACGGCCAGGCGATGGTCGTAGGTGCCCGATCCGTTGAGCCAGTGCCCTGTGCAGGTGATCAAGGTCAGGTGCGCGAGGCCGTCGACCGACTCGAGGGGCCCCTGGCCGGAAACGGGTCCGGGACCATAGATCTTCGTCAGGATGGCGGGATCGAGCGTCTGGCGCAGCGTGTACACCGCCGTCTCGGTCACGACATACGGGAGGTCGAGGCCGGTTCGCTTGTCGCGGATGACGATCGGGTCACCCGGTCGGAGGTCGCTCAAGTGAGCGAAGATCGCCGGTCGTCCGAGGACATCATCCACATGGCCCGCGATCGTTGCCGTCCCGGCCTCGCCCGGGGCGCCGCTACCCCGATACCAGAAGGCGGTTCGCCAGACCGGATCAGTGGCTCGCCCCGTGGGCGTGTCCATCACATTGCTGGGGTTAATCCCGACGCCAAGAACCGCCGCGCTGAGGTGGAGTCGCGAAATCTGGAGTTCAAGGGGAACGGCGACGGGGCCGGCCCTGAGGTCGAGTTGCGGGTCGACCAGGGGCGCGACGGTGTCGGTCGGTTGTGCCGAGGGAATTGGCTCTGCCGAACCCGATGCTCCCGAAGAGGCAGCTGGACGGTTGGCGCTCGCGCTGGCACAGGCCGTCAGCAGCATGCCGACCATCAGCGCCGCGGCGAGCCGACGAGGCGATCCACGACTGGCGCGCAGGTGCTGCCTCAGTTCCATCGTCCGGTCGCCTCGACTGCTAGGTGCGGCGGTGCTGCCCTCGACGGCTGAGGCCGACGCTCACGGCTGCGGCGCCCACAAGTCCACCGGCAAGCAAGGCCGGCAACCAGGCAAAGCCGCTACCCTGCGGCGGACCGCCACCACCGTTCGGCGCCCCGACGACCGCGGTCGAGGAGGTTGAAAGCGTGGTCGGTAAGGTATTGCCCGCCGGAGGGGCGACGAAGGTTGGCGAGTTATAGCCGCATCCGGCTGGCCGGATGATGCGATTGGTATCCAGGGTCACCGCGCCATTGCGAGCCAGGGCTCTGCCGCTGAGTGTTGCTCGCGTCTGCATCGCAATCGAGGTGAGGGCCATGATCGTTCCGACAAAGCTGGTCGAGGTGGCAATGGTTGCGGAACTGCTTACCTGCCAGAAGATCTGGCATGGCTGCGCGCCCCCGGTGAGCACGACCCGCGAACCGGACGCCGTGACCAGCGTGCTTCCGATTTGGAAGATGTACACACCCGAGCCCTTGAGGGTGAGCGTCCCGGTCAGCGTCGGCGCCGTCGTCTGACAGTAAACGCCCGGGACGAGGATCTTGCCGCCGAGGTTGACACCCGTGAAGTTATTCGTTCCCGGGCAGGGTTGTGCTGCCGCGTTAACATACGCGGCGGTCAGATTCGTCTGGGCGGTGGTGGCGACAGAGTCACCCTTGTGTTGCGCGCCGGATGTCCCGGGCGGAAATCCCGTGACCGCACTGCCCGGGGCCACGCCGAGCCCGCCGGTGATCCAGCTGGGGCCGGTGTTCGTGACGGTGGTTCCGGCGAGGACCGCGAACGTGCCGGCCACTCCCAGTCCAGGGTCGGTCGCAGCCAGTGCAGATAGGGCGTTCGCCCCGACGACCAGGGCGGCGGCAGCAATTGAAATCAAGTATCGAGGCGTTCTTTTCACGCGGCCAGCATAAGCCCTTTTTAGAAGATCGTCTACAAAATCGTTGTCAGGTCCGGGCGCCGTTTGCCGGCGGGCGCGGTAGGCGCGGCCCTTGGCATCGTTGCTGCAGCCGGCCATCTCGCACCAGCGGCGCGACCGATATTTCGAGGAATCATAAAAGGCCCACTGACACGATTCATTGGCGCAGCCCTTCAACCGCTCCCAGGTGCCGGCGCCGATCGCCGCGAACACGGTGGCCAGAATCCGGCTTTGCGATCCAAAGGCGGATCGACACCCTTCCTCCAACCCAGTCCAAATATTTACCAAACGAACTGGGCCGCGAAGCATCCAAGAGCGCGGGCGCCCCGTCAAGAGGGATGCCAGCACCATTCGGCCATACGATAACGCCCAGCCCAGGATCGATCGAGCATGATGGCCCCTAGCGGGCGAGTTTGGCCGGAGCAAGGTCGCCCGGAAGCGTGGCCGGCACCACGGGCTTCGCCGACTGGGCAGCTTCTCGAGCCGCCACGGCCGTGGCCAGGCTAGGCCAGGCATCGACCCCGGCCACCCGCGGCAACCGATCCTCCAGGACGGCAGCGACCAGGTCAACCATGCCGGCCCGGATACTCTCTCGATAGACGTAACCTTTGGCCGACTCGCCGCCGAGGCTCGCCCCTACCCGCACCCGGCTGCTCACATCCCGGGACTCACCGCGAGCTCGCCACGGTCTGGGATTTCCGTACCTCTCGACCTCCAAGACCTGCACGGCTTCGTCACCTGAGAGGCGGTAGCCCGGCACCTCGAGAAGTTCTCCGTTTGTGATCGGAAGGTCCTTGAGCACCGCGAGGCCCTGGTTGTCGGTCCAGACTTCCAGCTCGAGCCCGACAGGGATCCATCCGGTCAGTTGGCCATGGGCAAATCCCCAGTTCAGGGTGACCCTTTGGTACTGGGCAAGGTTGGGCTGGGTGAAGGCATGTAGGAAGCTGGCCGTCCCCCCACCTTCGTGCGTGCAGGTCGCCGCCACGGTATCGATCGGCCCTCCGCCAGGTCGCCGAACCTGGAGGGCCTGGACCGCGAGAGGATGACTACCCATCAGCCAGTCACAGACGTCGAAGAAGTGGACGCCATGCTCGACGAAGATGCCGCCGCTGATCGCGTCGTCCCAAAACCAATGGTCCAGGGCAAGGTCCTCGTCTCCTGCGTGGTTTTCCAGACCGAAGCGGCGTAGCCGGCCAAGCAGTGGACCGTTCCCGACCGGCAGCGATGCGAGGTGATGCAGCAGACCATAAAGCGGGTTCCAGCGCATGACATAGTCCACGGCGAGCCGCACGCGCGCATCGCGGACGGCCCGAAGCAGCGATGTCGCGTCGTCGATCGTCGTGGCCAGAGGCTTCTCGCAAAAGACATGCTTGCCGGCTGCAGCTGCCGCCAGTCCCATGGGTGCGTGAAGCGCCGGCGGCGTGTTAATGGCTACCACCTCCACACTCGGGTCGGCGAGCATAGCCGAGTAGTCCGAGTACGCCGTGACCCCATAGGCCGTGGCGGTTGCCTCCGCCCGGCCCTGGTCGCGGTCGGCCACGCCAATCAGGTTGAGATTGGGGATGGTCGCAAACGTGCTGAGACTAAATTGGCCAAAACGACCGCAGCCGACCAGGCCGAGTCCCAAGCGACGGGGGACAGGCTGTGTTGAGTTATTCATCCGAATGAGCGCTGAGATCGAAGGGTTAGCTGAAACACAGCTTTAGTGCTAGTGTCCGAATTGGGTGAGCCGTTTGACTCGTTCGGCAGAACCTGTCACTTGGTGGCTGGCACTCTAAAGGAAGGGTACTGATGTTTAGTTCGCGCCATGGTCTCCTCGCCGCCGGCGTTGTGTTGAGCCTGAGCCTTGCGGCGTGCGGAGGCGGTAACCAGCCCGCCGCGGGCAGCGCAAAGGGCGCGATCAAAATCTGGTACTCCAACAACGCCGACGAGGTGAAGTGGGGTGAGGCGGTCGTCGCTGCCTGGAATCAGAGCCACTCGAGCGAGCAGGTGACCGGCGAGCAGATCCCGGCCGGCAAGAGCTCGGAGGAAGTGATCGGTGCGGCCATCACCGCCGGCACGACCCCCTGCCTCATCTTCAACACGGCCCCAGCGGCCGTTCCCCAGTTCCAAAAACAAGCCGGCCTCGTCAACCTCAGCAGCTTCTCGGATGGGAGCTCCTACATCGAGGGCCGCACCGGTGACGGAGCCAAGCAGTACAAGTCTCCGAATGGCAACTACTACCAGATGCCCTGGAAGAGCAACCCGGTGATGATCTTCTACAACAAGGACACCTTCAAGAAGGCGGGCCTCGACGTAAATAACCCGCCGCTCAGGACCTACGACCAGTTCCTGAGCACGGCCCAGGCCGTTGTGACCACGGGCAAAGCCAAGGCCGCGATCTGGCCGTCACCGACGTCCGAGTTCTACCAGCCCTGGTTCGACTTCTATCCGCTGTTCATCGCCCAGACCAAGGGCAAGCAGCTGGTCGAAAAGGGCGAGCCCCAGTTCGACAGCGCGGACGGCCTGGCGGTCGCCAACTTCTGGAAGCAGCTCTATGCAAAAGGGCTGGCCCCCAAGGAGGCGGCCCAGGGCGATCCCTTCGCGACCGGCCAGAGTGCGATGGCGATCGTGGGGCCGTGGGCGATTGCCGTCTACGGCGGCAAGGTGAACTGGGGTGTCGCCCCGGTTCCGACCAAGGATGGGATGGACGTGAGCTCCATCCACACGTTCTCCGATGAGAAGTCCATCGGCATGTACTCGAGCTGCAAGAATCAGGGAACCGCATGGGACTTTTTGAAGTTCGCCACCAACAAAGACAGTGACGGCAAGCTTCTCGACCTGACCGGGCAAATGCCAATGCGGTCCGACCTTGCCTCGAACTACTCGATCTATTTCTCGGCGCACCCTGAGTACAAGTTGTTTGCGGACCAGGCTGGACGCACCTCGGAAGTCCCGAACGTGCCCAACTCGGTGGAGATGTGGCAGGACTTCCGCGGCGCGTACTCGAAGTCGGTCATCTTCGGCAACCAGAGCATCGACGACGCATTCAAACAGGCGGCGGCCCAGATCAAGACGCTCGTCAAGTCCTAAGGCAGGGGACTAACGTAACGATGGCGGTGGTAGGCCCAGCAGGCGCCTTCCGTAGCCGGTGGAGGAGCTTGCTCGGGGCGCAGCCGATCGGGTACCTTTTCGCTGCCCCCTTCGTGATCTACCTGGTCGGGATCTACGCCTGGCCGTTCTTCTATTCGATCTACATGTCGTTCTTCGACTACTTCTTCGCGGCGCCGGGGGCAGTCGTCGAACGGCCCTTTGTCGGCCTGGCGAACTATGCCCAGGCCCTACAGGATCCGCTGGTCCATATCGCCATCCGCAACGTGATCATCTTCCTGGTCATCAACGTCCCGTTGACGGTCGCCATCTCGATGGTGCTGGCCACCGCGCTCAATGCCGCGATCCCCTTCCGCAGCTTCTTCCGGGCCGCCTACTACATTCCCTACATCACCGCCAGCGTCGCGGCGGTGGGGATCTGGCTCTGGCTCTTCAGCGGCTTTGGCCTGGTCGACAAGATCCTTGGGCCGCTCGCCCCAAAGCCGTCGTTCCTGGTCAACGCCTTCTGGGCAATGCCGATCATCGCGCTCTACGTCACCTGGAAGGGGCTGGGCTTTTACATCCTCCTGTATCTCGCTGCGCTGCAGAGCATCCCGAAAGAGCTCTACGAGGCGGCCAAGGTTGACGGCGCAAGCCGCATCGCGAGCTTTTTTGCGGTCACCGTGCCGGGCCTGCGCTCCGCAACATTGCTGGTTGTGATCACCTCGGTCATCGTCGGAGCCAATTTCTTCACCGAGCCCTATCTCCTGACCGGCGGCGGGGGTCCGGATAACCAGTCCGTATCGCCAGTGTTCCTGATCTATCGCTTTGGCATCCAGCAGAACCATGCCGGCTACGCGGCCGCGATCGGACTCCTGCTCGCCGTCGGCGTGCTGATCATCTCGGCCGTCAACCGTTTCGTGCTGGAGAGGGATTAGCCGTGGCGACGGCGGTGACGGAAAAGGCAACGGGGCTACCGCGAACCATCGAGCAGAGGCCTCAAGAGCACCGTGGCGAGCGGGGATCGATGCGTTGGGTGAGGCTCATCGCGCTTGCCATCGGGGCGCTCGTGTTCATATTCCCCTTCTATTACATGGTCGTCAGCGCCTTGCAGAAGACGCCGAACCCGGACCTCTCGGGCGCCTTCCCCAACCCGTCGAGCCTGTCATTCGACAACTTTGTCGCGATCGACCGTGCGATCAGTCTCGGCCGGACCCTCTTGAACTCGGGCCTCTTCACCGGCGGGGTGCTCCTCGGCACGCTCGTGTTCGGGGCGCTCGCCGGATACGCCCTGGCCCAACTCCATTTCCGCGGACGGCAGGCGGTCTTCTACGCCATGATCCTGCTGCTGGTTCTCCCCTTCCAGCTGCTCATGATCCCGCTGTATGTGCTGATCGCCCGGGACTTCGGCCTCGGCGACACGCTGCTGGGGATGATCCTGCCGTACGCGATCAACCCAATGGCGGTCTTCATCTTCCGTCAGTTCTTCCTTCAGCTTCCTCCGGAGATGTTCGAGGCGGCGCGCATCGACGGCGCCTCCGAGCTGGCCATCCTCACCCGCGTAGCGGCGCCACTGACCAGGCCGGCGATCCTGACCGCTGCGCTGATCACCTTCATCGGTCCCTGGAACGAATTCCTCTGGCCGTTCTTGATCACGAAGCGACTCGAACTGGAGCCACTGGCCGTTGCCCTGGCAAACTACATTTCCACGGTTGCCCAGCGGGCCGCGAACCCATACGGAACGATCCTGGCGGGAGCCACCGTGCTCGCCGTACCAGTTGTGATTCTCTTTCTCATCTTCCAGCGGCAGTTCGTCGAGTCGTCCATCGGCTCGGGCGTCAAGGGGTAGAAGGAGGGTCATGCGTCTGCGAGCAACTCTCATAACGATTCCGGTGGTACTGATCGGCGCCTTCGGCGGGATGTCCGCCAGCGCCAACGACACCGCCCGCCCGGTCGCGCCGCCTGCCGTCAACCTCGCGCACCTGGACTTCTTGCACGCCACGGTGCCCTATCCCGGTACGCCCCCCGCCGGACATAGCACGACCGAACCGGGCACCGCGATCGACACGTGGTGGGTCTACGCGAATTACGAGTCCGGGAGCGGGACGTATACCCGCACCGGAGGCGGGGCCTACGATCCCGCGACCAACACGTACGGGCAGGGCGCCTTCGACACCGACGACGTCACGCGGGCGGCAGTGGCCTACCTGACGCACTACCACTACTACCAAGACCAGCACAGCCTCCAACTAGCCCGCGGTGCGCTGCGGTTTGTGATGTACATGCAGACAGCAACCGGGCCGAACGCCGGCAACTTCGTGCTCTGGATGCAACCGGACGGGACGCTCAATCTCACCCCGTCGCCCCCCGATTCGCCGAACCCCGCAGATGCCGGTGCCTCTTTCTGGCTGGCCCGTTCCATCTGGGCCCTGGGCGAAGGCTATGCCGTATTCCGCACCGCTGACCCCGTTTTTGCGAGTGCGCTCGCCGCTCGAATGGACCTGGCGCTTGCCAAGCTCGACGCCGAGCTGGTCACTCCAAACAGCGGTCAGTACCAGACGCTGCATGGGTATAAAACCCCGGCGTGGTTCATTGCCGCCGGCGCCGACGCGTCCTCCGAGGCGCTGCTCGGGCTGGGCGCCTACTACGCGGCGACCGGCAATGCCGAGGCTCGCAAGCTTGGTGTGGCGTTCGGGAACGGTATCGCCGGCTTTCGGCTGGGCAGCTCCAGGGACTGGGCCTGGCAGGCGCTGATGCCGTTCACCGGGTCGGTCAGCCTCTGGCACGCTTGGGGCGCGCACATGCTGATGGCCCTGGCGACTGCGGGACCGCAGCTTGGCCATCTCGAATGGTTGGCTCCAGCGGAAGCCGACGCCAATTCCTTTGAGACGCATCAGCAGCTCTCGTGGGGCGCGATCAACGGCCTCCTTCCCGCGCCGGACGACCTGTCCCAGATCGCCTACGGTGCCGAGACCACAGTCGACGGCCTGCTTTTCCTCGGCCGCGCCACCGGCAACGATGCGTATCGTCGATGGGCCGGAATCGCCGCGACCTGGTTCTTTGGCAATAACCGCGCCGGGGTGGCGATGTATCAAGCCGCTACCGGGGTCGTCTACGACGGGCTCAACGGGGACGGGGGCATCAATCGCAACTCCGGTGCGGAGTCGACGATCGAGGGGTTGCTTGCCGTGATGAATGTCGTCAATGATCCGGTCGGCCGCGGCTATCTCGGCTACCATCGGCTCCTTAAGCAGACCAGCTATCAGAAAGTCGAGGCTGAGTCTGGGGCCTTGAGCGGCCGGGCGACGGTGGTGACGCCGGCATCCGCCTGGACGGGTGAGGCGCTCTGGAGCAACGGTCAGTACGTAGACCTGGCAGCCAGCGGTAGCGATCGCATCCCGGTTATCGCTCCGGCAGACGGAGGGTACCTCGTTTACCTCGTGTTCGACAAGCAGATCGGGTCGCTCGACTCGGTGGGTGTCACGATGAGTGTGGATGGCACCCAGCCCGGCCGGGACGGTGAGGGTGGGGCCGGGGCCCAGGGCGTTTCGCCGAACCCCGACTACCTCTGGATCGATAGCCTGGCAGTGCCGCAGCGCCTGACTGCCGGCGCGCACACCGTCACGTTGAAATACGCGGGGAACGGCGGCAGCCACGCTAAAATCGACGCCATCCTGTTGCAGCCGACGATCGAGAGCAAGGTCATCGACGACGGTAACGGCGCGACCCTCGCCGCGTACAAGAGCCTGGCTGCTGTCGAATCCCAGGTCGCGCTGCCGACGATGATGCGCAAGTGGGTGGTGCTGGTATACGACCGAAATGGCACGCTGGTCGATCGCCTGTCATTGACGCGCAAGGACGTGGGCACGGCGCCGGTTCTCCCCTTCGGGTATACGATCGCCTCCGGAACGTGATGCGTTCGGAGGCCGCCAGCGGCGTAGCGACACAGCCGCCTCCATATCGGCTGGACCGTTTGGGGATCGTGATGGAGCCGCTACCCGGCGAGCCCCAGGAGGTCGAGGGCGTCCTGAACCCGGCCAGCGCCCGAGGCCGCGATGGCGAGCTGTACCTCTTCCCCCGGCTGGTGGCCGAGGGCAACTACTCACGGATCGGGCGGGCGCGGGTCCGGTTCGACCAGGGCGGCAAGCCCGCGGGCGTGGAGCGGCTCGGCCTCGCCCTGCAACCCGATGAGGCCTGGGAACAGAACCCCGTCACGGCAGGCGTCGAAGACCCGCGGATCACCTTCGTCGAGAGCCTCGGTGTTTACGTGATGGCCTATGCCGCCTACGGTCCGCTCGGTCCCCGGATCGGGCTGGCTGTGAGCCACGACCTGGCGACGTGGGAGCGGCTTGGCCCAGTGTCGTTCGTCTACGACCCGGCCCTGCGGACGGATTTGAATCTCTACCCCAACAAGGACGCGATGTTCTTCCCCGAGCCCGTGCCTGGCCCGGACGGCAAGCCCGCCTATGCCATGCTGCACCGCCCCATGTGGGACCTGTCCTGGATTAGCCCCAAGGCAGGCCGGCCGCTACCAGCCGGCGTGACGGATCCGCGCCAGAGCATCTGGGTTTCGTTCGCTCCTGCTGATGAGGTCATGAGTGACGTGCACGCCCTCACGCGACTCGGCCAGCACCGGCAGGTGGCTCAGCCACAGCAGCCGTGGGAGATGACCAAGATCGGCGGCGGCACCCCACCAATCCGCGTTCCGGAGGGTTGGCTGATCGTGTACCACGGCGTGACCGCGCGCATGGATGCCCATCCCGGACCTCAAGACCCTGTGCGCTATGTCGCTGGAGCGATGGTGCTGGATCCTCAGGATGTCAGCCGCGTCCTCTCTCGGTCACAGTTCCCGCTGCTTGAGCCGGAGACGAGCGAGGAACGCGAGGGCACCGTCCCAAACGTCGTCTTTCCAACCGCCATCGATGCGCACGATGGTGGCGAGGCGGACGTCTACTACGGGATGGCCGATTTCCGAATCGGCGTTGCCCGGCTGCGTCGCATCACCTGAGGACGGCTCGTCGATGTGATCCACGAGGCAGCCTCTATGAAGCCTGCTCACTCAATTAAGAACAGAGCGCCGGCGACTGCGAAACTGGCCCAGCGTGACGTTGGGGTTACCGGCCTCCGGGAAGGCCGGATTTCTTCGCGGCGCGCGGGACGAGGCTCAAACCCCAAAGACCAGCACGACCAGATGCTCGAATGCGTTCGAAGAGTGTTCGGTTAAGTAGCCCGTGGCGGACACTAATCGAACAATCGCGCGCCTGCCGCCACCTAGGAGCGTATAAACGGAGCTAGTCGTTCCCGGATCGCACTCGGCACAGTTTCCGAGAGTCGAACACCTGCAAGCGCCTTGCTAAAAGCGGGATATCTTCTGGCGTGCTCCTCGAGCTGGACAATAAACGCCTCTCCATGCCAGTTCACCTAATTCCGCTGCTTAAAACCCAGTTCTTCCAGTAGGCGGCAACAAATGTCCGCAGCTCAGCGTCAGTCATGCCTACATTCCAACAGATGCTGTCGGCGTCTAATCCGGTTGAGTTGCTTGCGCCGAAGGCGAGCTAGGGTAAGAGCCCCTGGCGGACACTAATCGAACAGTCGCGTCGATAATGGAGTTAGTGGGGAGGTCCACTCGCTCCGGCATGTATAGAGTAGTTGGAGGTGGGTGTGAGCAAGGGAATGGCCGCCCGAGGCGAGGTTACCGTTGCGGCGCTCAAGCAGCTCTTGGATGCATTTAATCAGCATGACCTCGATCGGATCATGGAATTCTTTTCGGACGACGCCACCTTCGATATGCCTCGGGGACTGGACCCATGGGGCACCCGTTACGTTGGAAAGGACGAGGTCCGCAAGGGATTAGCCACTCGCTTCACTGGTATCCCTGACGTCCAATACGGCGAGGATCGGCACTGGGTAAGCGGTGATCGAGGTGTTTCCGAGTGGCTGCTGACAGGCACGAGCGCGACTGGCCAGAAGATAACAGTCCGAGGCTGCGACCTCTTTGAGTTCCGAGCCGGAAAGGTGGTCCGGAAAGACTCCTACTGGAAGATCATCGGATAGCGGAATGGTGGCGTTGAGGGAGGGTCCGGATGCGATGGTAGCCCGTGGCGGACACTAATCGAACAATCGCATTCAGTCCGGCCGCGGAAAAGGCCGCTGGCCCAAGAACTAAGTGACGTGGGCGCTATGCTCGATCGGCAGGAGGGTTTCTGGAGGCATGGTAAGTTGACGTGGGGTCGGGGAGTTTGAGCGCACGCAGCGGGAGGAAGCGTCGCCCACTGCCACCTCCGTGGGTGGTGCGGCGATTCATCCGATTTCGCAACATGGTGGGCCGAGCTCACGTAGGAATGGTTCCCCCGGAACTCATGTTGCTCGAGCGCAGTTTCGGCCTTGTCCACAATAAGGTGTTGATGCTCGCCGCCGAGTTGGGAATAGCGGATCAGCTGGAGCAAGGTCCCAAGACGGCGGAGGAGCTCGCCGGCATTGTTGGGGCCAACCCCGATGCACTTGACCGCATGCTCGCCTTCCTGGTCTCGGCCGGCTTGCTTGGCCGATCGGGTGACGGCCGTTACCGCAACAACGCCGCGTCGGACCGGCTCCGACGCAACCATCCCGAATCGGTACGGGACTGGATCCTGTTTAGCGGCGCTGACTGGGTGTGGGACGTCTGGAACCAGCTAGGACACTCGATACGGACCGGCGAAAGCGGGACAGTGCGGGCTCACAAGGTACCCTTTTTTGAATACGTAGGGCAGGCGAACCCCGCCGCCGGCAGCGTATTCACTGAGGCCCTTGCCTTTTTCTCCCGCTTCCACGGCCCCATAGTCGCTGGCAAATATGACTTCTCAGCTGCGCGTCAGCTGTGCGATGTTGGCGGCGGAAGCGGAATCCTGCTGGCCGAGGTGCTGAAGCGCTACCCCCAGGTCAAGGGGATCCTGTTCGAAATGTCACAGATGCTCCCAGAAGCGAGAGATAACATGGCCGCTCAGGGCCTTGCTGCTCGATGCGAGTTTGTCGGCGGCGATTTCTTCCAGTCCGTACCGGGCGGCTGCGACCACTACATGATGCAGGTGGTCCTCCATGATTGGGATGATGACGCCTGCGTCCGGATTCTTCGCAACGTTAGGAGGGCAATGCCGCCGGGCGCGAAAGTTCTGGTGATCGAGGCGGTTCTCGAGCCAGGCTCGGAGCCGGACAACTGGATGCTGCGGGCCACAGACCTGCTGATGCTCGTCTTGACAGGGTCCGGTCGGGAGCGGACGAAAGAGCAGTTCGCGACGGTCTTTGAAACGGCGGGGCTTGGCCTGGTGAGGGATGTGACGCTTCCCTCCCTCTCGCACATCTTCGAACTCGAGGCACTCGCCTCTGCAGGAGACGGTACTTAGGACCTGGCGCAGAGCGGCAAGCGCTGGATGCCGGTCTGGAAGTGGTAGCCCGTAGCGGATTCGAACCGCTGATTTCTGCCTTGAGAGGGCAGCGTCCTAGGCCAACTAGACGAACGGGCCACGTCGGTCCGGCGGCGACTCCCTATTATAGGTAGGCGTGATTTACGATCCAACTGCCGCGAACTTCGTGATGAACACGCTGCAGCCGGCGAGTTACCTTGGTGTCTCGTCTGATGTCATTGACGACCTGGTCACCAAGCATTTGATTCCATTCACTACGGTGGGCGATCGCACCGTCTTATCCAAGGCCGCGCTTGACTACTGGGTCTCCGCCCGGTCGATGGAGAGCCTGCGCGAAGACCTCCCCAACCTCGGCTTTCAGGGCCGGCGGGCCGGCTGATGCTCCGTCCCGGACGCCTGGTTCGCGCTGCGGTCCTCTTTCTCACCCTGGCGGCGGTCGCCCAGGAGCTCAGCAAGCCGGAGGGCCAGCGAACCTGGCACGGCCGAATTACGGGCGTCCCCTACGACTTCCGTTTCCCAACCTTTAAACGGTTCCGGGACGCCTACTGGAACCCAGACAACCCCAACATCCTGACCGACCGGGTGGTCGGAATCGGTTGGGCGATCAATTTCGCCCAATTGGTGCCACGGCTGCGCGAAGGATACGTGCGTCTGGCCGAGCGCTAGAGGGCCGGGGGTGACGGTCCGGTAACGTCCGCTTAAGAACGGTGACAGGCTTTTTGCCACTCGGCGTTCTACTAGAGTGCCTGCCGACAGCCAGTCCCGTCGCGCCCCTGTCGCCGAGCGCGAATTTCTCGGGCACGGAGCTCCCGCTTGAGCGGTATCCAGAGCTTTCTGACGCCTTACAGCCACCTCATCTTTGCCAACCGCGACAAGGTGATCGTGGCGCTCGCCCTCGTGCTTGGCTGGACCGTGATCCAGCTGCTCGTTGCTCGCTGGCGCACTGAGCGGCTCGAACGTGACCTGAACACGGCGCGGTCCGCGCACTCGACGTCCGGGGCGCGGCCACGACACCTTCCGGCGCAGCTGGCTGAGGAGGCTCCGACCGAGTCGGGCGGTCTCCCGCCGGTCAAGGGTGGGCGGTCCTATGCCCGTAACCTCGGTTCAGCGCTGCAAAAGGCCGGCATGCCGGCCGGTCCGAACCTTTACTCCCCGCCGGTCCCGCAAGGCTGGAACCCGAACACCGGGAATGGCCAGCCCAACCCGGCTCAGGCGCCGATGCAACCGCCGACCTATGCTCCCTCGCCCGCTCCCTGGGGCGCGCCACCGGCACAGCCAGCGCCCTGGGCGTATCCCGCTGGGGCCAACCGTCCCCCGTTTCCGGCGCAACCGAGCGGTCCGATGCCGGTGCCGTACGCCACACAACCGCAGAGTCCCCCGCAAGCCAATCCGAGCCAACTGATCCCGCCGGCCTATCCGCCCGCGCCGGGCCCTTTCCCGCAGCAATTCCCCGCCGGCCAAAGTGCCGAGCAGCCCCGCCCGCCGGCACCGGTCCAGCCGCCCGCGGCGCCGACCGTCCCTTCAGTTGCCGACCTGCCCGCGGACGATGCCGGCGGAAAGGAAGCGGGACGCCGTGGCAAACCGAAGCGCCGGCGGTTCAGCCTCTCGGTCCTCGACAACCTCGAGAAGATGGTGCAGCCAAAGTCGGCCGAGCCCAGCCAGACCCCGGTCGCCGAGATCGCGGCCTCCGCGGTCGTCCCACCGGCGGTCGTGTCGGCCCCGGCCCCAATCGAGACCCCAACCCGGTTCGAGCCTGCCGCACCGGCGCAGGCGGACCTGGAGACCGAAACGGTCGACGCCGACCCGCAGCCCGATCCGACGCCCGAGCCGGAGCCGGAGCCGGCCTACGCCGCCCCTGCATCGCGGTCCTCACGACCGGACATGCGCTCGATGCTGTTCGGCGAGGAGCCGGAGCCGGTCGAGCCCGAGATCCTGGCAGAAGCCCCGGTCGTCGCTGAGGTCAGTGAGCCTGCGGAAGAGGTCGCCAGTTCCTACGCGCCCGAGAGGACCAACCGGTGGGCGCAGCCCGAGTCGGAACCAGAACCGGAACCGGTCGCCGTTGTCGAGGAGGCTCAGGTTGAACCCGAGGCTGAGCCGGAGCCCGAGCCGGTCGTCGAGGTGGTTGCCGAGGCACCGGCAGCGGAGCCCGAGCTCGAGGCTGCCGGGATGGCGGTCGACGACGCACCCGCTCCCGAGCCCATTGACAGCGCCGAGACCACCGAGAGCGTCGAGTCTGCACCGGCCGAGCCGGCGGAGGACGCCGCACCGACAGCCGGTGGTGCGGGCGTGGTGGTGATCATCGAAGACGACAAGGTGGCCGCCGAGTACTATGCGACCCTTTTCAGGGGCAACGGCTACCAGGTGGACGTCGCCAACGACGGCGTGTCCGGGGTCGATCTCTGCGTCCGCGTTCAACCACAGGTGATCCTGCTCGACGTCATGATGCCGCGTCAGAACGGCATCCTGGTACTGCAGACGTTGCGTGCCTCCGACGAGACGCGCAACACGCCGGTGGTCGTGATGTCGAACTTCAGCGAACCAACCCTGATCAAACGGGCGCTGCAACTGGGCGCGCTCGAGTACGTCATCAAGACACAGGTCGAAGGCGCCGCACTGCTGACGGCCATCCCCCACTGGATCAACCGGGAAAAGGCCTTCGCGGCCTGACCGCGACGGCCTAGTCCAACCGCCCCCCGTGCCGGATCCGCAGCGTGGCGATCTCCCACTGTCGGAACGGTAGACGCAGGATTCCGTTCTCGGACCGAAGACTGGCCTGCACGGCGCCGCCCAGGTCTAGCCGGTGAACCTCCAGCGGGGACCGTCTGATCCGGACGATCGCAGCCTGTTGGCGATCCGACGCATTCAACAATCGCAGGTCGTAGCCATCGGCATGCGGGATACAGGCGATCATCTGGATGGAGGCCGGTTCGAGCTCGATCGACGGCCCTGACCCCGAAATCGGGTCGCCGGCGCCAAGCATCAACGGAAGCAGCGCGATGTCAGCCGCGCGCCAGACCGCCGCCGCCTCCCAATTGCCTCGGTGAAACAGCAGGCTGTACCGGTAGTGGTTCGCTCCGAGCACCTGGGCCCCTGGGGTCTTCATCGGGGGGCCGGCGTGCCCGGTGCGGGTGCCCAGGTCATCGCGCGAGAGCCAGCCGACGGCTCGCAACAAGGTCAGGGCCAGTTCCGAGGTCGGGCCGGGGATGACCTCGTACTCGTGCAGGCCGTGGGTGATCAGGGCGACCCCGCCTCGGTCGCCCGAAACATCGACAAAGGATCGCATCGGGTAGGTCGGGAGCTCCACCTCGGGGGCGCCCGGGTCACGCCTGGCCAGGATGGCGGGGCGCCGGGTGACGTGGTAGGGCGTATCAGCGTAGGAGTCGGTGACCGCGAAGGGCACGGGAAAGTGGGCGCGCAGGCGGTGATCGCGCGCTGGATTCTCGACCCTCATCGTGATGTCGACCCGGGGGCAATCCCGCTCGAGGCTGACGATCAACGAGACGGTGAGCGCCACGTCGCGGCGATCGGGCTGGCGTCGATCGGGCTGGAGCCCGGCTGGGACGAGGCACTGCACGGTGGTTTCCAGCGAGGCGCGCAGCGGTCCGTCTTCGCGCAGCGTCGGCACGGCCACGCCGGTGACCGGCCCGCGCGTCCGATCCGATACCGGCGGGGAAAAGTTGTACTCGTCCCCGGCATCCCCCTCGTCGACAAGCCGGTTCAGGCCGGCATAGGTGAGGCCGGTGGCCTTGTGCTCGACGGTGAGCGTGCCATCGGGGCCCAGCTGGCATCGGAGCAGGCCGTTCTCGATCTGGTGACCGGCGCCACGCGCCGGCTCGACATCCGCCCTCCCGGGCGCCGGCGTCAGCGCCGCCACCGAAAGGCCGTCGATCAGCGGCGTTTCGATCAGGACGCGATGGGATGGATGACGGTGGATCGCCAGGGCGATCGCCTCCGTACCCGGCTGATTGGCGAGCCGCTCGATCTCGAGCCTCGACGCCGCCAGGTCGATGCTCGTGCCGCCGCGCCGGGTATCGACGGCAACCCGGACCGTGTCCCCGTCGCGCGTCACCGCGACCGCCTGGATTGCGTCGCCCGCGAGGTGGCGCTCGTCGAGCACCGCATGCACCCGGCCGACTTCTTCCGCGGGAACGCGGAGGTGTACCGGTTCCGTCTCGGGCGGTTGGGGCAAGGGCTGCGTGCCCGGTGGCACCGCCTCGATGTCCAACTCGACCAGCCCGCGGCGAGGAAAGGCGCTCGGGTTCCACACCTGGCTGCCGCCGGCGAGACGCGGGAGGCAGCGGGCGGTCACGGCGTCGGAAATTTGCACGGCGGCGGCACTTCGGAGGCGGGCCTCGTCCGCGACGGCGTCGATGCCCGAGCCACACGCGGTGTCGTGCGCCGCGTTTTGCAACACCAGCGTCCATGCCTGATCCAACAGCCCGGCGGAGTCCAGGGCGGTGAGCGCAGCCAGGGGTTCGGCCACACGCTCGAGCCGCAGGCTCGCGTGGAAGTACCGTTGCTTGTCTGGGATGCGGACCGACAGCGTTCCCATCAAGACGTTGGCGCGGGCCGAGGATCGAAGCTCACCGCACCACCGCGGCCAGTCCCCGCCGGTCAGCGTGCGCAGGTACTCCCCGAGTCCCGTCATGCGCAGCCTGGTCCGACCAGGCTGGTCGTTAGCGGCGCGGATCGCCGCGGTCAGGGCACGTTGGGGAAGGACATGGTCGTTGCCGTTCATCAGGAGGACATCGCTTGTCGGCTTGAAGGGGGCCATCGCCCTGATGGCCGCGTCGATGCGGGCCGCGAGCGCGGCGGGTTCGGTCGGGAGATCCACGCCATGGGAGTACGAATTGCCCATGTAGGCGGTCAGGATCTCGCTTCCATCCGGACCCTGCCAGGCAAAGGCCACCCGGTCGATCGCCAGGGGAACACCTCGCCAGACGAGCGCGTGGTCGAAGCCGAATTGCCGGTAGATTTGCGGCATCTGCGCCGCGTGGCCGAACGAGTCCGGCAGGTAGCCTGCGTGCAGCGCACGGCCGTGGCGCTCCGCCGATGCCAGCCCCCGCTGCAGGTTACGGACCAGGGTCTCGCCGCTCACCAGGAACTCATCCGGCAGGGTGTACCACGGCCCAACCTCGATTCGGCCCTCGCGGATGGCGCGATCGAGCCGCGGCTCCGCCTCAGGGCGAACCGCCAGGTAGTCATCGATCACCACCGTCTGCCCGTCCATCAGGAATCGAAACTCGGGATCGGCCTCGGTCAGCGTCAGCAGCTCGTCCCAGAGATCCACCAACTGCGCCCGAAAGGTCTGAAACGGCGCGTACCACTCGCGGTCCCAGTGGGTGTGCGGGACGATATAGACCGTCCGTTGCCTCTCGTCTCCGTGCGGCACGCCTTGATTGTGCCGGAGCGAGACGGAGGGAACCAACCGGTTCCCTCCCGTTATCGCGTTAGAGCCCGCTATGCCACTTGGTGGATCCGATGACGTGGACCCAGGTGAGCCCGCTGTTGATGTCGATCGGATCGCCGTTGGCGTCGAGATAGACGGCCGGCACGTTCGGATCGGGGTGGTGCCAGGTCGCGTGGATGACCACGCCATCGCTGTAGATGTCCGCCTTACCATCCCCGGTCAGCTCGTAGGCCTCGGTGTGGTAGCCGTGGAAGGCGTTCGCCGGGTTCATGTCCAGGAAAGAAGTGACGTATTCAACGATCACGGTCTTCGCGTGCACCCGCCCGGTGCCGACGTTCATGAACGGGGCACCGTCCTGCGTCTTGAGGTACTCCTTGGAGGCCGGGTCGTACTGCCACGAGGCGCCATGATCGGGGACCGAAAAACTGGTCGCCGGGTCGCCGGTCGCGGCCGCGTCCGGATGCTTGGGGGCGATATCGTAGACCGGTGCAGGCAAACCGTTCTTGATCGTAAACGCCGTCACGTTGGCGCCGTTCATCATTACGTTGTGCGGCGCAAAGCGGGTCGCATTGTCGCGGAAGAAGACGTTGCCGGCACCGTGGCTGTAGTCGTTGACGAGGTTCGGGTGCTTCCACACCATTCCGAGGATGTAGTCATTGGCGCCGGAGCAGTAGATCATCCCCTTGTACATCAGCACCAGCCGGATCGTGATCAGGCGGCAGCTGCGGACCGGGCCGACGAGGCTCGGCAGCGGATGCCAGTACAGCACGCTCAACCGCGGGATCGAACCTTCGCTGATGTACTCGTAAATCATGTCGGCCTGCTGCATCCCGGCCTGTGGGCGCGCGTCGGTGCTGTTCTCGATCTGGATGATGGTCGGCGCGCCGGAGCCGATCTTTGCCGGATCCCCTTGGGAAGGGACCTGGATCACCGTGGTGAAGCTCAATTTCCAGTCGGCGGCAAGAGGATCCTCTTTGCGATTCACCGCTGCCTGGGGGATCCCAAGCTGGTACTGGCGGCTCGGGCCCAGCTTCAGGTCGAGGGTCGCCGTCTTGCCGTCCGACGACCAGGTGACCTTCTTCGCATCGAAGGCCTTGCCGTTGAGCAGGATCGGCGTCTTCGCGCCGTCCATCGGCTGGACGAAATCAACTTTCACGGTGCCGGTCGGATGCAGCGCCTGCTGGCCATCGGTCACGGCCTTGTCGTCCACCTTGACGTCCGCGATGGAGGGCGCGGCCTCGGTCTTGAAGCTGAATCCGCTGGTCACCTCGCCGCGGCCCGATGACGACTTGGCGCCCTTGAGACTGACGTGGTAGGCGGTACTCGGTTGCATCGCGGGTCGGAACTGGAACTCGCGCGGGCTGATGGCCTTGAAGGCGACCATGACCTTGGGGCTGATGGCAAAGCTCCGTTGGACGGAATCGCCACCCATGTCCTGGTTGAACCGCAGATCGATGGCGGCCGTGCGAGGGACCGCCTGGTCGCCGTCGCTGACGTTGGCGCTCACCTCGAGCGGGGTGGTCAGGATGCGAATGACAACGACCGCGGCCACCAGGACGATTGCGATCGGCGCGAGCCACCAGCGTTCACGAAGCGTTTGTCTCCAGGTCATTGATCACTCCCTATCACATGCACCCAGGTCAACCCCGTGTTCAGGTCGATGGGGTTGCCGTCGGCGCCGTAGTAAACCACCGGCAAGTCCCGGTTTGGATGTCGCCAGGTCGCGTGGATCATCCCGCCGTCAGAGTAGATGTCCGCTGTGCCTTCCCCTGCCAGCTCGTAGTACTCGGTGTTGTAGTCGCGGTGCACGCCGGTGTTTGCCGGGTTCCTATCGATGTAGGACGTGACGTGCTCGATGATGAGGTTCTTGGCGTGGATCTGTCCCGTCCCAACGTTGCCGAACGGCGCGCCATCCTGCCATTTGAGGTACTCATGCGAGTTGGCATCATAGCGCCAGGTCGCGTTGTGCTGGGCGATGTAGACGGTGGTGCCCGGCGTGGCTCCGGGCAATGGCACGTCGGGATGGGCCGGCGCGATGTCGTAATTCAGGGCCGGCAGGTTGGCCTGGGCGGTATGTGAAGCGATCTGGTCCGGCCGGGCGATCACGTTATGGGGCGCGACGCGATCACCGGCACGGTACATGAAGGCGAACATGTACGCGTAGTCGTAGACGACGTTGGGCCACTTCCAGACCTGGCCGAGCACGTAGTCGTTGGCGCCGGAGCAGTAGATCATGCCGCGGTACATCTGCTCGAGCTGGACGGTGATCAGCCGACAGCTGCGGACTGGGCCAAGCAAGCTGGACGGCGGATGCCAGTAGATCGCGGACAGCCGCGGGATCCCGAACTCGCTGATGTACTCGTAGACCATGTCGGCCTGCTGCATCCCGGTTTGCGGCCGCACCGTGGGTTGGGTGCTGTTCTCGATCTGGATGATGATCGGACCACCGTTCCCGATCCGGCTCGTCGAACCGGCCGACGGGACCTGGGTCATCGCCGAAAACGACAGGGTCCAGTCCGCGATCGCCTGGTCGTGCCGACGGTTCGCCGCGCTCTTCGGGATCGTGACCGCATGGCTGCGGCTGTGGGCCAGGGTCAGGTCCGTGCTCGCGGCGGTTCCCGCCGCGTCCCAGACGATCATCTTCGGGTCGAGCGCCCTGGTGTCGAGCAGGATCGAGGTCGACGCCGGATCCATCGCCTGCGAGAAGGTCACCTTGAGCTTTCCGCGCAGGGGCACCGCGGGCTCGCCCTCCAAGAGGGGCGCGTCGTTGAAGGTTGCGGCGGTCACCTTCGGCGCGGGCTCCGTTTTGAAGGCGATGCCGTAGGCGGAACTTCCCAATCCCATGGCTTTGTGGACCCCGCTGAGCGTCAGGTGGTAGGCGGTGTCCGGCTGGAGCCAGGGTTTGACCTCGAAAGTCCGCGCGTCGTGCGCCACGACGGTCGCGATGGTCAACGGCGTGATCCGCATCCCAGACTCCACGGAGGCGGCGTCCACGTCCTGGTTGAAGCGCAACACAATCGTGGCGGTCCGGACGATGGTCTTGCTGCCGTCGCCGACGCTAGCGGTGACGTTGAGCGGCGCACTCAGGACTTTGAAGGCAAGGGCCCCGGCCAGCAGGAGCAGAACGATAGGTAGGATCCACCAGCGCCGTCGGACCAGCGATCCGAAATTGCGCGCGGGCGTGGCAGAGGCGAGCATCAGGAATTCCTCACAGTCGACCGGCCGCACAGATTAGCTGAGCCGGGGCCGGGAGTCAATTCAGCCGGCTATCAGATTGTTGAGCCCGCTAGCGGTTGATTTTGGGTTGCGGCGATCGTCGCCGGCGGTCAGGCCACCATCAGGCGCGGCAGCAGCAACTGCTGCACGTCGAACAGGACATCGAGGACCCGGACCGGATCCCGGGTCACGTTGCGATTGAGAGCGCGCAGCAACTTGCGGCTGAGCGGGCGTACGAAGCGGACGATCTGGTCCATCAGGGCAGCGGGAACTTCGCCGCGCCGTTTTTCGATCAGATCTTCGACACAGAGGAGGAACTCGTCCACCTTCCGAACATCGGCCCGGCGTCGTAGCTCCAGGTCACGCCGGTCGGCGGCCGCCTGGAATTCGCGATGAATCTCGTCGATGGCGTCACTTAGCATTGAAACGCTCCCTCCGCTTTGCCTGTTTCCCGGTTTCCCTCAGGGACAAAACCTGATATGGAAACTGTTACATAGTCCGTAAGGCGTGTCAAGGGTTGGACAAATAGTGGCCCGGTCAGGCGATGACACCGTTCCCGGACACTTCCTGCAAGGTGTCCAGCTCGGGGACCCGGTTCAGGTCGAGGCCCTGATCGGCGAGCGACTGCAGCAGGCGGAGCACGTACTTGACGCCGGCCAGGTTGACCCCTTTCTGCCGGGTGAGGAACTGGATGACCCGCACGCGCCGGATGTCGTCCTCAGAATAGCGCCGGCGGTTCGTGGCCGTCCGCTGCGGCTTGATCAAGTTTTCGCTCTCGTAGATCATGAGCGTGCGCGGGTGCAGGCTCAGGATCTCGCTTGCAATACTCGGCGTGAAAACTGCCCGGCCCGGCGAGATCGCCGGAGCGCGTTTGCGTTTACCCAACCTACTCACCCCAGCAGGCGCCAAGTCGCGCGCTGCATATTGATGATAGTTACATTATCACATATTGCCGGTACGCGCAAGTGCAGGGGCGGCAACCGCCCCGGGATGGGAAGATGGAGCCCCATGCTGGCGATCGAGCAATACACCCGACGGCTCCTCCAGGACTTCCACCCGATCGTCGCCGCCAACCGGCCGCCGGTCGATCTCGCGCCGGAGAAGGACGATGCCCACCGCTTCATTCGCGGCGGCGGCGGCCTCGTCACCGGGCTCTCCGGGCTCGCCCAGGCAACCGGGGCGGTCTGGGTGGCCTCGGTGCGGGACGGTTTCGAGGGGGAGCTCGACCTGGGCCAGGGCGGCGAGCCGATGCTGGTCGAGACGATTGATCGGGCGCGATTCCAGGTCAGCTGGGTCAATCCGCCCAAGCTCGCCTACGACCTGTACTACAACACGATCGCCAATCCGCTCCTCTGGTTTGTCCAGCACTACCTCTGGAACCTGGCCGAGGCGCCCGTCCTGGACGATAGCACGCACCGCGCCTGGAACGAGGGGTATCGCGTCGTCAACCAGATGTTCGCGAACCACGTTGTGCGCGAAGCACGGCGCAGCCGCAAGCGCCCGCTGGTGCTCTCACACGATTACCATCTCTATCTCGTGCCGCGGCTCGTCCGCCGGGAGCTGCCCGACGCCGTGCTGCAGCACTATGTCCATATCCCCTGGCCCACGCCGCAGTACTGGAAAGTGCTGCCGCAGTACATGCGCGACGAGATCATGGATGGCCTCCTGGCGGCGGATATCGTCGGGTTGCAAACCTCGCACGACGTTCGGAATTTCCTGCTCACCTGCGAAGAAAACATGGGCCTGCCGGTTGACTTCCGTCAGCAGACGGCCTTCTATCGAGGCCGCACGGTGTGGGTTCGCAATTATCCGATCTCGATCGATGTCCGGGAATTCGAGCGCACGGCGGCGACGCCTGCCGTCGAGCGGGCGGAGCGCGAGATTCTCCGCTGGCGCACCGAACAGCTGGTCTACCGGGTCGACCGCATGGACCTTTCGAAGAACATCGTGCGCGGCTTCTATGCGTTTGATCGACTGCTGCAGGCTCATGCCGAGTGGCGCGGCCGCGTCATCTTCTGGGCGATGCTGCAAAAGACGCGCCAGAACGTGCCTGAGTACCGTGAGTACGCGCGGCAGGTCGTGCAGGTGGCCCGCCTGATCAATGCCCGGCAAGGCACGACGGAGTGGCAGCCGATTCGCCTGGAGCTCCGGGACGACCTCAACCGCGCGATCGCGGGCTACAAGCAGTTCGATGTTCTGTTCGTCAACCCGATCTATGACGGCATGAACCTGGTCGCGAAGGAGGGCGTCAGCGTCAACCGGCGCGGCGGCGTGCTCGTCCTGTCGGAAAATGCCGGCACCCACGAGGAGTTGGGGGAGTGGGCGATCACCATCAATCCCTTCGACGTCGACGCTACCGCCGAGGCGCTCCATCGCGCCCTGCTGATGGACCCGGTCGAGCGACACGCACGGTCCGAGAAGATGCGCAGCGTCGTTCAGCAAAACGATGTTGCCCGATGGATCTCGGCGCAGTTGCAGGACATTCGCGACCTCCTCGAACCGCTCGCCGCTCGCCAGCCCGATTCAGCTCGCGAAAACGCCTTCAGCCGGCTAGCCGAGCGCCAGTAAATCGCGGAGTAGCGTCTTCACGCCCTCGACGCCGTCGACCAGGAGGTCGCAGTCGACGAAGGCCTCCGGCGCCACTTCGGGAGACCGGACGCCGATGGCCAGAGTTCGGACGCCCTGCAGCTGCCGCATGGCTTTAAAGGCGTCGGTGTCGGTGACGTCATCACCGACGTAAATCAGCGCTCGGGGATGCAGGGAGCTCGCCAGTCCAGCGACCACGCTGCCCTTGGTCACCTCAACCGCCGGGCGCAGCTCCCAGACCTGACGACCGGCGTGGAGCCGAAGGCGCTCGCGCGCCGCCAGGGGCCGGAGTAACGCTTCCAGATCCTTGCCGGCCCGGGGGTCGTCGGACTCGCGGTAGTGGACGCTGATCGCCGCGGCTTTGCGCTCGACGCGGATGCCGCGCCGGCCGATCTGCATCGGCACGATGGCGTGGGCCGCCCGCGCCAGGTTGGCTAAAAAGGGTTCCGCGAGGGGGCTGAGCTGCGACCGCCCCGCCAGCCGCTCCTCCAGTCCGTGATTCCCGATCAGCATGATCGCCGGGATGCGGACCCGGTCCCAGAGCTGGTCGGTGTCGCGCCCGCTGATGAGCACGAGCCGCGCAAGCCGAAGCGCGAGGGCTTCGAGCAGGCCAAGCGTCTCCGCGTCCGGGCGCGCCTGATTGGGATCGCTGACGATCGGCGCCAGGGTCCCGTCGAAGTCGAGGCCGAGGACGGTCCCGGTAAGGGGACGGCCGCCGAGGCGGGCGGCTAGCGGCTCAGGCCCAGAGGTGACGGGCGCCGGCGAGCTCCGGGAAGTCGGACTCGGGGATCTGGAGCCGGCTCTCGACGGCCGCCTCCATCAGGGAGAAGATCACCTTGACGCCGGCCAGGTTGATGCCGTGCACGGTGGTCAATTCGCGGATCAGGCGGATGCGCTCGATGTCCCGGCGCGAATAGCGACGGCGCTGGGTGGGCGTCCGTTCGGGCGCGATCAGATTCTCACTCTCGTACACGAAGAGCGTCCGGGGCTCGATATCGAACATATCCGAGACTTCGCTGGACTTATGCGGCATTGCCACGTGCTGCCCTCCAGGGACGGGAACTGTAACAAATTATAGCAAACATATCAGCTTTTATGACAAACAAGAAAAGCAGCTGGCTTTTGGATAGTCGGTGATGTCCGCGGAGGTGGTGTGACGATACGTGAAAGGATCCCCAATGGTTGTGCGGCCGTGTATCACACTAGGCGTGCAAACGGTCGCTTGAACGACATAGATGTTGCCAGTAGGCTCTCGCTTCAACGGCACCGGTGCCGTTTCCACCAGCATGTCGGGAATCTTACGGCAACTCACCGCATTTGGAGGCAGGCTGCTCCTGGGGATGGCCCTGTTCGCCCTGCTAACGCCGCCCTTCGGGCTGCGTGCCTACCTCGACGCCCGAGCCCAGGACCAGGTCGCCTCCACCCCGGTCTTGAAAAGCTTCGGCCGCCCGGCCGCCTCGGTGGTGAAGGTGCCCGGCTCGGCGCGGCCCTCGCCCGCCGCGCCGAGTTCCCCGCTCGACGGGATCAAGGGGAAGGGCGCCTGGTTCATGATGTTCGATGGCGATTGGACCGATCCGGATTCGGACCGGGCCGCCGCCATGGTTGATGCGGCGGTCCGCGCCGATCTCAGCCATATCTATGTGCGCATCGCCGACTCACGACATCATTTCTATGCGGCGGCCGCCCTCCAGGATCTGCTCCCGATTGCGCACGAGCACGGCCTCAAGGTGATCGGCTGGATCGAGCCGATGCTGAACGATCCGGGCTCCGATGCCTCGGACGCGATCGCGGCGGCGGACTTCCAGGAGCAGGGGCAGCAGCTCGACGGCCTGGCGCTGACGATCGAAGGCGACAGCACCTCCGACCCGAACGTCGGCCAGTACCTGACCGGGATCCGCGGTGGCGCTGCCGGGCTGAACGGTCTCGGCGACCGGTACCTGCTGATCGCCAGTACGCTCCCGACCCCCTACGATCACCCTGGCTACGCCTACGCTACCCTCTCACGCTACTGTCAGGCTTTTGCCCCGATGGCGTACTGGCGGGCGACGGGCTTACCTCAGTACAGCGGCGTCGCCGGGACCCGTGCCTACCTGGATCAAATCTTTGCCCAGTTCCGCGATCCGGGCGTGAACCCGTTCAAGCGTCCGCTGACGATCACGGCGCAGGCCTATGACGCGGCCCCGGAGTATGGGACCCCGGGCGCGCCCCCGGCTGACGAGATCAAGACCTCGATGGACGAGACCCGCGCCCAGGGTGGCATCAGCTGGTCGTACTACCGCCTGGCCGACGCGAGCAATGGGGTGACCGGTGACGAGCAGCAGGCGATCAGTGGCTATCCGTTCTGGCAGCGGGCCGGCGGCGCGCCTATCGCCGAGAAAGCATTGATCGCGAAACCCGACCAGCCCGTAGCGTACTAAGGAGAGGGGTACAAGAGCCTATGAAAACGTTTTTCCGTCGGTTTGACATCGCCGCGCAGGTGCGGCGTAAGCGTGTTCTGGTCCCTGTTCTCGCGGCCATGGCCATCCTCGTGTTTGGCGGCATGTGGTACGCGTCGCACTCCGGGCCCAACGCCGTCCTGATTCAACCGGCGACGCCGATCAGCGTCGTCCTGGATCGCGCCGATGCCGGCGAGCTGGCCGCGGCGAACATCAGCGGGCAACGGATCATCGTCACCGACAAAGCGGGGCAGCGCTCGTGGACGATCGAGAAGGAGTCAGCAATGGGGACGACTGAACAGCACCTGCGTGACCACAATGTCCGCATCACGGTTCAGTCGACGGACGACACCTCCCTGGCGACCATGCTCCCCAACCTGGTCGGCCTGCTTGTGCTGCTGGCGCTGCTCTTTATCATGTTGCGCCGCTCGAACATGCTCGGAAACCCGATGGGAACCATGACCAAGCACCTGGGCGACCCTCGCAACGGTGAGACGGAATCGGTCACCTTCGACCAGGTGGTCGGCGTCGACGAGGCCAAACACGAGCTCGAAGAGGTGGTCCAGTTTCTCAAGGCCCCGGAAAGCTTCGGGCAGCTCGGCGCCCGCATGCCGCGCGGGATCCTCCTCGTGGGCCCGCCGGGCACCGGGAAGACGTTGCTCTCGCGGGCCGTTGCCGGCGAAGCCAAGGTGCCGTTCTTCTCGTTGAGCGGTTCGGACTTCGTCGAGATGTTCGTCGGGGTCGGGGCCGCCCGGGTCCGTGATCTCTTTAAACACGCGAAGAAAAACTCGCCGTGCATCGTGTTCCTCGACGAGATCGACGCGCTGGGACGCAAGCGTGGCGGTTCCGGGATGCGCACCAATGAGGAGCGCGAACAGACCCTGAACCAGCTGCTCGTCGAAATGGATGGATTCAATACTGACTGCGCCGTCGTGGTGATCGCGGCTACCAACCGGCCGGACGTGCTCGACCCGGCCCTCTTGCGCTCCGGGCGTTTCGACCGGCGCGTGGCGATCGACGCCCCGGATCTCAACGGGCGCCGCGCCATCCTCAAGCTCTATGCCGACCAGAAGCCGCTCTCCGCGGACATCGACCTCGACGTCGTTGCCCGCCAGACCCCGGGCTTTACCGGTGCCGACCTCGCCAATCTCCTGAACGAAGCGGCGATCCTGTCCGCACGCGGGCGCAAGTCGTCGATCGGCAAGGCGGAACTCGAAGAGGCGAGCCTGCGCGTCATGGCCGGGCCGGAGAAGCGCAGTCGGATCATCACCCCGGAGGAAAAGGCGATCATCGCCTACCACGAGGTGGGGCATGCCCTGGTGATGAAGTCGATCGCCAAGAGCGATCCGGTCCACAAGGTCTCGGTGATCTCTCGTGGACAGGCCCTCGGCGTGACGATCCAGCTTCCCTTGAAGGATCGCTACTTGACCTCGAGGTCGGAGTTGATGGCCCGCATGGCGGCGGCCATGGGCGGACGAGCGGCTGAAGAGATCATCTTCGGTGATGTCACGACCGGCGCCAAGCAGGACATCGAACACGCGACGTGCATTGCCCGGCAGATGGTCTGCGAGTTCGGCATGAGCGAGCGTCTCGGCCTGGTGACCCTGCATCGCCGAGGCGAGAGCGACAACATGTTCTTCTCCGAGCTGACCGCCGCGGATGTCGATGCGGAGATCAAAGCCCTGACCGATTCGTCTTACCGGCTCGCGTACGACATCTGCGAGAAGCGCCGGGCCACCCTGGTCCGGATCGCTGAGCACCTGCAGGTGGTCGAAACCCTCGATGGCGATGAGCTCGATCGCCTGCTGCTCGAGGAAAGCGCTCCCGTCATTGCCCGACTGGAGAACGGGAGTGCCAGCCGGAAAGAGATCCGTGGCCGGGCGCAGATTGCGGCTGCTGAGGCGACCAGCTGGTTGGATGCCGACGACCCGAGCAGCGAGTCCGATGACGCGCCGCCGATCGCCGCGAGCTAGCTAAATAATTTCCTCGTAGAGTTCGTAGACCGTCTTGAGGTCGTCGGGGGGTTTGATCCCGCCGTTCTTCAAGGACTCGAGCAGCATCAGGATGTACTTGACGCCGGCGAGGTTGACGCCCTTTTCGCGCGTCAGTTGCTGGATGACCTGCAGCTTGCGAACATTCCGCTGCGAGTAGCGGCGTCGGTTCGTGGCCGTTCGGTAGGGCTCGATCAGGCCGAGGTCCTCGTACATCATCAGCGTCCGCGGGTGGGTCTCGAGGATCTCGGACGCCACGCTGATCGTATACAGGGGCTTATCGAGATCGAAGGCTCCGCTGAGCCGCGGGTCGCGGTTGGGGATCACGACCTCCTATTCCTTGACCCAATCCTGGACGCCCCGGCTGAGACTGGCTGGCGTGGTTTCGGACTTGATCAGGTAGTCGAGCGCGCCGAGCTTGAGGCCGCGATCGACCAGTTCCTTTTCTCCATAGTTGGAGAGAATGATGACCGGGATATTTTTCGTGACCGCATCGGTCCGAAGATTCTCCAGCACCGCAAAGCCGTCCATCTTCGGCAGGCGGATGTCGAGGAAGACGATGTCCGGGACAAGCTTCTTCGCCTGGACCAGGCCTTCTTCGCCGGACTTGGCGACTGTGACCCGGTAGCCGTCCAGCTCCAACTTCAGCTTGTACATCTCTGCGACGGCGGGATCGTCTTCGATGAAGAGAACATTTACATCCTCGTCGACAACTTCACTCATGTTCCCTCCTTAAGCGACACTGGGTCTGTCATGTTTCCCCCAGCGTTTCCGGTCGCTAGTATACCCGAAATTTGGTGAAATGCCTTACGCGCAAAAGGTGAAACTGTTCAGTCCGGCGCTAATCAAGTGGTACCATGGCGCTACGGTTCCCGGGTATTCCCGGAAAATGGGTGCTGGAGGAGGCGCGTACAGGATGGGATATCTTCGAGGTCTGACGCATGGGGCGATCGCAGGCGCCGTGCTTGGGTTGCTGTACGCCCCCGAGCCGGGGCCGGCGATGCGCCGGCGCGTCTCACGCCTGCTCGGGCAGGCGGAGCAGGCGTTGGCCGACGGACCTGCCCCCGTGGTGGCGGCTCCAAAGCGGCGAACCGTTGGTGGAACAGAAAGCCGGGCCAGGCGCCCGTAGGAGGAGCACATGGAACAGACCGTGGATAAGGCCGTTGACCGGCTGAGTGAGTTGCTCGACCTCGCGACCAAGACCGTCGATCGCGCCTCGAAGACCGCCAAGGATCTCGAGGTCAAGGACCGGCTGACGGATGCCGTCTCGGCACTCCGGCGGACGCGCGTGACGCAGGACGACGACTCCGGGATCGAGCGCTTCATGACCGGCATCCTGATCGGGGTCGCGGTTGGCTTCGGCCTGGCGCTCTTGCTTGCCCCAAAGACCGGCGAGGAGATGCGCGACGACCTGATGCAGCGCGGCATCGAGCTGCGTGACCGTGCCGGCGAGCTGGCGTCGAAGATGCCCTTTGGAGACGGTGAGCAGATCCGGGCCGAGAAGGCGACGACCGACCAACCCGGAATCGCCTAACGTCCGTCCCTACGAGCGGCACGCCGGCTAAGGCCGCCCGGGTCGCGGGCTGCGCTTAGCCGTTCCCCTGCGGTTTGCATTTGTCCGCAGGCTGCGGCGGACACGGCGTCGCCGATGGGGCCGGGTCGGATGGAGCCGGTGATGCAGCCGGTGCCGGCGTTGGCTTGGGCTTCGGGGCGTTGGTGACGCATGGGACGCCGTCCACGATGGTCTGCGCGGAGGTCAACGAGTACGGGTTGAAGTTCGCGGGTAGCTTGCAGACGGGCCAGGGCTGCGCCAGGATCGGCGGCACGTTCTCGGTCCCGGGGAGATAGTAGTTTTGCCCGATCTGGTGGATGCCGGCCGGAACCGGGTACCACTCATCCGGCTTCCCGGCGAGGGCCTGCACCATGAACTTGTGCCAGATCGGAGCGGCTCCGACGATCCCGGTGGAGTTATGACTGAGCGGCTTGTTGTCGGGGTTGCCCACCCAGACCGCCGTCGCCAGGCTCGGGGTGAAGCCGACCGTCCAGTTGTCCTTGAACGACTGCGTGGTGCCGGTCTTGGCGCCCACGTGGCGTCCGGGCAGGGTTAGGTCCCCGCCACAGCCGAACTCGAGGCAGCGGTTTCGGTCGTCCGACATGATCGAGGCGATGATGAAGGCGACGTTGGGGTCGATGGCGCGAAACTCTGCCTTTTTGGCGTCGTAGGTAAAGACGTCCTTGCCGAGGCCGTCCTTGATGTTGAGGATCGGCGCTTCGCGATGACGGACTCCCATGGTGGCCAGCGTCGAGACGGCGGTCGCCATGTCCGCGACCCGGACCTCGTAGCCACCCAGCGTCAGGCTCGGCCCGTAGAAACTGGCATCGCGGTTGGGATCGCAGGGCAGGCCGAGGCAGGTGATGCCCATGCGGTGGGCCATGTCGACGACCGCTGGGATGCCCGTGCGCAGCTCGGTCTTCAGCGCCGGGATGTTGAAAGAGTTGCCCATCGCCAGCTTCAGCGGAACGGTTCCATGGAATTTGAGGTCGTAGTTCAGCGGCGCGTACGGCGCGAATCCCGGAAGGTAGCGGCCGGCCTGGTCGCCGCCGATCGGAAAGACCATCGGCGCATCGAGGATCGGGCTCGTCATGTTGACCTTGCGGCTCTCGATCGCCGCGGTATAGGTGAAGATCTTGAAGCTCGATCCCGGCTGGCGTTGGACGTCATAGGCAAAGTTGTACTGGCCACCCGGCCGGTTGTAGTCGTCGCCGCCGACCATGGCGAGGATCTCCCCCGTTTTCGGATCCATGCTGACGAGGGCGGCGTCGTGGAAGTTGTAGAAATTGCCCTTCTGCGCAATCTGCTCGCGGATGACGTTTTCCGCCGTGTGTTGCAGGTTCAAATCCAGGCTGGTGTAGACCCGGTAGCCGCGGCGATCGCCGGAGGTGATTTTGTGTTCTGAGGCGAGGGTCTTCAGTACGTAGTCGACGAAGTGCGGGGCCTGGAACTTGTTGATGGGCGGCGACACCTGCAGCTTGGTGGCATAGGCCGCCTGCGCCTGGGCCGGCGTGATGAACTTCTCGCCGACCATGGCCTCGAGGACCTGTGCCTGACGCTGCTTGGCCGAGGCAAGATTGAGCAGCGGGTTGTACTGGGTCGGCGCCTGCGGCAGGCCGGCTAACATCGAGGCTTGCGCCAGCGACAGGTCGTGCGCGTTGGTCTGGAAGTAGCTCCGAGCCGCGGCCTCGACGCCGTAGGTCTGGCTCCCGTAGTAGATGGTGTTCAGGTACATCTCGAGGATCTGGTTCTTGCTGTACTGACGGTTCAACTCGATGGCGAGGACCGCCTCCTTCAATTTCCGCTGAATGGTCGGTGGTGGGTTCGGGCCGATGTAGACCTGCTTGACCAGCTGCTGGCTGATCGTGCTGCCACCCTGATTGATGTGATGGTGCGTGTAGTCGGCGACCGCGGCGCGGAAGATGCCGCCGACGTCGACGCCGCTGTTCTTGTAAAAGGTCCGGTCCTCGGTCGCCAGCGTGGCCTTGACCAGGAGCGGGGAAATGTAGCTGAGCGGCACGACGATCCGATGGTCGCCGGCCTTGCCGATATCGGCGAGCAGGGTGCCGTGCCGGTCGTAGATCAGGGTGTCCTGCTCCAGGTTGCTCGAGGAGAGCCCGCTGACAGGCGGCAGTGGCCCAACGGCGCTGGCCGCGAGAGCCGGGATGCCCATCACCGGGAGCAGCAGGACCACGATCAGCGCCAGCAACAGGATCCGGCGCAGGTCCGCCCGGCTCCGCCGTCGCCAGAGGTCGACGTGTCGGCGGCTGCGCCGCCGGCTCGTTAGGCGCTCAGGAATCCGTAGATCCCGGACAAGAGGAGCCATAGGGAGACGAGGATAACCGCTCCCCACCCCGCGCCGCTGGTCAGGGTCCGCACCGGCGACCGGCGTTGGCGCCGGATTTGCCTCCGTCGCTGGGCCAGTGACGAGGGCGCTTCGGGATCGAGAGGGGTTGTCGAGTGACGAATACTTATCAAATCAGACTCCAAAGACAGTAACGTTGACGTTTAATAAAATCTGATTGCCCCATTATAATGTAATCCGGGTTCGATTGTTGCAAACTCAGCAAAATCGATGCCCGTCATGCAGTCGAAACGGGGGGCCCGGGCGTTTGGTTACGAACGGCCCGCAATCGCTGAACGCTCCGTATAATGGGCGCGCGCACCTGGCAAGCCCGGAACTCCGGGAAAGGGGGAAACGTGTTCTGTCGCGAATGCGGGAAGCAAATCGAGGAGGGGGCCCGCTTTTGCCGGTTCTGCGGCAAACCCCAGGCCGATCCCGAGGTCGGCGCGGCGACCACCCCGAGCGCCAGCAGTAGCCCATCGGCTCGTCGGCCGCCGCGGGGCGGTATGGAGCGGCGGTTACGCCAGCTCTTTCCTCGCCATCACCTCCAGGACGAGTTCATGCATATCGCCACCATCGCCGCCTTCTTCGTGGCCGTAATCGGCTTCCTGCTGGGCTTGTTCGTGGCGGTCCTGCTGGGGATGCTCTGGGTGCTCTTTGCCATCGCGCTGATCCTGTTCCTGGTCTTGCGGGAGTCGACCCTGAGCCATGTCCGAGGGAGCGGAAGCGGCGGAGCCGCGTCGTCCCCTGGCGCTGGACGCTACCACGCAGCCCGGCGCGATCCAACCGGGCCGCCATCGGCCGCGGCGGAGGCCGCGACCGCCGAATCATCCCCGGCCAGAGAATGAGAAAGCCGGACCCAGAGGGTCCGGCTTATCGGAACCGCGCGGTTTAGACGGTCGGGTCGGTCTTCTCGACCTTCTTCTCGTCGGCCTTCCGGCCGGCGCCTTCGAGATCGCCCTTCAGACCCTGCGCCTTGCCTTCCCACTCCGTCTTCTTGTCGCCGGTCAACTTACCGCTTTGCTCCTTGACTTCGCCTTCCAGCTTGTCGCCAAATTCGCCCATGTCGCACCTCCAGGTAATACTGGGTACCGGTAGCCGCACCCGTAGTAAACATGATAGCACGTATGAAACATTACGACACAGCCCATTGATGGGATTCGGGCCATATGTTGCGTTCATATCTCTTTACTGAACCTGCGTTGAGCGAACCCCGAGCCATACCTATACTCCTACCGAATCCCGGGTCAAACGGATTCCGAAAACACTGGAGGGTCGAATGGCAACCGCCGTCAAGCGCGAGGTCAAGCGGGAACACAACATCTCCCTCGACAAACCGATCTACACCATCAGCGTCGCCTCCGAGGTGCTGGAGACCCATCCCCGGACCCTGATGATGTACGAACACCTCGGGCTTGTTGTCCCGAAGCGGACCTCGACCAATCGACGCCGCTTCTCGCAGCGGGACATCATGAAGCTTCAGACGATCCAGAAGCTGACCCGGCGGCACTCGGTCAACCTGGCCGGCGTGCGATACATCATCCAGTTGCTGAAGATCCTGCACGATCACCAGGTCGAACGGCCGGCGGAGCTCCACGACATCGACGTATCGCAACTCAGCGTCTAGCGGAATGTGTGGCGCCGACGCGGCCTTTAACTGACAGTCATCCGGGCGGCAAGCTGACAGTGCCGCTGTTGACAAGTGGCCCTGCGTGCCCTATAGTTCTTCTAGTTCCCTCTGCCCCCCTCTTCGGGCCCTCCCAACGGAGGGCCTTATTATTTTTGGGCCGATCGCGTATCAATTTGATGCATCCCGCCGTTCCACTAGGCGTACACGCTCGATCCACGCATCCTCTATACTGCATCGCGCCAAGGGAGACCCATGGAAAGTAAAACGCGTCGGAACATGGGCGCCAGCCGCGCGGCCCAGGCGGATGATGACCTGGTTGACGTGCTGCTGGTCGAGGACGACCCGTCAGTCCTCGAGATGTATCGCCTCAAGCTCGAGCTGGATGGCTACCGGGTCAACACCGCCCTCGACGGCGAGGACGGCTTGAAGAAGGCGGGCGACCTGAACCCGGATATTATCTTTCTTGACATCCGGCTTCCCAAGATGGATGGGTTGGAGGTCTTGCGCAAGCTTCGCGCGGAAGACAAGACGCGCGACATACCCGTTATCATCCTTTCAAACTACGATGAAGAAGACCTGGTCGCGCGAGGTCTGCGGCTGGGGGCCCATGAGTACCTCATCAAGGCGCGGACCACGCCGACCAGCCTGTCGGAAGGGATCGAAGATTG
>JBDTEO010000007.1:0-26264 GCA_039922495.1 Candidatus Dormiibacter sp.
GCGGCTTCGATTGCCGCGATCAGGTCGGAGGCGGCGGCCTTCTTGAGCACGTAGCCGACCGCGCCGGCCTTCAGCGTGTGGAAGAAATATTCCTCGTTGTCGTGCGCGGTCAGAATCAGGACCTGCGTCTGCGGGCACATCCGGCGGATCTCTCGGGTCACCTCGATGCCGGACATGCCGGGCATCGCGACGTCGACCACGGCCACGTCCGGGCAGCTCGCGCGGGCGAGGCGGATGGCTTCTCGGCCGTCGGTCGCCTCGGCCATCACCTGGATATCGCTCTGGCCGTCGATGACGGCACGGATGCCGGCCCTGACCAGGTTGTGATCCTCGACCAGCATGACCCGGATCGGGCGCCGCTCAACCTGCATGGTGATCCTCCAACGGTAACTGTGCCACGACCTCGGTGCCGCGTGACGGCGCCGAATGGACCTCGAGGGTGCCATGGAGCAGGGTGGCGCGTTCGCGCATGCCGAAGAGGCCCAGTCCGGCCCGACCTCGCTCTTCCGTGTCGGGGATGCTCGCCGGATCGAAGCCGACGCCATCGTCGCGGACACGGAGCCGGACGCCGCTCCCATCCAGGCTTTGCAGATCGATGTCGATTCGCGAGGCTCGCGCGTATTTGTTGGCGTTGGTCAGGGCCTCCTGCGCGATCCGGTAGAGGGCGGTCTCGATCGGCGCCGGCAGTCGGTCCTTCAGGCCCTCGACGTGGAGCAGCACCTGGGACCCGGAGCGCTGGCGCGCCAGCGTGCGCAGCGCCGGAACCAGGCCGAGATCGTCGAGCACCGATGGTCGGAGGTCCTGCGACATCCGATGCACCTCCTCCAGGGTTTCTTCCAGCGTCCGCTTGACCGCCTCCAATTGTTCGCGGGCCCGCGGATCCGAAGTCCGCTCGAGCAGCAGATCGAGGCTGATGATCTCGTGCGTCAGTGCCTGACCAGTCTGGTCGTGCAGCTCCCGGGCCACCCGATGGCGTTCCCGCTCCTGCGCCTGCAGCACGCGCTCCGCGCTCAGATGCCGTTCGTGTTCCAGGCGGTCGAGCATCGAGTTGAACACGCTCGCGATGCGCCGGACATCGGGGTCGGCATAGCTGGAATGGACTCGGGGCTCATGGACGTCCGGCTGCACCGAGCCCATCATCGACTCCAGCTCCCGGAGCGGCCGGAAGGCCAACCGCAGGATCAAGAAGTTGGCTACCAGGATGGCCAGCAAGCCCACCGCGAGCAGGATGAGCAGGAACGGCAGACGGGACCGGCCCGAGAAATTGAGGGCGACCAATGGACCACTGATCGCTCCCACGGCGATGATCGCGCTGTTCGCGACCGCGACCTTCTGGAAGGTCGTCAGATTCCGGTGCCAGGAACGGGGGCTGAACGACGCTCTCACAGTTCATTGTAGGCACGGGAAACAAACGCCTAAGCCTGCTGATTTTTCAATCAGTCGATGCCGGGCCCCAGTCAGGTCGGCGCCCTATGTCCGAAGCCCGTAGGCGGAACGCAGACTGGGTAGAGATAGCAGTGAACGAAATGCAAAGCGGCATCACGCGGCGGTCATTCATGGACAGGGCGACGAAGGCCGTTGGGCTTGCCATCGCGGCCATCATCGGCTTGCCCGCAATCGGGCTGGGGATCGCATCCGCCACCGGCGGCGCCGTGAAAACACTGGTCAGGGTCGGGCGTGTGTCGCAGCTCGGCCCCGAGCCCGTCGCGGTGCCCATCAGCTATGTCGCGCGCGACGCCTGGCGGCAGAGCCAGCAGCAGGGCGTGGTCTACCTGCGCCAGCCAAAAGGCGAGGCGGTCCAGGCGCTCAGCGCCCGTTGCACACACCTCGGTTGCACCGTCCACTGGGCCCCCGGTGAAGCCCGCTTCAAGTGCCCCTGCCACGGAAGCCAGTTCGCTGCCGATGGCACGGTTCTGCATGGTCCGGCGGAGCGGCCCCTCGATCGCCTTCCGGTCCAGAAGCGAGGCGAGGACATCTTCGTCCAGGTATGAAGGCCAGGGTCACGCGCTACATCGATGAGCGGACGGGACTGGCACCCGTGATCCGCTACGTGCTCGATCGGCGGATCCCGCGCGGGATTTCCTGGCTGCACACCTTCGGCAGTGCCAGCCTGACGCTCTTCGTCTTGATGGTGGTCACCGGGATGTTCCTCGCGCTGAACTACGCCCCGTCCATCACTGACGCGCACGCCAGCACGGCCTACATTCAGCGGCAGGTCCCGCTGGGCGGCTTCGTCCTCGGCCTCCACTACTGGGGTGCGAGCGCGATGGTGGTCCTGGTCGCGATTCATTTGCTGCGCGTCTTCCTGATGGGCGCTTACAAGTTCCCTCGCGAGCTGAACTGGATGATCGGGGTGGTCATCTTCGCGCTCGTCCTGGTGTTCGCCTTTACCGGCTACCTCCTCCCCTGGGACAACACGGCGTTTTTTGCCACGCGGGTCGGGGTCAACATCGTGGCATCCGTTCCGCTGCTGGGCCACGCGATGGCGTCGCTGCTCCGCGGCGGCTCGGACATCGGCGCGGCAACCCTGACGCACTTCTATGCCATCCATGTGCTGTTCCTGCCCGCGATCGTGGGCCTCCTCATTGCCGGCCATCTCTTCCTCGTCGTCCGAAACGGGATCGCGCCCCTGCCACGCCGGCTTCGCGTCCCTAACCGTCCCACCGTCCTTGGCGAGGGCCCGGGCGCGATGCGGGCGACGAAGGCCGAGTTGTCCGAGGCGGACCCGGAACCGGTCCAGATGGGCGACAGCTTTTACCCCCGTCATGTCCTCATGGATGCGATCACCTCGCTGGTCGTCCTGCTTGTCGTCGTCGGACTCGCCCTGCTCTTCCAGGTACCGGACAGCGGCAATGCCAACCCGGCAAACGCAACCTTTACGCCTCGGCCGGCCTGGTACTTCCTGGCACCGTTTCAACTGCTGAAATATTTCCCGGGACCAATCGAGGCGCTCGCCACCGCCGTGCTGCCCACGATTGCCGGTGGCGCGCTTCTGCTCCTTCCCTTCCTTGACCGCCGTCGTGGCCGTCATCCCGTCGACCGGCCGCTGGTCACCGGCATCGGCATTGCGAGCGTTATCGGAATCGTGGCGCTCACCATTGCCGGCGCCGTTTCTCCCTAGTCCCCTCCCCTCCTTTTAGCGGGCCACTTCCCCGGTGGCCCGCATTTCTCTTCATCCGGTAGCGGTCGGCGGCCGCTGCGACAATAGAGGCGATGGCCTCGGCAAGTTTCGATTACGCCGCCGTTTCAAAGGTCACCGCCGGAGCGGTCGGCGAGCCGGGCAAGCGCGCGTTCTTCCTACAAGTCCGCGCCGGCAGCGCACTTATGACCCTGGCGGTGGAGAAGGAGCAACTCCGTGCTCTCGCGACCAGGCTGGAAGAAGTCTTCACCACGGTCGACGCGCCGCCTGCTGGACCGATGCCGGCAATGGGCCTCGAAGAGCCGCTCCAGCCCGCGTGGCGCGTGGGCCTCATCACCCTCGGCTTCGACGAGGCCCGCAATGACTTCGACATTTCGCTGGTCGAGCTCGTCGAGGAAGGCGATGACCCCGCTACCGGACACTTCCAGGCAAGCATCAGCCAGATGCAGGCCCTGACGAAACACGCGACCGAGCTGGTGGCCGCCGGCCGGCCTCCTTGCCCGATGTGCGGCGGACCCATCGATCACGATGGAGGCGTGTGCCCCCGCTTGAACGGGCACCACTAGCCGAGCCCAAGATGCCTGAGGCCGCCGCGCCCCTGGATGCTGGACGTCATCCCCAGCTGCTCAAAGAAGGCCAGATCAAGCCGCGCGGCTTGATGCCCGACTGTTCGAATTACACCTACCTGGCGCAGGTTCGCGGCAAGTCCGGCGGCGAAACACTCGCCGTCTACAAGCCGGCGCGCGGCGAGACGCCCCTCGATGATTTTCCGGATGGCACCCTGGGCAAGCGCGAGGTCGCGGCCCATCTTGTCAGTGCCGCGCTCGGCTGGCAGATCGTCCCGCTGACCGTGTACCGAACGAACGCGCCTCTCGGCCCCGGATCGCTGCAACAATTCATCGCCGCCGACCTTGGCGAGCACTACTTCACCCTGATGCCACAGCGCGCGGAGGACTTCCGAATGATGGCCGCCTTCGACGTGATCGTCAACAATGCGGACCGCAAGAGCGGCCACTGCCTGCTTGACCCCAACGGCCACATCTGGGGCGTCGATAACGGCTTGACCTTTCATCCCCTGCCGAAGCTGCGCACCGTCATCTGGGAGTTTGCGGGCGAGGAGATCCCGGAGAAGTTGCGCGCCGACGCGGCGCGGCTCGTGACGGAATTGATCGCGGGCGAGCGCTGGGTCAAAGGCCTGCAGCAGCTGATCGCGCCACTCGAGATGCGCGCCCTGATCCAACGGGCCCGACGCCTGGCCGACGACGGGCGCTACCCGGCGCCCGTGTCGCGCTGGGCCTATCCGTGGCCCTTGATCTAGGGGACTCTGACCGGCTCGCGCTCTCGAACCGGCTCGCCAGGCAGGCGGTCATCCAGCCGAGCGAACCAGGCCGGCGCCGGCGATGGCCCATCAGGCACCGCCGTTCCGCGGTCGTCGTCGTCAGACGGCTCCGGCTCCGGCGTCAGCAGCCGCCAGAGAATCACAAAGGTGCCGGTGACCAGCGCGCATTTCGCGGTGGCGAAGAGCAGGAGCCCAGCGAGTTGCTGGTCCTCGATCGAGCGGTAGGCGGCGTAGAACAGATGGTGGGAAAAGGCGAGCGTAATCCCGGGGATCGTCGGTGGAACACTGGCGACCATGAGGTAGCCAATCTTGGCGATCGGCTTCAACCCGCCGTTACCGGCTCGGGGCCGGATGATCGGCGACCAGAAGAGGACGGCACCGAGGAGGAACAGGAGCTGGGCGGCGCCGTGGAGCAGCGGGTTATGGGCGACAAGATTGACCACGGCGGGGAGCTGGGCGCCGAAGAGGCTCAGGTTGAGCGCCAGGATCCCGACCGGCACCTGCGCGGGACCCTGGACGTGACGGCCAAGCCCGGCACCGATGCCATACGCGAGGAGCGGGGCCACCAGGACCAGCAGCAGCATTTCCTGAAGAACGTGAAAGAACAGTCGCTCGTCCGCCAGCAGGATCAGGGGCGGCAGGAAGCTCAGCGCGGCGAGCGCCACCCCCAGCCCCGCCGCGGCGCGTTGCCGTCGAGCCATCAGCCTATTTTGCGCCAGACGCGTAGCGGGCGTAGACCCGGTCGACAAAGGCCGCGAACCGGTCCGCAAGCGGGGCGCTGACCAGCTCGAGTAGGTTCTCCGCGTTCTCTTCGCCGCTGTGCGACAGGTTGTAGCTCCCGGTCAGGACCGTGTCATCGACTACGGTGATCTTGGCGTGCATGTAGTCGTGGACGCTGCCCGGTGCGTAGGGCGTCGTCACCTTGGAGGCGAAGGGAAGTCCGGTCGAGACCGTGGTAAAGGCGGGAGCCTTCCAGCCGGCGTGCGGATCGATCCTCCATTGGCCAAGCACCTGCTGCATCTGGGTTCGGTCGTAGACCCCTTTGAAATCCACGTGTGGCCGGCCCGCCAGCTCGGCCAGGGTCCCGAGGATGGGGCCAGCCGTAATCACCGGCGAGCAGAGGCGGATCCGCGTCGAGGCATGCGCCAGCCGCTCGGCGATCAGGTGCGCCATCCGCGGCCCACGGCCGGGCGCGAAGAACACCTGGGTCTCGATCCCATCCGATTTGCCGCCGACCTGGACGGCAGGCAGGTCGTACTTGCCCGAGTTGTCGACGCGGCTACGATCCCAGAGCTCGGTGAAGTTCCGCAGGTACTGGGCGGCAAGCTGCCGCGACGGCAGCCTGAGGACGACGTTCTCTTCCCTTGTCCACGAGTCATTGGTCCAGTTCATCGACCCGGTCCAAACGGTCGCCCCATCGGTCTCGGCGTCGCGAACGATGTACTTGTGATGCATCAACCCAGGGACCCCGGGAATCGCCCGGGTGGAAATGCCGAGGCTCTCGATGAAGGCAGTATCGGGTTGTGGTGGGGGCGGAACCGGAATCGGGTACGGAAAGTCCACGTTGTACATCAGCCTGACCCGCACGCTCCGACCGGAAGCGCTCTGAACGGCATCGCGCAATCGATCTGCGGGCGGACCGATGAGATTCAGGTCATAGATGGCGATATCGAGACTGACCTGGGCCGCCTCGATGAACGCCGCGAGCTCGTCGGCCATCCGCTCGGCGGGTTGCGCGCCGTCCTGGAGGAAGGAGACCTCCAGCGCCGGCGTGATCACGGCGCGTCGCTCTTCTTCGGCCGGGCGCGGTCTTTGGTCTCCGCCTCCTCGAGCTTGTCGTCGTGAAAGCGCTGGACCACATCCGCCGCGTGTCCGATGTCGTCGGTCACGACCATCAGGTCCAGGTCGTCGGACGAGATCTTGCCCTCAGAGAGGACTCGCTCGCGGATCCACCCGGTCAAGCCCTGCCAGTAGGCCGACGAGAACAGGATGACGGGGAAGTGGACGACCTTGCCGGTCTGGATCAGGGTCAAGGCCTCGAAGAGTTCGTCGAGAGTGCCGAAGCCGCCTGGAAAGATGACGAAGGCCTCCGCGTACTTGACGAACATGGTCTTGCGGACAAAGAAGTAGCGGAACTCGATCCCGAGGTCGATGTAGGGATTGAGACCCTGCTCGAAAGGCAACTCGATATTGCACCCGACCGAGAGCCCGCCGCCCTCCTGGGCGCCCCGATTTGCAGCCTCCATGATCCCGGGCCCGCCGCCCGTGATGATGGCGAACCCTCGGCGACCCAGCTCCGTCGCGAGTCCGCGCGCTGCCCCGTACATCGGATCAGGCTCACGGATGCGGGCCGAGCCGAAGACGGTCACCGCGGGACCAATCCCGGCGAGCGCGTCGAATCCTTCGACGAATTCCGCCTGGATGCGAAGCACGCGCCAGGGATCGGACTCGAGGAACTCGGGCAGCGCGGACGCGCGTTCGAGGAACTGGCGATCCTCAGTGACCTTGCCGCCGCCCCGCCGGACGACCCGCGCGGCTCGGCGAGGCGACTCTTGCGTCATCGACGGATAACTCTAATCGAGGCCGCCGGCCGCGCGACCACGTAGTAGGTCGGGCTCGTGAGGAGATCGGTATCACGTCCGCCGAACATGCGCTCCAGGCTCAGGCCCGCGCCCGGGAGCCAGTGATCGATCTCTTCCGGCCAGACCAGGCTGATCTCAGCGACCTGCGTATAGCTCCGGTTGCCTGCCTGGTAGTCGATCTCGAGCCGGGCGCTGTCACCGTCGAGCGTGACGACGCGCACCCCGTCGCCGGCCCCGGCCTTCAACCAGTGGGGGTTGGCAAGCTCGAAGGCAAGCCGGCCGCCCGCCGCGACGTGTGCTGCAGCACGACGAAGCCGTTCAACGGTGTACAGGATGTTCGACGGCACCATCACGAGATCGAACTGGCGCTTCACATCTAGGTCTTCGATGCGCGACCGAGTCAAATGCGTTCGCGGGAGTCTTTTTGCCAGATGCTCGAGCATTCCAGGATGGACGTCGACGCCCACCAGATCAATGCCCGCGTTCGAGAGTGGCACCGCCAACCGGCCTGCGCCAATCCCGAGGTATAGGACCGGTGGAACCGCGGCTCGCGCGAGCTCCAACCATGGCCAGAGGTCGTCGGCATCCGACAGCTGGGTGTAGAGCTCAGCAAATCCAGGATCCGGTTGAGCGGGGTCATCACGCACCGTCGTCATCCGGGCGATGATGAACGTTGAATGAAGACCGAGGACATGGCACTTCGACTGGTCATTACGGCAATGGGTTTCATGCTAGGGTCATCGGTCGGTTTCGGAATTGGGGTTCTCGTTGACGTCTTGGTTGGCCAGTCGGGGATCGGTTCGGTGATCGGTGTGCTTGTCGGGGCCGTCGTCGGGACCGTTTCTGGCCTCAGCGTCGCCAAAAGGTTGCTTTGTCGATTTCTTGTGTCAGCAATGGGTCAAGCCGTACCTCTTCATAAAGGTCCGCGTTGCCTGCGATGGCCGCCAGCAGGTCCACGGGTTCCAAATTCTCGTTCAGGAAGTCGTAGCAGTCCCCGAGTTGCGATGCGATCCGCTGGGCACCGTACTCTGGCGTGATTGTTCCGTCCAGAATTTGCCTTGCAGTGTCGGCGGTCACCTGAAGAGCCCGAGCGCATGGGCTATCCGGTGGGACTGTCATGCATCACAGGAGAACGTTGCCGCCTTCGGTGTTACGCGATCGCCTCGTCAGCGATGTCGAGGGCTTTGTCGATGAGGGCGAAGCCTTCCCCGAGCTCGTCCTCGGTGATACACAGCGGCGGGTTGGTCATGATCGTGTGCCACCGGACGAAGGTGTACAGTCCGTGGTCGCGGAAGTACTTGCCAACCGCCTTCATCGGCTCCGACGTGCCGTTGAAGGGGGCCAGCGGCTCCATCGTCTTGCGATCCTTGACCAGCTCGAGGATGCCGAAGAGGCCGATCGACCTGGTCAGGCCAACGCTCGGGTGCTTCGCTTTCAGGGTCTCGTGATGCCGCGCCATGACCTCCCCCATCCGGCGCGCGTTGCCGATCATGTCGTCCTCCTCGTAGGCCTGGATGGCGCCCAGCGCCGCGGCGCAAGCCAGCGGATGGCTGTTGTAGGTCAAGCCACCGTAGAAGACGTTCTTCTCGAAATACTCGGCGATCTTTGGTCGCATCCCGACCGCGCCCAGGGGCACGTAGCTGCTCGTCAGGCCCTTGGCCATCGTCATCAGGTCGGGGACGACATCCCAATGGTCGACGGCGAACCACTCGCCGGTCCGGCCGAAACCAGACATGATCTCGTCACAGACCATCAGGATGCCGTAGCGGTCGCAGAGCTGGCGGACGCCCTGCAGGTAGCCCTTCGGCGGAATCAGGATGCCGTTCGTCCCCGTCACCGTCTCCAGAAAGAGGGCGGCGATCGTGTTCGGTCCCTCGAGCTGGATCGTCTCCTCCAGGTACCTGAGCGATTGCTCGGCAGAGTCGACCTCGCGTTGCGGGCCGTGATAGGGGTCGAGAACATGCACCACGCCTGAGGTGCCCAGGTCGTTGGCCCAGCGCCGCGGGTCGCCCGTCAGCGCCATGGCACCGGCCGTCGCTCCGTGGTACGAGCGGTAGCGGGCGATCACTTTGTGGCGCCCGGTCACGGATCGGGCGAGCTTGATGGCGTTTTCGTTGGCCTCGGCCCCACCCAGCGTGAAGAACACCTTGTTCATGTCGCCAGGCATCAGCTCCGCCAGTTTCTGGCCGAGCCGGCCACGCGGCTCGTGCGCCATGAAGGGATTGGCATAGCTGAGCTTTTCCGCCTGGGTCTTGATCGCCTCGATGATTCGCCGGTCGCCGTGGCCGGCGTTGACGCTCATCAATTGGCTGTTGAAGTCGATGTAGCGCTTTCCGTCAGCGGTGTAGAAATAGACGCCCTTGGCGTGATCGACGGCAAGCGGGTCGACGGTCGCCTGCGCGGTCCATTCGTAAAGGGTGTATTGCCGGCAGAGGGCGACGATCTCCTCGCCGCTCAACACGTGCGGGCGGTCGCTCGTCTTTATAGCCATCGCGTCGTGATCACCTTGTGCCGGGTGTAGAACCGGATGCTGTCCTGCCCGGTCGCGTGCAGGTCGCCAAAGAAGGAGTTCTTCCAGCCGGTGAAGGGGAAGAACGCCATCGGCGCGGCAACGCCGATGTTGACCCCCAGCATGCCGGCCTGGGCGCGTCGCTTGAACTCGCGCACGTACTTTCCCGAGTTGGTGAAGATCGAGGCCATGTTGCCGTAGGTACTGGAGTTCAGCAGGTTGAGCGCCTCATCGATATCGGAGGCGCGTACCACCGACAGCACCGGGCCGAAGAGTTCCTCCTTCCAGATCTTCATGTTCGGCGTCACCTGGTCGAAGATGGTCGGCCCCAGAAAAAAGCCGTCGCTCTGATCGACCTGACGCCCATCGGAGACCATGCGGGCACCTTCGGACCGCGCGCCGTCGATGTACTCGATCAGCTTGGCCTTGCGCTCACCGCGGATCACCGGTCCCATCGTCGTCTTCGCGTCCGTGCCGGGGCCGACTTTCAGCTTGGCGGCATCGGCTGCCAGCTCTTTGACCAGGGCGTCGCCAACTTTCCCGACGCCGACGGCCACGCTGCCGGCGAGGCAGCGCTGCCCGGCGTTGCCGAAGGCCGACGAAATCACGTGGGGGGCGGACACGGCTGGGTCGGCGTCATCCATCACCAGGATGTGATTCTTCGCGCCACCCAACGCCTGCACCCGTTTGCCGTGGGCGGCGGCCGTGGCATAGATGTAGGCCGCCACCGTGGCCGAGCCGACAAAGGAGATGGCGGCGATGTCCGGGTGCTTGAGCAGCTGGTTGACGGCGTCGTTGGCGCCGTGTACCACGTTGAAGACACCGGCCGGCAACCCGGCCTCCTGCAGGAGTTCCGCGATCCGCATCGCGGAGAGCGGAGTGAGCTGCGAGGGTTTCAGCACGAAGGTGTTGCCGGTCACGATGGCGACCGGGATCATCCAGAGCGGCACCATGTTCGGAAAGTTGAACGGGGTGATCCCCGCGACAACGCCCACCGGGAAGCGGGTCAACTCCTCGTCGATGCCCCGGGCGATCTGGTCGAGGTTGGTGCCCATCATCAGCGTGGGCGCCCCGCAGGCGAAGTCGATCACCTCGACCCCCCGCTTGACCTCGCCGCGCGCCTCATCAAGCGTCTTCCCATTCTCTTTCGTGACCAGGGCGGCGAGCTCGTCGGTGTGCTGGTCAACGAGCGCCTTGAAGCGGAACATGACCTGGGCCCGATCGGGCACCGGCGTTTCGCTCCAGGCCGGAAAGGCGCGGGTCGCGGCGGCCACCGCCTCATTGATCTCCTCGGTGGTGGAGTACGGCAGGCTGGCGATCGTCTCGCCGGTCGCCGGGTTCGGGATCGCGTCGCTCTTGCCGGCGCGAGACTCACGAAATTGCCCGCCGATAAAACTGCTGACGGTCTTGGTCGCGATCATGCGGTGGCTCCTATCGGGCTCGGCTGTACCGCCGGCACCCCGTGAAATGGGCGGCGTCGCAGGAACTGGCCGGCGCCCGGCTTCCCGAGGAATTTCCCATCCTGGACCAGGATGTTGCCACGCTGCATCACGACCTCGGGCAGACCCTTGACCTTCATGCCCTCGTAGCAACTGTAGTCCACCCTCATGTGGTGGGTCTTCGCCGATAGCGTTCGCTCCACCTCCGGATTGAACACCACGATGTCGGCGTCGCTGCCCGGGGCGATCGTCCCCTTGCGCGGAAAGAGGCCGAACATCCTCGCCGGCGCGGTCGCGACCAGCTCGACAAACCGATTGATGCTGATCCGGCCGGCATTCACGCCCCCGTGGTAGATCAGCGTGAAGCGGTCCTCGACGCCCGGAAGCCCATTCGGAATCTTGGAGAAGTCGCCCCGGCCCAGCTCTTTCTGCTCCTTGTAATCGAAGGGGCAGTGGTCGGTCGCGACCAGTTGCAGGTCGTCCTGAATCAGGCCCTTCCAGAGCTCCTCCTGGTGCGGCACCTTCGGGCGCAGCGGCGGCGAGCAGACAAACTTCGCTCCTTCGAAGCCAGGACGGCCGAGGTCCTCGAGACTCAGATAGAGGTACTGCGGGCAGGTCTCCGCAAAGGCGGGCGCGCCCTGGTCGCGGGCCGCCCGGACCGCATCCAGCGCCTCCCTCGCGCTGAGGTGCACGATGTAGACGGCGACGTCCGCGAGCCTGGCCAGCGCGATCGCCCGGCTGGTCGCCTCGCCTTCCATGGTCGCCGGCCGGGTCAGCCCGTGGTTGATCGGATCGCCTTTGCCCTCGGCCAGAAAGCGCTTGACCAGGACGTCGATCGCGCCGCCGTTCTCCGCGTGCATCATGATCAGGCCGCCATTCGAGGAGGTCCGGCTCATCGCCTGAAAGATTGCGCCGTCGTCCAGTTGGAAGACGCCTGGATACGCCATGAAGAGCTTGAACGAGGGAACACCCTCGCCGACGAGCGTGTCCATCTCCCTGAGGATGCCATCGTTGATCTCGCGCACGATCATGTGAAAGCCGTAGTCGATGTGGGCCTTGCCTTCGGCCTTCTTATGCCACTGGTCCAGTCCCTGGCGCAGTGTCTGTCCGTAGCTCTGCACGGCGAAATCGACGATGGTCGTGGTGCCACCCCAGGCCGCCGCGGCCGTGCCGGTGGCGAAGTCGTCGGAGGCGAAGGTTCCGCCGAAGGGCAGCTCCATGTGGGTGTGGACGTCGAGCGCCCCGGGCATCACGTACCGATCTTTTGCGTCGATGACCCGATCCGCCCGCGTCGCCAGCCCACCGCCGATGGCGGCGACCTTCTCGTCCTCGATCAGCACATCCGTCTTGACGGTGTCGGTGGCGGTGACGACGGTGCCGTTCTGGATCAGCGTCTTCATGGAAGCTGCTCGGTCAGCTGCCCGTAGGTTTCAGGCCGGCGATCGCGCAGGAACTGCCAGGTGTTGCGCACCTCCCGAATCATGTCCAGGTCGAGGTCGCAGACCAGCACCTCGTCTTCGGTTTCCGAGGCCTTGCCGACGATCCGGCCGCGCGGGTCGCAGAAGTAGCTCGAGCCGTAGAACTGGGCCTCGTTGAGCGGCTTCTCCACCCCGACCCGGTTGATCGCGCCGATCCAGAATCCATTGGCGACGGCGTGCGCCGGCTGTTCCAGTTCCCACAGATAGCGGGACAGCGATTTCACGGTGGCCGAAGGGTTGAAGACCAGCTCGGCCCCCTTGAGACCCAGCAGGCGCGCCGGCTCGGGAAAGTGCCGGTCGTAACAGATCATGATCCCAACGCGCCCAACCGACGTGTCCCACACCGGGTAGCCCAGGTTGCCCGGCTTGAAGTAGAACTTTTCCCAAAAACACGGGCCGACATGGGGGATATGCGTCTTCCGGTACTTGCCGACCACGCGCCCGTCGTTTTCGATGACGACCGCCGTGTTGTAGTAGACACCGGTCTGCGCTTCCTCGTAGAAGGGAATGACGAGCACCATCTTCAGGCGCTTCGCCAGCTCCTGCATGCGCTTGACCGTGGGCCCATCGTCAGGCTCGGCGGTGTCATACCATTTCGTGTCCTGTTCGGCCGGGAAGTAGGGCCCGTAGAAGATCTCCTGCAGGCAGACGATCTTCGCCCCCTTCTCCGCCGCCTGCTCGATCAAGGCCTCGTGTTTGCGGATCGCGTCTTCCTTCGGCATGTTGGCGTGGGCCTGGATCAATGCCGCTCGAACCGTCGCCATTAGCTGCTCGCCTCCTTGGTAAACGTCGGAATGATTTCCTCACCGTACGTCTTGATGACGGCCTCCGGCTTGTCGACCATCAAGTAGAGATTGAACTGGTCGACGCCGACATCGATCAATTCCCGGATCCGCGTCCGCGTCTGTTCCACCGTGCCGATCACGCAGAAGCGATCCACGACTTCGTTGGGCACGAAGTCCGCGTGCGCCGCGCCTCGCTTGGCGTGCTCGGCATAGTCGTAATGATCCCGCGCCTTGATGTAGTCGGTCAGGGCCTTCGGGAGGTCCTGGACGTCGTATCGCTTGAGCAGGTCGACGACATGATTCGAGACCAGCGCGGGAAACCACCGGACCTGCTCGCGGGCCTGCTCCAGGTCATCGGAGATGTACGCAGGCGCGGCCGCCTGGACCAGGATGTCGTCAAAGGAGCGTCCGGCCTCCTCCGCCCCCTCCCGCACGTATTGCAGGCACCACTTGATGATCGCGGGGTCGGCCAGCTGGATGATGACCCCATCGGCAACCCGGCCGGCGGCACGCAGTGCCTTGGGTCCGTATCCCGCAACCCAGATCGGCAGTTCGTGCTCCGCCCACTTGATTTGGATCTTGACGCCGTCGTAGCTGACTTCGCGCCCGGCCGCCAACTCGCGAATCAGCCGGCAGTCGCGTTCCATCTCGTCCACCGTGACCGGCTTCTGGCCGAGCACCCGGCGGGCGCTGTCGCCGCGGCCGATGCCCATGACCATGCGGCCGCCCGAAATCTGGTTGAGGGTCGCCAGCGCGCTGGCCGTCACACTCGGGTCCCGCGTCCCAGGGTTGGTGACGCAGGGGCCGATCTTGATCCGCGTGGTCGCCGCCGCCATCAGGGTGAAGATCGGGTAGACCTCCTGCCAGAGGACGTGCGAGTCGAAGAGCCACGCGTACTCGAACCCGTTGGCCTCGGCGAGCTTGGTCAGATCCACCCACCGGCTGGCGGGCGGATCGGGAGCAAAGCAAACGCCGAAGCTAATTTTGGCCATTGATTTCTAAATGGCTGGAGCCCCGGCCTGAAGGTCGGGGCTCCAAGCGCGATTCATGCCGATCTCAGGTCGTCGCCGCCGCCGCCGCCTGCGGTCGCCGCCGAACAGCAGCGGCCGGAAAGAGTGTAGAGAGCGCGAGGTAGCAGAGGAACGCAGCGACCAGCCCTACCACCCAGCTGTAGTCGTAGACGTGGAACGGGAACCCGCTGTAGAGCGGCGAGATGATCCCCTTGGCCGGGAACGGGCCATTGCCCGGCGTCGAATACGCGCCACCAACCGCCAGGATGCCTCCCACCAGGAGACTGACCAGGCCGCGCCAGTTGAACCCGGCGGCGTACCGGTAAATGCCGTTGGTCCGATAGAGGTCGCCCAGCTTGAGGACGGTGTTGCGCATCACCCAGTAGTCGGCGATCAACACGCCCGCAATCGCGCCGAGCGCGCCGCCGTAGAAGCCGAGCCAGGTGAAGATGTAGACGTTCGGGTTGGAGAGCAGGTTCCAGGGCTGGATCACGATGCCGAGCACACCGGTGATCAGGCCGCCGGTTCGGAAGCTGATCCACCGCGGGGCCACGTTTGAGAAGTCGTAGGAGGGGCTCACGACATTGGCCGCCACATTGACCGACAGCGTGGCCACCGCAAGCGTGAAGAGCGCGAAGACGACCACGAACGGGTTATCGAATTTCCCGGTCAGCGCGACCGGGTCCCAGATCGGCGTCTTATAGACCACCTGGGTTGCGGCCGTGATCAGGACCGCAATCAGCGGAAAGAGCGTCATGGTCGTCGGTAGCCCGAGAATCTGTCCGAGCGCTTGCGCGCGCTGGCTCTTCCCGAAGCGGGTGAAGTCGGGCATATTCAGCGAGAGCGTCGACCAGAACGCGATCATCCCGATCAACGAGGGCGGAAAGAGCACGAACCAGAAATTGCCGCCCCATCCCACCTTGCCGGGGTCGTTGAGAATCGGCCCGAAGCCGCCGGCCTTTGCAACCATCCAGGCCAGCAGACCGAGCGCCACCACCAGCACGAAGGGCGCCGCCCAGTTCTCGAACCGCCGCACGGCGTCCATCCCGCGGAGGATGATGAAGATGTTGATCGCCCAGAAGATTCCGAAGCTCAGCCACTGCGTCCAGTGCTGGCCCGCAATCATGGACGAGTTCGTCCAGCCACTCCCAAGGAGCTTGCCGCTGAGCACATAAACCGCGCCGCCTCCGATCCACGTCTGGATCCCGAACCAGCCGCAGGCTACCCCGGCTCGAAGCAGCGCCGCGACGTTGGCGCCGAAGACCCCGAAGGATGCGCGGGCGAAGACCGGGTACGGGATCCCATATTTGGTGCCCGCGTGGCTGTTCGCCAGCATCGGAATCAGGACGATGATGTTCGCGATCGCGATCGTCAGGATCGCCTGGTACCACGCCATGCCGAGCAGGACCAGGCCTGACGCCAGCAGGTAGGTGGGGATGTTATGCGACATCCCAACCCAGAGCGCCATGTAGTTGTAGGTTGTCCAGGTGCGTCGTTTGATCGGCACGGGCGCCAGGTCCGCGTTATAGAGCGAACTGTTGCGGATCGCCGAGTCGTCGGCCAGCTCGAGCCGGCCATCGGGATAGACGAGCTCCTCCCCGATGCGCTGCGCCGGAGGCGTTAAGGTCGCGACGCCCATTGCTCTCCCTCCTCCCCGGTTCCGGGGACCCCAAATTGCGAGCTAAATGTACGTTCGCAAATTGGCGAAGTCAATGGGGACGGTCGAGCTAGAGGTCCCTCCTGGCGAAGCTCCAGTTGGCGAGGGCGAGGACGCCGGCAATCCAGGCCGCGCACCAGGCGAGGTAGGCCGCCGGTAAGGGGTCCTCGGCAAAGAAGGGGTTGCCGGCGCGGGCGCGCCCGGCCGCCTTGGCCAGAGCGAGGAGATCGGCCGGTTCGAGGTTGAAGATCGCGCCGTGCCAGAGTCCGTCGGTCGGGATCAGCAGGCGGCTGCCGAGTCCGATATTGATGATGGTGTCGTTGGCAAACGCCTGGCCGATCGCCAGCGCAATGCCGCCGATCCAGGCGACAAAGAAGAGGACCAGCGCGATCACGCCGCCGGTCATCGGCGACATGCGGGTGCTGAGCAGCAGCGCGAGGCTCATCAGCACAATCCCTTCGGCGGCCACGAAGCAGAGCGTGACGATCGGATGGGGCGGGGTGTAGCCGGTCGCCAGCCAGATGCCGAGCAACTCGAGCAGGCCGCTGCCGGCGGCGTAGAGGGAGACCAGCACGGCCAGGCCGAGCCACTTGCCCATCAGCACCTCACTCCGCCGGATCGGTCGCGGCAGGATGGCGAGCGCGATCCCCGATTCGATGTCGCTGGCAACACTGGGGGCGGCGACCAGGGTCGACCCGAGGGCCAGGACCCCGCTGAACATGAAGGCGACCAGGATGGTCAGCTGCGAGGCTGCCAGCCGGACTTCGGCCGGCGTGACCCCCTTCATCGAGGGGAGGCGGCTGAAGCCCCAACTGGTCAGCGCGATCACGACGACCGTCAGGCCACCGAGCGCGAGCAAGAGCCGGCGCCGGGACGCCTCCAGGATGGTGAGCCGAGCGATGGTGACGATTGGCGGCATCAGCGGCTCTCCTCCTCTTTCAGGAGTTGCAGGAAGCGATCCTCGAGCGTCTCCTGCCGCGGCTCGACGGCGTAGACACGGGCGCCGGCGGCGACCAGGCTGCTGACCAGCTCAGGCACCCGCTCAGGCTTGAGGCCCCGAAAGGTGAGCCACTCCCCCTCGTCATCGACCCGGCCGAAGCCGGCGAGGCGCTCCCGTCCATCCGGATCGAGGCCGGTAACACGGACCCGAACGGCTCCCTTTTGGCCAAGGATTTCCGCCATCGTCCCGGTGGCGATCACGCGGCCGTGGTCGACGACGGCGAGCCGATCGCAGACCTGCTCGACCTCGGAGAGCAGGTGCGAGTTGAGAAAGACCGCTGTCCCACGGGCCTTGAGCTCGCGGATGATCTCGCGCACGTCATGACGTCCAACCGGGTCCAGCGCCGAGGTCGGCTCATCGAGCAGGACCAGCTCGGGGCGGCCGAGCAGGGCCACCCCCAGGCCGAGCCGCTGTTGCATCCCCTTGGAGAAGCCTTCGACGCGATCGCCGGCGCGCTCGGTCAAGCCGACCAGTTCGAGGGTATTGTCGATCTCGCCTTTCCAGGCCGAGCGGGGCCGGCCGGCCAGCTGGCAGTGCAGCGCCAGCACCTCGCGCGCCTTCATCCATCCCTGGTAGCGGAACAACTCGGGGAGGTAGCCCACGCGCCGCCGGGTTTTTAGGTCGCCGATCGGCGCACCCAGCACCCACCCCTGGCCGGCGGATGGGAGGGCGAGACCGACCAGGAGCTTGACCGCGGTGGTCTTGCCGGCGCCGTTGGGCCCGAGGAAGCCGAACACCTCGGATCGCCGGACACTCATCGTCAGCCCGGTCAGCGCGACGGTCTTGCCGTACCGCTTGGCCAGGTCCTGGGTATGGATGGCAAGGGAGGCGGCATCGGCCGCCTCCGCCGAATTCAGATCGGGACGGTCAGTGGAGGGAACTAGCAAGGGCGATCACCTGGTCAGGGGTCAGCTGGCCTCCGACCGCGTAGATTACGCCATCCTTCTCCCAGACCACGCCGGAGGCGAGGCCGGCATCCACCAGCAGCCCCTGGACGCCGTTGATGGTGATCGACTTCGTGGTTGCGAACCCGGCGGGGATCGGGATCGGCAGGGTGGTCGACGGGTCCTTGATCGCCCTGATCTGGGCGGCCAGGTCGGGCGGGACCCCCGGCTGCGACAGGAGGTAGTCCTCCAGCTGCTTGGTGGACGCGCCCGTCGATTCGACGGTCGGGACACGCGTTTGCGCGATCACCAGCGTCGGCGCCGCGCCGGTCGTGCCCGCATCAGCCCCGCTGCCCCAGATCTCGATCAGCGCAGGCCCGGCGTTGACGTAGATGGTACTGTGGTCGATCGCCGCCGGCATCGGCGCCACCTTCACGCCCTTACTGGCGGCCGACGCCTTGAGCCTCGCCCCGTCGAACACCAGCGAGCCGGTTGCATGCGAGATGATGCCGAAACTGACCGGTCCGGACACGCCCTTGGGGAGCGTCGCCGGCAGCAGCACCGGCAGTCCGGAGCGGGCCTTCGCCGTGGAGGCATCCGCGACCTGCTCGGCGCTGGGCGGCGCCGGGGTCCAGGTCACCGCCCCGTAATCGAGCACGGTATTCGCCGCGGGCAGCCCGCTCGGCGAGACCGAGATGGGCGTCACCGACGTCGGCTCAAAGACCTTGATCAGGCTGGGCACGATCCCGGTGGCGGTGAAGCCGGCCAGCAAGGCGCCGGCGACCAGCACCACGCCCACTGGCGCCAGGATCCGCCGCCAGGCGGGCGCGCCGGTAAGCCAGCGCTCGTGCCGGCGGACGGGGCGGTGTGCCTCGTCGTCTCGCACCCGAACTGAGAGACGGGCGAACGCCTGCCGCGGCTGGGTCTCAAAGGCCGGTAGCGCGAGCAACGTCGTGGTCGCGCGCGCGTCGTTGGCCACCCGCTCGAACGTGGTCTTGCACGCCGAACAACTGTCGTAGTGCGCCTGGTCCGCCGCCGCCATGGCGAGCGGCTCGTCATACATTCGCCGCAGCGCCCCTTCATTCAAATGTCGCATGCGTGACCTCCTTGCGCAGGGCTTCTTCCGCCCGACGCAGCATCGTTCCGACATTGCCAACTTTTAGACGAAGCGCGGTCGCCACCTCCGCGTAGCTCAGCCCGCTGTAGCGCAACACCAGGATGGCGGCCGCTTTCTCGGGAAGGCGGCTCAACGCCTGCCGAACCTCCCGCCGCTGCTCGGCGGCCACCACAAGGTGTTCCGGGTTCTCCAGCCGCACCGCGCTCTCCGCAACGGCATGCGCCGTGTCCCGCTTGACCCGACGGCGCTCGCCGCGGATGACGTTCAAGGCCGAATGGACGGCGGCGGCATGGAGCCACCCGGACGCATGCTCGGCGTTCGGGGACTGGCTCCGGTGGAACTGGAGAAAGACGTCCTGCGCGACATCCTCGGCCGCTCCACGATCGGCGAGAACCCGGTAGGCGATCGCCACGACCTTCGAATACTCCTCGAGGAAGAGGCGCTCGAACGGATCGGGCTGCCGCTGGCCGGCGGCGGTCAGGGGCGTGGTGATGGCCGGGCGCCAGGCCTCTGCGTGGAGCATCCATCAGATACGCACCGCCGGGAGGCCAAATGTGACGGGCTCACCCGGTCGCCTGCACCGTCCAACGGTTGGCAACCTGCTGCCAGATGAACTGGCTCCAGGCCTCGTACTGGGCATCGCCGGGATGGAGGCCGTCCTGGCAAACCCAGCCGGGTCGAGTGGCGCCCGAGCGGCTCAACTCGCTCAGATCCACGACGTCGAAGCCGCGCCGGGTTGCCTCCTCGCGCGCCACCCGGTTGAAGGCATCGATGCGGGCCCGGATCTCCGCGGGCTTGCCAAAGTTCGGAGCCGCGGGCACGACCGAGAAGTCCGGGATCGACAAGACGACCACCCGGCCGGGCGGGAGATTGAGCGTCTTGATCCGGTCGTAGATCCGGCTGATCCGGGAGCGATAGGCGGCCTCCTCAAAGCCCTGCACCACGTCATTGGCGCCGATCAAGATGGTCACCAGGTCGGGTCGAAACCGCTCGATCTCGGGCAGTTCGACCTCGATCAGGTCGACCGTGGTGTACCCATTGACCGCCGGATTTCGGAGCTGCACCGAATCGCCGGTCACCTCCTCAAGCTTGCGGGCGAGGTGGCTGGGAAAGTTCCGCGACTCGGTGCTCGTCCCGGTGCCGATGGTGTACGAATCGCCCAGCGCCAGGTAGTGGATGGTCATCGCTGGCCATTATGAAGCTGTGATTGTCGATCTTCGGCCTGACCCGGATGACCGATCGCGATCTGGGGCTGGTTTCGCAGCTCGCAGCACCCGCCGCCTACCGGGCACCGCGCCTGTCCAGCAGGCCCGGCCGTGATCGCCGTCGACGCGCTGCGAGAGTTACAGGCGGATCAGTTGAAATTGACCGGGTTGGCTATCATCCTGATCCTGGTGAGCCATCGATCGAGTCCGATCACGATCCTGCTGGGCGGCGTCGTGGTGGCCTTCAACCGAGTTCGGCGTCCCTTGCTGCTCCCGATGGTGCGGACCTGGCTCAGGTAGGACGCCGCCGGCTGTGGGCGGTCGGCCTGCTGCCGGTGTTGCCCATGATGCTGCTGGCGGCCTGCAGCAGCAGCCCGAGCGCGCACACCCTCGGCCTGCAGGTCGATCACGCCTCCGCGCTTATCGACCTTCCGCTGCGGATCAGCGTCAGCGGGCTCGACAGTGGCGCCCAGGCGACCGTCGCGGCCAGCACCGTCGACCGCCTGGGGGCCGGTTGGTCGGCCTCCGCTCGCTTCACCGCCGACAGCCGGGGGGAGATTCACCTTGCTGACCAGGCCCCGGTGTCGGGCGACTACACCGGGGTCCAACCGATGGGCTTGTTCTCGAGCCTCCACGCTGATTCGAGCAGCGCCCTGCCCTTCTACCTGCCCCCGGCGCCGACACAGACCGCAACCCTGACCGTCACCGCCGGCTCCACCAGCGCCACGCGCACGATCGTCCGGGAGTTGACCCACACCGGGCTCACCGTGATCGACACGACCGTGGACCAGGACGGCTTCGTCGGCGAGTACTACAGCCAGCGCGGCGCGACCAGCTACCTCCCGTCGGTGGTCGTCATTGGGGGGTCGGAAGGCGGCCTGTACTTCAGCGCGCTGGTCGCCAGGATGCTGGCCGCGCATGGCTACCCGAGCCTCGCGCTCGCCTACTTCCAGGCTCCCGGCCTACCGGCGACCTTGAGCAACATCCCGCTCGAATACTTCACCAAGGCGCTGACCTGGATCCGGCAGCAGCCAGGGGTCGATTCGAGTCACGTCCTCGTCTACGGGAACTCACGGGGCAGTGAGGCGGCCCTCCTGCTCGGGGCAAACTTTCCGCAGCTCGTCAACGGGGTGGTCGCCGTGTCGCCGAGCAATGTCGTGACCAGCGCCGCCTGGACGCTGAACGGCAAGCCGATCCCCTTCACCACCAAGGCAAACCAGCCGCATCCAACCGATACTCCGTCAGCGGTGATCCCGGTGGAGAACATCAAGGGTCCGCTCTTGTTGGTCTGCGGCGGATCCGACCGCGTCTGGTCATCATGCGCGTACGCGCGGGCGATCGGCGCCACCCTGGACGCCGCGCGCCGGGGCTATCCATACACGCTGCTGAGCTATCCGCAGGCCGGGCATGGAATCGGCACCCTGGTGCCCTACGTGTTGGCGGGACGAACCGGAACCCTCGACGGCACCACGCCGCAGGCCAACGACCTCGCCCGGGCAAAGGCCTGGCCGCGGCTACTCGACCTGCTCAGCGGACTGCGCAGCTAGAACGCCGGAGGCGTAATCAGGCGCCCCCCTGACGCCCTGCTAACTATTGTCTGACGGATATATGTCACCAGGCTTGGAAACTTACTGAACGCACTCTATGCCGAAGTCGCGGTTGTTACTTCCCGGTCCAGGTGGGCTTCCGCTTCTCGGCAAAAGCGTCCATCCCCTCCTTGGCGTCGGCGGTCTGGAATAGCCGGAAGATGCCGCCGCGCTCCAGCGTCAGAGCGCCGTCGAGCGACATCTCGGCCCCCTGCTTGGCCGCGACCTTGATCTCCCCGATCGCCATCGTGGGGCCCTTGGCGAGGGAGGCGGCAAACTCAATCGCCTCGGGCAGCAAGCGGTCGGCTGGGAGCAGGCGGTCGACGATCCCGAGCGCATGCGCGGTCTTCGGGTCGACCGGCTTACCGGTCATGAGGAGTTCCATCGCTTTCTGGGAACCGATCAGGCGCGGCAGCCGCTGAGTCCCGCCGTTTCCGGGGAGCACACCAAGCGTCACCTCGGGAACCCCCAGGCGATATTCGCCCTCGGCGGCGAAGCGGAAATCAGTCGCCAGGGCGATCTCCAGGCCACCGCCGAGGCAATGGCCCCCGATCGCGGCAATGAAGACCTTGGGTGTCCGCTCCATCTTGAGCAGGATCTCGTGCATATGAAGGATGGTCATCGCCCGGGCCTTGGGGCTGACGGTCCGGAACATGTTGATGTCGGCCCCGGCGGAAAAGAACTTGGGCAGATCGGACATCAGGACCGCGGCGTCGACCGACTCGTCGAAGCGCACCTCGTCGATGGCGGCGTTGAGGTCGTCCGCGAAGGCCTTGTCGTAGCTGTTTGCCGGCGGGCGGTGCAAGTGGATCAGCGCAACGCCATCCGTCTCCTTGCTGATCGAGACTGCCCCCGCCGCCGTCGTCCTGTTCTGCATCCGAGCCTCCTTTGTGTACCCTGAAGTCTAGTTCGATCCCGACCCAGGAGGAGACGCTGCATGAGCACGATGGTCATCGACGGGAAAGCGGCGGCGGCGCGCTCCGGCGCCACGCTGGAGATTCACGATCCGGCGACCGGGGAACTGGTGGATCGCGTGCCGAAGGCCGGCGTCGAGGAGACCCGCCAGGCGATCGATGCGGCTCACGCGGCTTTCCGCGGCTGGGCCGACCTGCTGCCGTCGAAGCGGACCCACATCCTGCTCAAGGGTGCCGCGCTGGTTCGGCAGCACCTTGACGAGGTGGCCATGCTCCTGACTCGCGAACAGGGCAAGCCGCTCCGCGACTCGAAGATGGAGGCGGAGCGCTTCGTCGAAAACATTGAGTTCTACGCCAGTATCATGGCCAGCGGCGCCATCCGCGGGCATCACATTCCCCTGTCGGCGCCGGGCGCCTACGGACTGGTGATCCGCCGACCGCTCGGGGTTGTCGGCGCCATCATTCCCTTCAACTTTCCCCTCACCCTGCTGGCGAACAAGATCGCGCCGGCGCTGGCGGTGGGCAACACGGTAGTGGCCAAGCCCGCGAGCACCACGCCGCTGTCAACGATTCGCCTGGTCGAACTCCTCAACGAGGGCGGGTTGCCGCCCGGCGTCCTGAACGTGATCGTGGGGCCTGGCTCGGTCGTCGGCCAGGAACTGATCAAGAACCCGAAAGTGCGCAAGATCGGCTTCACCGGCGAGACGCAGACCGGCAAGCAGGTAATGGCGGAAGCTGCCTCCGACCTCAAGCACGTCACCCTCGAGCTCGGCGGCAGCGACCCGGCGATCATCTGCGATGACGCGGACATCGAGATGGCGAGCAAGGCGATCGCGATCGGCCGATTCTTCAACTGCGGCCAGGCCTGCCTGGCGGTGAAGCGGGTGTATGTACACGAATCGATCGCCGACCAGGTCATCGAGAAAGTCGTCGCTCGCGCCAAGAAGCTGAAGGTCCTACCCGGGCAGGACGCCGCCTCCCAGATGGGCCCGATGCACACGGCCGGCGGGCGGGAGACGATCGAGCAGCAGCTCAAAGACGCCCTTGACCGGGGCGGGCGGCTGCTGGCCGGCGGGCACCGCATGAGCGGCGAGCCCTTCGCCCGTGGCTTCTTCTTCGAGCCGACGGTGATTACGGACGTGCCCGAGGATGCCCGTGTCTGGACCGAGGAAACCTTCGGGCCGCTGCTGCCGATCGCGCGGGTCGGGAGCCTCGATGAGGCGATCGAGAAGGCGAACCGCTCCGAGTTTGGGCTGGGGTCCTCGGTCTTCACCCGGGATATCAAGAAGGCCCAGCAGGCGATCGATCGGCTGGACGTCGGCTACAGCTGGGTCAACCAGGTCAACCTGGTGGCCTACGACGAGCTCCCGTTTGGTGGAACCAAGCACAGCGGCTTCGGAAAGGAACACGGGACGGAGGTGCTCGACTTCTACACCGAACAGAAGAGCATCGTCATGGGTGGCGTCTAGATCGGGCTTGAGGCACCGACCCGTCTAACAGGCCTCTAACAATTCAGGTGTATTTCGTATTTGCTACTGTGTGGGCACCTCGATCGGAGGAAGGACAAGGGAAAGGGAGGGTCTATGAGTGACCTGTTGGTAAGGAAATTCGGGCTATTGCGACCGCTGGCCGTGATGGGAGCGATCGGCATGCTCGTCGCCGCCTGTGGAACGGGAACGACGACGAACAACAATGGCTCGGCGCTGGCCGCCGATCAGACGTTGAGGTTCCCGATGGACGGTGACATCGGAACGCTCGACCCGGCACAGATCAACGCCGAAACCGACGTCGAGATCTACCAGAACCTCTTCGACGGCTTGCTCAAGTTCGACGACAAGCTCAACGTCATTCCCGATATTGCGACCAAGCTTCCGGACATCTCCTCGGACGGATTGACCTACACCTTCAAGCTCAATCCGAACGCGAAGTTCTGGAATGGCGACGCCGTCACCGCCCAGGACTTCATCTACTCCTTCAGCCGCGCCGCGGCCGAGGGCCAGAATGCCTATGGAGCCGACTTCGACCACGTCGTCGGCTACGACACCGTGTCCACCGACGCCAACTGGGCGAAGGACAAGACGATGCTGAGTGGGATGTCGGCCACCGACGACCACACGCTCGTGATCAAGATGATCTCGCCGTGGGCCGTCTTCAGCACCGAACTGGCGCTGAGCGCCGCCGCGCAGGTGGTCGATCCCAAGGTCGTCGATACGGACGATGTCAACTGGTGGGCGACACCGGCAACCGCGGTCGGCACCGGGCCATACAAGATGGTCCAGCGCACCCCGAAGCAGTCGATGGCCTTCGACGCGGTGCCGAACTGGTGGGGTAGCCAGAAGCCGACCGTCCAGCACGTCAAGGTCGACATCATCGGTGACATGGCCCAGGGCGTGTCGAAGTACGAGCAGGGCGGCTATGACCTGGTCGGCTACGGCGGCATGGGAAGCGATATCTCGACCGATGACATCCTGCGCATCCAGAAGACCCCAACGGAAAAGGACCAGCTCAAGGCCGTCAACAAGGTCCGGACGATCTGGGTCTCCTACAGCTTCACCTTGCCGCAGAGTCCGTTCAAGGGTCTCAACGATCCGAAGGACAAGGCACTGCGCCAGGCGTTCTCGATGGCCATCGACCGCGCCCAGATGGTCAATGTTGCCTGTGCCGGCGGCATCACCTGCTCGGCGGCGAACGGCGGCCTGATCACCAAGGGCCTGATCGGCTACCTGGGCGACAACCAGGACCCGCTGGCGAAGTTCGACGCGGCCCAGGCGAAGACCCTGCTCAAGCAGGGTGACCCGACGGGAACGCGCACGGCGAACCTGACCTACGTCTACGACCCGAACAAGGCGATCTATAAGGCGACCGCGGAGAACCTGCAGGCCCAGTGGCAGGCGAACCTTGGCATCCACGTGAACCTGCAGCCGGTCGACCACGCCACCTTCATCAAGCTCTCCACGGGGCACGCCTACGTGCTCTGCCGGCAGGGCTGGCAGGCCGACTACAACCACCCCCAGGACTGGTTCGACAACCTGTTCGTCAAGGCGGGCGGCAGTAACACCGGCCTCTTCACCGACCCGAAGGTGGAAGACCTGGTCAAGAAGGCGGACGCCGAACCGCTGAGCTCCGCCGTCGCCGACTACCAGGCGGCCGGCAAGCAGATGGCTGACGATGCAGCCTACGCGCCACTGGTCTACTTCAAAGGCCAGTTCCTGTTCAAGCCCTACCTGCAGGGGGCAGGGTCGAACAACTTCAACGACTTCTACTGGAACGAGATGAAGATCGGACAGCACTAGGCTCAAGGAAGGGATGGGGCGCCTCGGGTCGGGGCGCCCCTTTCTTTTATTCTGAAAACGGGTGTTTACACGCGGTTCGCTGATCTACATCGGGCAGCGGCTGGTGCTGATCCTCTTCACCGCGGTCGCCGTTTCCTCCATCGTCTTTTTCGGGATCCACCGTCTGCCCGGTAGCGCGCTGCTCAACGAGCGTCGCCCGGACCCCCGGGCGGAGCAACAATTGCTCCACTACTATCACCTCGACCTGCCGCTGCACGAGCAGTATTTCCAGTTCGTCGGTGGCATCTTCCACGGCGACCTCGGCGAGTCGCTGGTCAATCGAGGCAC
>JBDTEO010000008.1:0-48649 GCA_039922495.1 Candidatus Dormiibacter sp.
GCTGAGCAACTGATTCAACACGAACGCCCGTCGCTGTTCTTTCGTCCCCAAGCTGATCTGCTCCTTTTCCATTGGGGGACAGAATCCGCGCACGGCCCGGGGATGTCAAAGTCCGCGCACACCTACATCTAGCCTCGAAAGCCTTGACAGCCCAACGCCTTCAGGATTACCTTCACGACACCTCGGTTTCCAGTCCGGGGATGGTGACGCGATTCAGGCCTACGCGGAACTCATCTGCGCTTTCTGGGCCGCTCACCGAAGAGCAATATCCGGCAACCATTCGACTAAAGAGGCGGCATAGACGATGGCGCAGGTAGCAACCGTCAAGCGGGCAGCAATCTACATCCGTAAATCCCAGGTCTACAAAGGCGTGCGCCATATCTCGCCCCAAATGCAACGCGACGCCTGCATCCGCTGGTGTGAGGATGACGGTTATGCCTACGAGGTCTTCGCCGACGTTGAGGGTCGTAGCTCGGGTGGGACGGACAAGCGTCCCGGTTACCAGGAGTTGCGGCGCCGGCTCAAGGAATTCAACGCGGTCGTGATCCATAGCCTCTCTCGGCTATCCCGCAACAAGCGCGATTACTTCTCTTTCCTCGAGGAGCTTCGAAAACACGACATCGACTTTGTCTGCATCACTCAGAAGATCGATACCACGACGCCGTACGGCCGTGCGTTCCTCGGGATGGCTGTCGTGTGGGCTGAACTGGAGCGCGAACTCGACGCCGAGCGAGCGACGCAAACGATTGCGGTGAAGCAGAATCGCGGTGAGCACTGCGGCACCATCCCGCTCGGTTACGACCGGGAGCATGGCGTCCTGAAGCCTGCGGGGGACGCGAGAGAGATCAAGCTCGTCCGCCAGATCTTCGACCTCTACGGCACCGGTCAGTATTCGGACGTTTCCCTGGCGCGTCACCTCAACGTCGCCGGAAATCGCGGCAAGGGCGGGATCGAGATATCCGACAAAGCGATCCGCACGATCCTGAACAACCATGAGCTCTACCTCGGGTACATCAAGCGCCACTGGCGCCGCCCGGACCGCGAGCTGATCAAGGGACGTCATCCGCCCCTGATTACCGAGGCGCAAGCGCAACTCGCGCTGTCGATCCGACAGCGAAACACGCTCACGAAAATGCGCGAGGGCCGACAGAAGAAAGCCGCCGAGCCTCGCACCTATCTCCTGGCCGGTATCGTCCGCTGTGCATACTGCGGCGGACCCATGTGGGGTGGGGCGACATCGTCGAACCGCGGCCGGCGCTACCGCTGCCGCCATATCGGCGTTGATAAGTGTGCCCAGCGAATGGTCACGGCTGAAGTTGTGGAACGGCAGGTCCTGGAGTTGCTCCGCTGGTTTGACATCCCGGCCGCGGCCCACGAGGACGTGGCCAAGGCCGTCATCAGCCTCTGTCGCGCCACTGGTGGCGAGGACGACTACATCCAGGCTGAGGCGGCGCGCCGGGAGCTCACGCTTCGGCGCCAACGGACTCTGGAGATGTATCGGGACGGGCTCTGCGACAAGTCGTTCCGAGACAAGTCACTCGCGGCAATCTCCGAAGAGGAGGGACGCTGGGACTATGCCACCTCTACCCCCGGCATGTCCCCTGTACAGGCCCTCGAGCTGGTCCGTGGCTTCGCGGCCGCCGTTCAGGAGTCGAGCCCGGACGCCCAACGGGAGGTCGTCCAGCGGGTTTTCAGACGGATTGCCATCAAAGATGACCAGGTTGTCGATGTGGACGTATACCCGGTATACGCCGAGGCCTTCAGGTGGTATTTACGACCCCGAGCGGATTCGAACCGCCGATCTCCTCCGTGACAGGGAGGCATGTTGGACCGCTACACCACGGGGCCGCGGAGCCAAAAGTATATAAGGACTCGGCGCGACTTCGCCTACGCCCGGGTGGCCTGCCTTCCGAACACAAACCGCTCGAGCGCATCCGCCACGCCTGCCTCGTTGACGGTGCCGGTAACGTGCCCGGCGATCGCCCGCACCTCCGGGGGCGCGTCGCCCATCGCCACCCCCAACCCCGCCCAGGCGATCATCTCCTCGTCGTTCTTGTTATCGCCGATGGCGCACACGTCCGCCTGTGACACTCCAAAGCGATTCGCCACCATAGCCAGGGCACGGGCCTTGGACACCTGCGGGTTGATCACCTCGACAAACCATGCGAGCGATCGGGTTACCCTGGCGATCGACCCCATCGATGCGCTGAGCTCAGCCATGCGCTCCGGCACCCCGTCCTGGTCGAGGTCGACGAGCACCATCTTGGTCGAATCATGGCTGACCCAGGAGGACAGCTGGCCCACCGTTTCATACGGCACGCCGGAGATGCGCGCGTACAGGTCCGCTTCCGGCCGGGCGCGCTCGGTGTAGACCTGCTCGTCGATGTAAGCGTTGACGTGCCAGTCGCGCGGCTCGGTGAAGGCGAGAACCCGCCGCTGCATCTCAACGGTCAGCTCACATTTGTAGAGCACGTCCCCACTGTCGATCTCTCGGACGACCGCGCCCTGGTAGTTGATCATCGGGCCCGTCAGTCCGAGCGTCTTGGCGTAGGGCACCGATGACCGGAACATCCGCCCGGTCGCGATGATCACGTGGACGCCGGCCGCCGTTGCCGCCTTCACTGCGGCCACGTCACGAGGATGGATTACGAGCGAGTCGTTAACGAGGGTGCCATCGAGATCGATGGCCACCAGGCGGATCGGCACCTACCGTTTGACGGCCAGGGCTTCCGGGTTGACCAGGTTAGGTGGCGGCTGGCCATCGACCGCCGCGATCAGGTTCTTGGCGGCCAATTCGGCCATCGCGGCACGGGCGCTCACCGTGGCACTGCCCAGGTGCGGAAGCAGGACGGCGTTCCAGCAATCGATGAGGCCGGGTTCCGTTTTCGGCTCGTGCTCGTAGACGTCAAGACCGGCACCCTTGATCCAGCCCTCCTTGAGCGCCCGGACGAGCGCCTTCTCGTCAACGATCGGGCCGCGGGCGGCATTGATGAGGTAGTGGTCCTTCCCCATCAGTTTGAGCTCTCGCTCGCCGATCATGTGGCGCGTCTGTTCGTTCAGATCGGCATGGATCGTGACGTAATCCGCTTTGCGGAGCAGCTCGTCGAGCGGAACATACTGGGCCCGGAACTCATTTTCAATCTCCGGCTTGGCCCGCCTGGCATCGCTGTAGAGGATCGACATGCCGAACCCCAGTCCGCGACGCGCCACCGCCTGGCCGATCCGGCCGAACCCAATCACCCCGAGCACCCGCCCGAACACGTCGGTGCCGAGCAGCAGGTCCGCCTTCCAGCCCTTGAACTTGCCCTCGCGCAGAAACCGGTCGGACTCCACCGCCCGGCGGGCCACCGCGAGCAGCAAAGCCCAGGTCAGGTCGGCCGTCGCTTCCGTCAGGACGCCGGGGGTGTTGGTGACCAGCACGCTACGTCGGGTGGCGGCGGCGACATCGACATTGTTGTAGCCCACGGCGTAGTTGGCGACGACGCGCAGATGCGGGGCGGCGGCCATGATCCGCTCGGTGATCGGCACGTTGACCATCCCGATGATGCCCACCGGATCCGTTTTCTTGATGTGCTCCGCCAGGACGTCCTCGGGCATGCCCTCGGCCTCGAGCATGGTGACCTCGAAGCGCTCCCGGAGCAGGTCGATACCGGGCGAGGGCAGCGGCAGGGTGACGAAGACGGCGCTCATGCCGGCCGTCGAACCCGGAGATCGAGCAGCATGACTTCCATCGCCAGGCGGGGGTTCACATTCTGGTCGATCAGCAACTGGGTCCGCTGGGCACCGGCCAGGGCTGCGCGCAGGTGATCGGGGGGCATGCGGGCGGTCCAGGTCTCGAGCAGCTCACGCCGCGCCGCCGGCATCGGCCCGCCCACGCCCGCGGCGCAGAGCATCGCGTCCCGGAGGAACCCGATGAACGCGCGCAGGGCATCGGAGGCGACCACGCGCATTTCGGCCTGGGGCCCCTGGCCAAACCGCGCCGCGTAGCTCAGGACGCCGTCGGCGTCCTCGAGGGCCAATCTGGCAAGGTCTTCCGCCCAGCGGTCCATCCCCGCGATCCAGGCGCCATCGCCGTGCGCCTGCAGGGCCCAACCCGGGCGGCCGTGGGCCAATCCAGCCAAGACCTCGGCCTTTTCCTCGTCACAGCCACGACCCTGCAAGAAGCGGACGACCGCGGGCCTCCCCACCGGAGAGAGCGCGATCACCTGGCAGCGTGAGAGGCAGGTGGGCAGGAGGTGGTCCGGGTAGGCTGTAGTCAGAATCAGCACGGTATTGGGTGGCGGCTCTTCAAGGGTCTTCAGCAGGCAGTTCTGCGCCGCCTCGGTCATCCGCTCGGCATTGGCCAGCACCGCGACGCGCAGGGGCGCAACGAACGGCTTCAGGCTCAGGAACTGCTGAAGGGACTGGTCGTGCGCCTGCGCGCCTTTCTGGGGGTGAAAGCGAATCTCATCAATACTGATGGCTTCGGCACGGTCGTCCGACCAGAAATCCGGATGCACCTCGAGCCGCGGCGGTTGCCCGGGTCCGAGGAGCAGCTCTTCGCCGACGGCAAGCGCCAGGGCGGTTTTGCCAATGCCCGCGTCGCCAGTCAGGCAGTACGCGTGACCCAGGCGGCCGGCAGCGCGCTGGGCCCGCAAGATGTCGAGGGCTCGCTCGTGACCGGCGATCCGATCGAATCCCACGGTGGTCTCGATCTTCGCCGCTCCCCGTCGAACCCTGGTCGGCGCCATGAAGCCACCTTAACAAGTCTTTCCTTGACCGGCAGAGAAGCTGGCTCCTATTCTGGAGGCGTTTTCGGATAGCGTCGGTGTCATATTTGTCGGCGCGCACGCATCACGCATCGCAGCAACGTCCCATTCACGTCCCGGTAGCACTCATGATGGATGCGGAAGACAAAGAGAAACCAGGCCGGATTCCCGAGTTGCAGGCGGTTGTCGCCCGCGCCCTCGACGGCATCAACGAGTGCCGCTACAAGAGCGAGTGCGAGTTCGCCCGCACCTGCCCCGCAACCTGCTGATTCGCTGACACGCTAACAGGCGAGTCATCTCAGCGGAAGCGGGCCCGAATTTGCCGCGCCACGCGGCATCGGCACGGCATGATATGATTCATAAAGTTTTCTTTATATGGCAATTTCCACACCGCTCTCACAACCGTCGCTGCGCGAGCTGCGCACGCATTACCAGGCGCTCGCCAGTATCACGCGCCTGAAGATCCTCGAGTTCCTCGCGGGGACGCCGGAGATCACTGTTCAGGAGCTGGCCGACGCCCTCGACCTGAGTCAGCCCGGCCTCAGCTGGCACCTGCGCATGCTACGTCGCGGCCAGCTGGTTCGTGCCCGCCGATCCGGCCGGCTCGTGTATTGCTCACTGAACCGGGAAGGCCTCAACGCCTTCCATCGAGAACTGTCGACACGAATCGCGCCCCGACCCAGGGTTCGGGCGCTGCAGCAAAGGAGCGTGTAGGAAGCGATGGCAAAAAGCAACGGCACACACAAGAACGGGTCCAGGACGAATGGGTCCGCCCGGACGACGGTCATTCGTAACGACTCCCGATCGCGCCGCAAGGTGCGGGTCGCCATACTCGGCGTCGGCAACTGCGCCTCGTCCCTTGTCCAGGGGATCGAGTATTACCGCAACGCGAAGCCCGGCACCGCGATTCCCGGGATCATGCACGTCGACCTCGGTGGCTATCACATCCGCGACATCGAGTTCTCAGCCGCCTTCGACATCGACAAGGAAAAGGTCGGCAAGGACCTGTCTGAGGCGATCTTCTCCGGCCACAACAACACCGTCAAGTTCGCCGACGTCCCTCGCCTCGGGGTGAAGGTCGAGCGCGGTATGACGCACGACGGCCTCGGCAAGTACCTGTCGGAGATCATCACCAAGGCGCCCGGCCCGACGGCGGATATCGTCGGTATCCTGCGCGACACCAAGACCGACGTGGTCGTCAACTACCTGCCCGTGGGCAGCGAGGAAGCGGTCAAGTGGTATGCGGAGCAGGTTCTCGAAGCCGGCTGCGCCTTCGTCAACTGCATGCCGGTCTTTTTGGCCCGCGAACCGTACTGGCGCGATCGCTTTGAGAAGCGCGGCATCCCGATCATCGGCGACGACATCAAGTCCCAGGTGGGGGCCACCATCGTGCACCGCGTCCTCACCCGCCTCTTCGAGGATCGCGGCGTCAAGCTCGAGCGCACCTACCAGTTGAATTTCGGCGGCAACACCGACTTCCTCAATATGCTGGAGCGTGAGCGGCTCACCTCGAAGAAGATCTCCAAGACCAACAGCGTCAAGTCCCAGATGGCGGTCGACATCGGGGCCGATAACATCCATATCGGACCATCCGACTACGTGCCCTGGCTTGGCGACCGGAAGTGGGCCTATATCCGTCTCGAAGGCCGGTCCTTCGGCGACGTGCCGCTCAACGTCGAGCTGAAGCTCGAGGTCTGGGATTCGCCGAACTCGGCGGGCGTGGTGATCGATGCGGTCCGCTGCTGCAAGCTTGGCCTCGATCGGAAGATCGGAGGCGCGCTGGACGCGCCGTCGTCGTACTTCATGAAGTCGCCGCCGGTACAGTTCACTGACTCGGTGGCGCACGTCAAGACCGAAGCGTTCATCGCGGGAACCTCGACCAATGGGGAGAAGCCGGCCCCGAGCGCCGTGCCGGCCCGCACCCAAAAGGTAGCTGCTCGCCGGCGATGATCCTCCCTCGCCTCTTCAGGCTGGGGAACTGGGTGATCAAGGCGCTGCCACCGGGGATTCGGTACCCGCTGGCAGCGCTCACCGGACGCTGCGTCTTTTTCCTCATGCCTCGACGCCGCCAGGTCGCCTTCGAGAACTTCGCGCAGGTGCTGGGGCTCCCCTCGACTGACCCGCTCGTGCGGCGAACCGCCCGGCATGCCTTCGGCAACTACTTCAAGATGTTCGCCGACTTCATCATGATGGACTCGCTCACGCCGGCAGAGATCCGGCGCATGGTCCGTCCGGAAGGCCGGCACCATATCGACGAGGCGCTCGCGGCCGGCAAGGGCGCGATCGTCGTCACCGCCCACATCTCGAACTGGGACATCCTGGCGGCGGCCTCCGCAGTCTACGGCTACCCGGTCAGCGCCGTCACCGACGAGCTCCCCCTGGGCCCGTTGAGCCAGGTGGTGGTCGCCTCCCGCGCGCGCATCGGTATGAAGATGATCCCGATCGGGGCCGGTAGCCTCCGGCAGATCATCAAGGCCCTGGACCGCAACGAGCTCGTCGCCCTGGCCAGCGACCTGGCGCGGGGCGACCGGGGCGTGCGGGTGAACTTCTTCAACCGGCCCGCCGTCTTTCCGGCCGGCCCAGCCGCCATCGCCCTGAAGACCGGCGTCCCGATCATCCCCGCCTGGGGACGCCGGGAACGCAACAACCTTTACATTGCGGAGATCGAAGCGCCCATCGAGGTCAGCCGGACCGGGGATACCGCACACGACATCCAGGTGACGACCGAGCGCATCGTGCGGTTCTTCGAGCGGATCATTCGCCGCGAACCAGACCAGTGGCTCGTCTTTTTGCCGGTCTGGCGGCCGGAGGTTTCCGCCGCCCAGCCCGGCACGCCCGGCCAGCCGGTGCTGGAGTCGTCATGATCACCTATCTCGGCTTCCGGCTGATCGAGGGGGCCATCGCGCGAATCCCGCGCCGCCTCGCCTACGCCCTCGGCGTGGTGATCAGCACCCTCGCCTTTCCCATGCTCGCCCGGCAACGCAAGGCGCTGGAATCCAACCTGCGCCATGTGCGGCCCGATCTCGCGGGACCACAGCTGCGAAAGCTGGCCTGGAAGAACTGGCTGAATTACACCAAGGCCTGGATCGACTTCTTCAAGATTCCGCGGATGGACCGCACCCGACTGACCGGGCTCCTGACCGCGATCGGTGTCGAGAATCTCGACCTGGCGATGACCCACGGCAAGGGCGTCATCGTGGTCGCGCCGCACATGGGGTCATGGGAACTCGCCGCGGCGAGCTGGGCGGCGTCCTACGGCCAGATCGGCGTCATGGTGGAACAGATCGAGCCGCGCCGGCTCTTTGCCCATGTTTTCCGGGTCCGCTCCAAGCTGGGCATCAAGGTCATCCCGCTGAGCCAGACCGGGGCGCGCGACATCATCCGGATGCTCAAAGACGGGCGCATGGTGGTGCTGGCCATGGACCGCGACATCCTGAATACGGGCCAGCCGTTCGCCTTCTTTGGCGAGCTGGCCAGCTTCCCGACCGGACCGGTCGAAATCGCCCTCAAAACCGGAGCTCCGATCCTCCCGGCGTTCTGCGTGCGGGACGAGGAAGACCGCTACACGGCGGTTGGGGGCACGCCCCTCTTTCTCACAAAGAGTGAAGATCACGCCGGTGACGTCCGAAGTGCCATGGAACAAATCCTCCGAACGTTTGAAGGTTATATAAAGATGTATCCCGACCAGTGGCACGTGCTGGAGCCGATCTGGCCGGACCGCGTGATCCGCGCCGGCATCCCGATGGCGACGACGTCCGCTCAGGCCGCGGTTGGCGATCAAGGAGGACTTCTTGGGTAAGGCCGATTTCCACATGCACACCTCGCTCAACGATGGCACCGCCACCGTACGCGAGGTGTTGAACTACGTCCGCGATAACACGGATCTCGACGTCGTGGCCATCACCGACCACGACCGGCTGACCGGCAGCTACCAGGCGCTCGAACTGGCCAACGAGTATCCCTTCGAGATCGTCAGCGGCTCCGAGATCACGACCCTCCACGGTCATCTGCTTGCCCTCTTCATCGACAAGCCGATCCCCATGTGGCGGCCGCTAGACCAGACCATTGCCCGGATCCATGAGCAGGGCGGCCTGGCGATCGCGGTCCACCCGTTCTCCATGCTGACCCGGAGCATCGGGTACCGAACCTTCGACGGCATCATGAACAATCCCTCGCCGGAGATCTACTTCGACGCGGTGGAGACCTTCAATCCCTCGGTGGCCGGCCGAACCTGCGCGGCGAAGATCAATCGTCTCAACCAGGAGCGCTTCCATCTCCCCGAGGTCGGCTGCTCGGACAGCCATCACCTGGAGGGCATCGGCACCGGATACACGACGTTTCCCGGCAAAACGGCGCAGGATGTCAGAAAGGCGCTGCTGGCCAGCCAGACGCGCGCCGGTGGCGAGTACTGGGACTTTATGACGCATCGCCGCATCGCCCAGCTGAAGTTTCGGCGCATCGGTCGGAACTGGGCCCGCGCGGGCCGATCAGCGGTCCGCGCGGTCTCTGGCGGATAATCTCCGCAGGGAAGCCAACAGCGAAATGAGGATCGCGCTCGTCTCCGCCTATGACTACGCCCACCCGGGCGGCGTGACGGAACACGTCCGGCACCTCGCGGCCGGTTTGCGCCGGCTCGGCCACGACGTCACCGTCTTTGCCCCATCGTCCGCTCGAATCAGCGAGCAGGACGCTGACTTCGTCCGGGTCGGACGGCCTTTTCCGATTCCCACCCACGGATCGGTGGCGCGCATCACGGTCAGCTTCCACCTGATGAACCGGATCAAGCATTATGTCCGAGACAGCGGCTTCGACGTCATCCACTATCACGAGCCATTGATGCCGGTCCTGCCGGTCACGGCCCTCCGCTTCTCCGAGACCTGTAACGTGGGAACCTTCCACGCGTTCGCCCGGTCCAACGTCGGCTACTACTACGGCAAACCGCTGCTCAAGCGGCAGGTCCGGCGGTTGCATGCGCGGATCGCCGTGTCGAATCCAGCCCGCGATTTTGTCGAACGCTACTTTCCGGGCGAGTACCGCATCGTCCCAAACGGCATCGACGTTTCGCGCTTTCGCCATTCGTCTCCCTTGCCCGAGTTCAGCGACGGCATGGTCAACATCCTGTTCGTCGGCCGGCTCGAGTACCGCAAGGGGCTCGGCTACCTGTTACGGGCCTACGAGCAACTCAAGCCGCTCTACCCGAACCTCCGCCTGATCATCGCCGGCGACGGACCGCTTCGCCGCTGGTACGGAAACTTTCTTGCCCGCAAGCAACTCCCGGATGTCGTCATGGCCGGCTACGTCGCCGCCGACCAGTTGCCGCGCTACTACGCCAGCGCCGACATCTTCTGCTCCCCGGCTACCGGCGACGAGAGCTTCGGCATCGTCCTGCTGGAGGCGATGGCCGCGGGCCGTCCCATCGTCGCCACCAACATCGAGGGGTTTCGCGGGGTGGTGACGCACGGACGCGAAGCGCTCCTCGTCGATCGAAAGAGCAAACGCCAGCTGGCCTACGCGCTCGAGACCCTGATCAATGGCCCCGAGCTACGCCAGGATCTCGCCCGAGCCGGCCTGGCGACGGTCCAGCAGTACGACTGGGACCGCGTCATCGACCAGGTCACCGACGTTTATCGACAGGCGCAGAGCCAGTTCACCCCGATGCCGAAGGCGCGGCTGGAGCCGAGCCTGAGCTCCGGCTGATGTTCACCCAGAAATTCCAGGCTTGGGTCCGGCGGCGGGCTGAGCGCGGCATCGGAATCTTTCGCGGCTCGCCGATCACGCCGAACATGCTCACGCTCTTCGGCCTGGCGATCACCGCGGTCGGCGCGGCGCTCGTGGCCATGGGCCACCTGCTGCTCGGCGGGTTCGTCCTGCTGTTCGCCGGGCTCTTCGACATTCTTGATGGCGCGCTCGCCCGCGCGGCCGGCAAGGTCTACCGCTATGGCGCCTTCCTCGACTCCACCGTCGACCGGTATTCGGAAGGGGTGGTCTACCTCGGCATCCTGATCTACTTCCTGGATCGGCGCGACACGCTCGACTCGATCATCCTGCTGACCGCCCTGGCCGGGTCGTTCCTGGTGAGCTATGTCCGCGCGCGCGCCCAGAGCCTCGGATTCACCTGCGACGTGGGCATCCTCGCCCGACCGGAGCGCGTCGTGATCATCGTCGCCGGACTTCTGCTCGAACCGATCCAGCTGCACGGCTGGCCCTCCGCCCTGACCATCGCTCTCTGGATCCTCGCCATCGGCACGAACTTCACGGCCGTGCAACGGGTCTGGGTCGTCTGGCAGCAAAACCGCGCGGAGCTTGGCGCGGCTCGGGGTCAGACCACGGTGAAAACATCCGGCGAGGACCAACCGGTGCGCACCGCCATGCGACGCTTTTTCGAAAACCTGGGCAAGACCTGACCGAGTCGGTATCATGTCGGCTGTGCACGTTGCGATCTACGCGACCAACGACCCGGGCGGAAAGAAACTCATCGCGACGTTGCAACGGCGCCTGAAGAACGAGGAGATCCGGGCGTGGCAGGTGAAAACCAAGGCACCGTTCACCCTGATCCACTCTGGCGAGCGGTACACGAAGATCAAGGTGACCTTCGTCCCGGCGGGCACCACGGCATTCAGCCGCGCAGTGAAAGCCGGGTTAATCGGAGCGTTTCGGGTGCCGGAACCGGCCCTGCTGGCCTCGATCTCGCAGGGCCCGTCAGCCGATCGGGTGCTTGGCTTTCTGGTCGGCATGCTCACCCGGCATGCGGGCCCGCTGGGTGTGGCCGGCGTCGGCATTCCCCTGACCGACACCCCCGGCAAGAAGTAGGCGCGTCACCCCACTAGCGCGTCGCCGTCTCGGTCTCGACCCCACCTTGCAGGCCGAAGAGGTGCTTCTGCCAGGCCAGGTAAACCACGATCGCCACGTTGATCACGAGCGCCCCAATTCGTAAGACGGTCTGTTTACTGATGACCTCGTTGATCTCGAAGGGGATCCCGATGGAGCCGGCGATGACGGTCAGATACTCGGCCCAACGCCGCCGGCGGGCCAGGCCAACCGCCTCCGTCAACTCCAGCCCGGCGAACAGGATCGCCCCGATCCCGATGATGACCACCGTCCGCGTCGATAGCAGGCCGAATGGCCGCAGGACGGCCACCAGCGCCCGCGGGATCAGCCGCCGCTCGGGATTGATGTCCATCTCGGACACCCAGAGGCGGACGATGCGACCGACCCGCTGACTTCCGGTCAACAGCGCGAGCCCCAGGATAAAGACCAGGCTCCCCACGACGGCACGCTCGATGATGATTAGCCGAACCACTGTCCCGATCGGCTGCGTCTCCCGACCGAGCTCGCGCCGGGCGCGTTGCCAGAAGGTCACGCGGGAAGGGCGTCGAGCAGGCGGCTGACATCCTCCTCGTTGTTGTAAAAGTGCGGCGCGGCCCGAAGGAAATCGCCTCGGACGGAAATCACGACGTCGGCTTCCCGTAACCGGGCGTGCACCTCCGCGGGCACGATGCGCGGGTGGCGAAAGGAGACGATGCCGGATCGCTCCTGCGGCTGCGGCGTCACGACCAACGGGTAACCACGACGCTGGAGCTCATTGCGTAGCCGATCGGCAAGCCACAGGACGGTCGCCTCGACCTGCGCCGGGTCGGCACGAAGCAGCAGGTTGACGGCCGCCCCGAGACCGAGGATGCCGGGGTAATTCGGCGCCGACTCCTCGTAGCGCCGCGCATCGGGCTTGAAGGTCAGGTCATAGTCGAAGTATTCGCGGTCCCGGACGACACTTTCGGTTCCGATCATCACCGGTCGCATCTGGTCCTGCATGCGCGGTGAGACACAGGCAAAGCCGACACCGATCGGGCCGAGCATCCATTTCTGCGCACCGGCGCACAGGAAGTCGACGGCGAGGGTGGAACAATCGATGGTCAGCGCCCCGATCGCCTGCACCGCGTCCACTACGAGCAGCACGCCGGTCCCACGGAGCCGGGCCCCCAGCTCGGCCAGGTCGGCTCGGTATCCGCTCCAGAACTGCACGGCGCTGACGGTCAGGATCCGGGTCCGCGCGTCGCAGAGGTCGAGGAGGCCCCCGACATCGATCCGTCCGTCCCTGGCATGGTACAGGCGGAGCTCGACACCCCGCGGTTTGAGGCCCATCCAGGGATAGATGTTCCCCGGATATTCGCGGTCGACGCCGACGATGTTGTCCCCCTGCCGCCAATCGAGGCCGGCGGCCACCAGTCCCAGGCTCGCGGTCGTGTTCTTGGTGAAGGTGATGCGCTCGGGCCCGACCGAGAGCAACTGACCGACGCGGGTCCGCACCTGGCTGCGAAGCCGCTCCCAATGCGCCAGGTCGAATGGCGCTTCCGCCAGGCGGTCGATAAAGGTTGTCATCGCTGCCCGCACGGGGGTGGCGACCGGGGCTATCGCCGCGTGATCGAGGTACGCATACCGCCGCGCGATGGGAAAGAGCTCGCGCATTTCGGCCGGGGTCAGCGGCATCTCACTCGCATCGGACACTACACTAAGAACGTTGCCACGGGAGGGGAGTTGATCGACGTCTCCGACTTCGACCGGGTCGACATGCGGGTCGGCCGGATCGTCGAAGCGGAGCCGTTTCCCGAGGCGCGCAAACCCGCCTACCGCCTGCTGATTGACTTCGGACCGCTGGGTAGGCGGCGGTCAAGCGCCCAGCTGACCCAGCACTACCGACCTGCCGACCTGCGCGGCCGGCTGGTGGTCGCGGTGACCAACTTTCCCGCGCGGCAGATCGGACCGGTCCGCTCCGAGGTGCTCGTCCTCGGCGTGCCGGACGAGTCGGGCGCGGTCGTGTTGCTGGAACCGACGCAGGACGTCCCGCTCGGCGGCCGAGTCTTTTGACCGCGAGCGACGCGGCCCCATACCTCGTCACGGAATGGCACGATCCGGCCAGTGGCGCAACCGGCTGGTTCGTCATCGATCGCCTGGTGGATGGCATGTGCTCGGGCGGCCTGCGGATGCGCAAGGGCCTGACCGCGCAAGAGGTGAGCGACCTGGCCCGGACCATGTCGCACAAGATGGCAGTGCTGGAGATTCCGTACGGCGGCGCCAAAGCCGGGATCAACTGGGACCCGGCGGCGGCCGGCGCGCAGGCGATCCTGGCCCGGTTTGTCGGCGCGATCCGTCCCTACATCGCGGAGCGCTACGCGACCGGCGCCGACCTGGGGACCCACGAGGACGAGATCATCGCGGCGTGCCGGCTGGCCGGATTGACGCATCCACTGCAGGCCGGGTTCAAGGCCGATGGCCTCGCCGCGCTGTCCCGTGTCCAGGGCGCGTTTGCGCTCACCAGCGACGGCGTCGCCATCACCGAGTTGATCGCGGGCTACGGCGTGGCGGAATGCACGCTGGAGGCCTGCGACGTCCTCGGCATCCCGGTCCAGGGCGCGCGGGTTGCGCTCCAGGGGTTTGGCAACGTCGGCGGCGCCGCCGCCCGCTACCTGCACCATGCTGGCGCGCGGATCGTCGTGATCGCGGATATCGATGGCGCGGTCATTGATGAGGACGGGCTCGATATCCCGCGCCTTCTCCAGGGCCGTGATCGGTTCGGACGGATCGATCGCGGCGGGCTCGCTCCCCGCGTCAGGCTGGCCCCCGAGCCGGTGTGGCTCGAGCAAGCGGTGGAGATCGTGATCCCGGCCGCGATTGGCGGCGCCGTGCGAACGGATAACCAGGCTGGCATTCGGTCCCGGCTGCTGGTCGAGGCCGCTAACAACCCGGTGACCCCGGAGGCCGAGGCGCAGCTCGAGGCGCGCGGGATTACGCTCCTTCCCGACTTCGTCGCCAACGCCGCCGCGGCCTTCCTCTTTTGCGGGCTCCTCGAAAAGCGCTTCGAGCCGACCATCGAGTCGATTTTTTCCGAGACCAGCCGCCAGTTACGGACGACGACCCGGGCCGTGCTGGAATGCTCCCGCGGCGAACGCGTCGCCAGCCGGCGTGCCGCGGAGCAGATCGCCGAGCGGCGGCTGCAGGCCCGCCTTACGCAGGCCGGAGCTGGGCGTGGCGGCGCATGATGCAGTCATCCATGACCACGTCGAGGCCGGCCTTACGGGCCCGTGCCGCGCTCGCCTCGTCCCGAACGCCATCCTGGAGCCAGATCGCGCGGGCGCGTACCGCGACCGCGTCATCGACGATGCCGGCGACGAACTCGGAGCGCCGGAAGACGTCGACCACATCGATCGGCTCCGGAACATCTCGAAGCGAAGGATAGGCTCGCTCGCCGAGCACCTCCGTGATCTGCGGATTGACCGGGATGATCCGGTACCCGGCGCGCTGCAGATAGCGAGCCACGCCATGACTTGGCCGCCGCGGATCGGGACTCAGGCCGACGACCGCGATCACTTTTGTGGTGCGCAAAATCCGATCGACGGCCTCGTCGGATGCGGCGGTCATGACTTGACGCAACTCTACAATGGGGCCGGTGCGCACCCCCACCCGGCTGGCCCCGATCCCGGAGGAAATCATCGAGGCGTTCCGCACCATCGCACCGGCCGTCGAGGCGTTCGCGCGCGCGCACGGGATGCGGATCGACCGCTATCGGCGCGGCAAGGCGGCCTGGGAGCTCACCCTGGCGCCCGACGGCGGCGGGGAGGCGACCCTGACGATCAGTTACCGGGAGCGGACCGGCCACGTCCTCGACGTCAGCGCCGTCTGGTGGGTCGATGACCGCGTGACCCGGACCCGTCGGCTGCGCGCCGACAAGATCGGCGTCTACGAGCGCCGCGCCGCGCCACAGGCACTGGTCGCCCTCCTGACCGCCGGGCTGACACGGGTCAACAGTTGGACCGCGGCCGACCTGGGTCCGCCCCATGGGCCCTACAGGGAGTGGGCGCAGACGCCATGATCGACCCCGGGTCCGAGATCTCCGCCGAAGACGCATTGCGGCTGGCGTTCGGGAGAATGCTCGGGTTCGCGGTCGCGGCGTTCCTCCTGCTTCTTGGCGGCGGGATCGCGGCCATCCTGGTGGCCGCGCTGTTTTTTCGCTTCCTCTACAGCTAGGCCAGCCGCCGCGCGACCTCCGGCCCCGGCGCCGGAACTGCCTCCGGGTGCAAGATGCCAGCCATGATCTCCAAACTGTCGACAAGCCGCGGTCCTGGGCGGCTGAAATACGCATTGCCATCCACCACCCACAGCGATCGGGCGCCAAATCGCGAGCGCATCGCGCTCGTCTCATCAAGGCTTCGGTCGAGCGAGAGGCCGCATGCCATCACGACCGCGAGGTCGGCCTCGGCTTCACGGACCCGCGCCCAGCTGACCGCGGACGCCGGCCGGCCGGCGGAGCCGAGCACGTCCTGACCGCCGGCCAGGGCGACCAGCCCGGGCGTCCAGTGCCCGCTGTTGAACGGCGGATCGAGCCACTCCAGGCAGATGACCGGGCGTGCCGGCCGACCGGCGATGCGCTCGCGGACCGCGGCGACGCGAGCCAGGAGCTGGTCGACGGCGGCGACGGCGGCCGCCTCTCGACCGGTCAGCTGTCCGACGAGGCGGATGTTGTCGAAGACGTCGTCGAGGCTCTGCGGCTCGAGCGAGACGAGTTGAACCGGACCGTCCAGGCGGCGCGCCGCCGTCTGCACGATCGGGTAGGAGACGGCGCAGACCTCGCAGAGCTCCTGGGTGAGGATCAGGTCCGGCTGCAGGCTGACGAGGCGCTCGGCATCGAGGCGGTAGATGCTGCTTCCCCGGTGGACCAGCCCGCGGATGTGGCGGTCGATCGCGCCACTCGATATCGCTGGGACGACGCTGGTGGTCAGGACCGGCTTGCCGCGGACGCTCGCCGGGTAGTCGCACTCATGGGTGACGGCGACGAGGGATTCCTCCAGGCCGATGGCGCAGACGATCTCGGTCGCACTGGGCAGTAGCGAGGCGATGCGCACCTGGGCAGGCCTGAGTCGCCTACGACGATGCGGGCACGAACGGGTTGAGCCGCATCTCCTCCTCGATCGTGGTCCGGGGGCCGTGCCCGGGGTGCACCACGGTTTTCGAAGGCAGCGCGTAGAGGACCGATCGGATCGAGATGACGATCTTCTGGTAACTGCCACCCGGAAGATCGGTGCGGCCGATGCTGCGTTGGAAGAGGGTGTCACCCGCGAAGCAGTCGAGGCCGAAGAGAAAACACACCGAGCCCTGGGTATGACCAGGCGTATGTAAGACCCTCACGGTCACGTCGCGTAACGCGAGTTGGGACCCGTCGCCCAGGTCGGTGTCGACCGCAAATGGCTGAAATCCCGCCGGAAGGAATGGCAGCTCGGCGAACTGTTCCCATTGAAGAATCGCTCGATCGTCGGGATGCATGGCGACCGAGGCCTTGCTGGCCTGCTGCAGCATGGGCACGCCCGCCACGTGATCGATGTGCCCGTGCGACAATAGCACGTGCTCGATCGTGAGCCCCTCCGCTTCCACGTGGTCCACGACCTGTCGCACCTGCAGGCCGGGGTCGATGACGAGCGCTGAAGTGGTGTCCCGCCGCCGAACCACATAGCAGTTTTCGCCGAAGAGATCGTCGGCGAAGGCGGAGATCTGGAGCTTCTCCCGGATGGCCTCCAGCGCCGTCATCCGGCGATGATCTCGCGGCTCGCCGGACTGATGACCTCGGGGTCCTGCTCCGTGATCAGCACCATCTCTTCCAGACGAACACCGCCCCAGCCAGGGATGTAGACGCCTGGTTCGTTCGTGATCACCATCCCGGGCTGCAGCACCGTCTGGTCGCTGGGGGACAGATAGGGCCGTTCGTGCACCATCAGGCCGATGCCGTGGCCGAGGCCATGCCCAAAGGCATTCGCCCCGGCGAGACTGGTCGCGACCTCGCGGGCCTTTTTGTCGATGGCGTCGGCAGCGACGCCTGGCCGCATCATGGCCAGCGAGGCCCGTTGCACCTCCCGCACAGCATCGATCACCCGGGTTTGCTCCGCACTCGCTTCACCGATCACGACCGTACGGGTCGTGTCGCTGTTGTAGCCGCCGGCGGACGCGCCGAAGTCGATCACCACCATGTCGCTCCGCGCGATCGGGCGATCGGAGGCGCGCCCGTGCGGGAGGGCGCCCCGCTCGCCGGCGGCCACGATCGTCTCGAAGGACGGCCCGTCCGCCCCGAGCTCGCGGAAGGTCTGCTCTAACAGAAAGGCGACGTCGCGCTCGCGAAGGCCTGGCCGCAGCGCGGTCCGGACGTGGTCGAAGGCCCGGCCGGCGATTCCCGCCACCCGCCGGAGCTGCTCTACCTCGTCCGGCGTCTTGCGCATGCGGAACTCCTCGATCAGGCCGCGTGACGCCTCGAGCGCGATCCCGGCGGGTAGGCGATCCCGCAGCTGGCGGTGCAGGTCGACCGTGAGCTGCTCGGATTCGAAGGCGACGCGGCTGAGGCCATTCGCCCTGACGCGTTCGGCGACCAGGGCCCACAAGCCGGGCGAGGCACTGGAACGCACGAGGCTGAAGGCCGGTGATTCCTCTTCCATCTGCAGCCAGTAGCGGCTGTCTCCCAGGATCTCCGCGACCTCCATGCCGATCAGGAGGTAACCCAGCGTGCCGCTGAAGCCGGACAGGTACCGGATGTTCGCCGGCATGGTGACGAGGAGGCCGTCCACCGAGAGATCGGTCAGGCGCCGGCGTAGCAGGGCGAGCCGGCGCGCGGATTCAGCGGCGCGCATCGACGCCTTCCGGACGGCCGGCACCGAGCGAGCTCAGCGGCTCGGTCGCCAGCTCGGCGAGCTGGCGGAGCAGCTCCCTGGCATCGCCCGCGCTCGCCGTCCGGTAGACCGCAACCGCACCCCAGATCGCACCGCGCTGCGCCAGCGGGGTGGCCGCCACCGAGCCAGCCGGCGGCGTGGCCTCGTGGAGCAGATAGCGTGACCACCGACTCGTGCCGAGATCCTCGACCAGGACGGGGACCTCGCTGTAGAGGGCCCAGTCGACCAGCGCCTCCAGCACCGGTCCGAGCTCGGCGAGCCGGTCGGGCCGGCCCGGGAGCACGAAGCTATCCTGGCTCCAACGCCCATCACCGTCGGCGAACCTGACCAGGCCGCAGGCACCATCCAGCACCTGCAAGGCTCGCCCGAGCAGCAGGTTGGCCGCCATTTCCCGGACGTGCGTGGTTTGCGGGCCGACCTCGGCCGCCCGATCAGGACGCGCAGGCGCCAAATTTTCCACCGGGTGTGCTCCTCCTGAGATTAGCGTAGACGCAGCGCCGCTGAGTTGCAAATCGACACCTAAGAGCGCAATATTAAGTTCGGGTTCGTCCCCAGGGGGAGCATCTCAGGTGCGCAAGTCGCCCTCGACCTTACACAAGCTCGCGACGGTTCTTCGTGCATCACCGGAGTCGGATGCGTTGACCATCCTCGGCCGGCTGCTCGACTCCTTGCCCATTGGCTTCCATGTCACGGACTGTGATGACGGATTCCACATCCTCTATGCCAACCGCGTCTGGGAACGGTGGCTTCCGCCGGACAAGTTGCCGGTGACCGGCCGATCGATCGAGGAGATCTTCCCCAGCGCGGAGGCCGCCGGCGTCCTCCGCATCATGCGCGAGGTGTGTGCGAGCGCGAAACCCCAACACTTGAAGCGCTTCGAATTCGCCGAGCTCGGCATCACCCCGCCGGACCACCGGGCCGAAGGGCGCCGCTGGGATTGGGAGATCTATCCACTGAGTGGCCCAACCGGGCAGGTCACGCATCTCCTCAACGTGGTCATGCGAGCCAGCGAGCCCAGCCCGAAACGCAGTCAGCCGTCGGCGGAGGATCGGCAGGCGCAGAATCGTCGGCGCGAGGCGGCCTCCGGGGTCCTGCGAATCTTCGGCGTCGCTCCCGAGCAGCCGGCGCCTACCAAGCAGGAAAAGCTGACCGACAGGGAGCACGAAGTCGCGGAGTTGATGGCCCTCGGCTTTACAAACGCCGCCATCGGCAAGCGCCTGAACGTCAGCGCAGCGACCGTCTCATCGCACGTGGCCCATATTCTCGCCAAGCTGGGCTTCCGGTCGCGGGCCCAGGTGGCGGCATGGATCGTGGCGCAACGGCTGGCCGAGGTCAGCCCCAAGCGCGCACCCGCGGCCAAGCCGGCGCCCTAGGGCGTGTGCCCGGCAAATTCATCCGAACGAAGGATGACACGCACCGGCCGCAGCCCCATTCTGTAGGCGACCCCCGTGGAGGTGGGGACGAGGTATGGCCGCAGCGCGTTCGCGACCCCGGCAGCAAAACGGATCCCCGGAGGATGCGCTGCAGGTGGTGTTCATCGGCGATGATCGCGGCCTGGCCGAACTCTACCGGCTGAAGCTCGAGCTTGATGGCTATTGGGTCACCCTCTCCTCCAGCATCGACGATGGCCTGAATCGGATCCGCAAGCAGATGCCGGACCTGGTCTTCATCGACCTGGGAGCCGGGGAGCAGCTGAAGACGACCGACCTGGGCGCCCTGCGTCAGGACGCCACGCTCTCCGAGGTCCCGGTGGTGCTGTTATCCCGGCGGGACAGCGACGCGATCGAGGCGACCGGCTTCCAGCTCGGCAGCCTGGATTTTCTCGTCAGGGTCGACACCGTCCCCGGTGAGGATTTCTGGACCGATTCGCTCGAGTCCTCTCCGCGCCCCCGCCACATCTGATCAGGGGCGGGCAGGCCGGCGCCGGCGGCCCTGAACGATCAGGCCGAGCAAAAATCCCAGCACGCCAAGGCGGATGGCAAGGTCGGCGAGATTGAAGTCGGTCGGCCAGGCGCGGACCTGGATGAAGTCGATCACCCCGCCAAGCCGGAGGCGATCGATCAGGTTGCCGAGGCCCCCACCGGCAATGGCGCCCAACGCCACGACGCTGATCGCATCAGTCACGTAGCGTCTTCCGAGTAACACCAGGATGGCGATCAGGATGAGCGACGTCGCCCCCGCAAACAGCAAGTTGTGGCCTGGCAGGAGGCTGAAGGTCGCCCCGCTATTGCTCACCAGGCGGAACCAGAGCCAGCCCGGGATGACGGCGACGGCTCGGGCGCCCGGCGGCAAGCTCGCCACCGCCCAGGCTTTGCTGCCCTGGTCCACCAGGGCCACGACGATCGCGACGACGCCGGCGATTACGGCAGGCGGCTTGATTTGGGCGAGTCCTGCGGTGAGGCAGGCGAGCCCTGGCCACGACCCTTGAGCGAGGGCGAAGTCGTCGGCTTTCCCTGACCATGATCGGCCGGCGCGGCGGCGACCTGCAACGCAGTCTGCGCGCGGTCGCGCGCCCTGGTGATGGCCGTCACGGCGGTGGGGTTTACAACCTGGCCCTGAAGGCCGGCCAGCTGGTTGTCATGCGTCTCGACCGCCTGGCGCAGTTCCTGCTCCAGGCTTCCCGCCACCGCCGGATCGCTCGCCTTGACGGTCTTGACCACCTCGGCGGCGCTCCCCAGCTCGTCCTCGAGCGCGTTCAAGGCGGTGTCCGCCAGGTCCACCCGATGGCGCGCAAACATCGCCGCGGCTTCACGGAGCCGGGTACGAGCTAGCGAAAGATGGAAGTTGAATCGATCGGTCGCGCTGAAGACAAAGACGCCCTCGACCCGCTCGATCGTTCCCTTGATCGGATAGAGCGCGGAGTCGGGAAGGCTGTCCGCCGCCGCGGCGACGGCGCCGACCACGAGGAAGGCCGCCGCCGCCATCCCCGCCAGCACCAACCGGGTGGCAGAGCGCTGGCGCAGCTGACGCGAGGCGGGCTTCTCGGCCTGCGCGATGATCAGGTTCCACGCCCGGATCTTGGTCATCGGGGAAGGCGGGACCGGGTCAACCGCCCGGAGTCGCTCGGCCAGTGGTTCGAGGTGTTGACTCTCAGACATCAATTGACCGGCCTCCCCTGAAGGGTCCGCTCGAGCGAGGCGAGGGCACGATGCTGGAGCGCCTGGACGGCACCGACCGACTTGCCCATGATGTCGGCCACCTGGGCGGCGGTTAGATCCTGGAAGAAGCGCAGGATCAAGACCTGCTGCTGCTCCTCGGTCAGATCGCGGATCGCCGTCCGCAGATCGTCGTTCGACAACTGCTCGACCGCCAGGTCCGAGGGGTCCGCCGATTGCGGAAGGGTCGCGTGCTCGAGCGGCACGAGGGTGACCTTGCCCTGCCGGCGGTAGTGGTCGATGGTCGCGTTGTGCGCGATCCGGTAGACCCAGGAGGAGAAGGCGACACCCTGGTCGTGGAAGAGATCCAGCCGGGTCAGGCTGCGGGTCATGGTGTCGATGGCGAGGTCCTCCGCATCTTCGGCCCGACCGAGCCGCGCGTAGACGTAGTTGTATATCCGGTCGAAGTAGCGCTCGAAGAGTGCGCGAATGGCATCTTGATCGCCTCGGCGAGCCCGCTCGACCAGGGGGCGATCATCGTCGGCCGGTGCCTTAGAGAAGACCCGCACTGGGACCCATTATGGGTGCTGCCCCAACGGAGGCGCCTCAGGGTGGCCGAGCTTCCCGTTTCCATAACAGTCACCTTCTAATACGGTTGGGAGACGAGCTACCATATGTCCCCCCCGTGGACGCAGGGTGGTAAGTGTGTAACGAGTTCATGACCGACAGGGGCGGTCAGCGAACGGTGATCTGGCCGGGCCGGCCGGCGGTTAACGAACCGATCACAACCCCGATTTCCCCTTCGGAATGGAGCGCGTCCAGCAGCCGGGGCAGGCTGGGGCCAGGCACGGCGAGCAGCAGCCCCCCGGAGGTCTGCGCGTCGCACAACAGGGTCCGCCGGGCAGGCTGAACCGCCGGGTTGAACGTGACCCGGCTGCCAAGAAAGCGCTCATTCGACCGCGTCCCACCCGGGACCTCACCGGCCTCGGCCAGCATCTCCGCGTCGGGCAGGAGGGGGACGCTCGCCGCCTCGATCTCGGCCGCCACCCCGGAGGCTAGGGCGAGGTAGTGGAGGTGGCCCAACAAGCCGAACCCGGTCACGTCGGTCGCGGCATCGACGCCGACCGCCAGCATGGCGGCGGCGGCGGCCCGGTTGAGGCGCAGCATCGTCGCGATGGCCGCTTCCTGCGCCCGGTCCGACGCCACCTGGTGCTTGATGGCGGTGGTGATCACGCCCGTGCCAAGCGGCTTGGTGAGCACCACGGTGTCACCCGGACGACCGCCCCGATTGCGCACGATACGATCGGGGTGGATGGTGCCGGTAACCGCGAGGCCGTATTTCGGCTCGTGGTCGTCGATGCTGTGACCACCGAGGATGTCGATGCCCGCTTCCTGGACTTTGTCAGATCCGCCTCGGAGAATGTCCGCCAGGATCGACGCTGGTAATTCCTTGATGGGAAAGGCCACCAGGTTGATGGCCAGCAATGGCACGCCACCCATCGCGTAGACATCGCTGAGCGCGTTGGCGGCGGCGATGGCGCCGAAGGTGTAGGCATCGTCGACGACCGGGGTGAAGAAGTCGGTTGTCACCACCAGGGCCAGGTCCGGCCGCAAGCGATAGACGGCCGCATCATCGCCGGTTTCCATTCCGACGAGGACGTCCGCGTTCTCGAGTCGCGCCGGCAAGTGGCTCAGAACCTGAGCCAGGTCCTCAGGACCGAGCTTGCAGGCTCAACCGGCTCCGTGCGACCACTGCGTCAGTCGGATGCGTTCGAGCATGGATCCACTCTAGCGGCCGATCGGACCGCGGCGAATCGCCGGGGCAAGCTCTGGTACCGTCACGGAGGTGGAGGTCACGTTTCTCGGCACGGGCGCGGCTGTCGCCCCGCACGCCTATAACGTGGCCATGGTCGTCGACGGCACCCTCTTGCTGGACGCCGGGGCTCCCTTATCGGTCCACCTACCCCGCGCCGGTCTCTCCGTGGCCGAACCGCGAGCCGTCATCTTGACGCATTTTCATGCCGACCATACTTTTGGCCTGGCATCACTGATCCTGGCCCGCGTCCTCCTCGAGGAACCGCCCCCGCCGCTCAGCATCGTCGGGCCAACCGGCACGCGGGCGTATGTCAGACAGCTGGTCGAGTTTGCCTGGGGACCGGAAATGCTGCAGGCGGCCATCGCGCGTAAGCAGGTCGAGGTGCAAGAGGTGACCGCCGGCGACCAGGTACAGGTCGATGGCTGCGCGGTCACCGCGTACCCGATGACCCACACCCCGCGCTTCAGCTGCCTCGGCTACGTGATCGCCAAGGATGGCGTCCGACTCGGCTACAGCGGCGACGCCGAGGCGTCAGCGGGGCTCGAGGCGTTGCTGAACGCCTGCGATCACGCGGTCGTCGAAATGACCTACGCGGAGCCGGGTCCGATGCATCTGTCGCGACCCGAGGTCGCGAGCCTCGTCGAGCGGCACCCGCGGGTGAAGTTCCTGCTCACCCACCTCGGGTGGGACGGGTCGATCAGCGGCGCCGTCGGCGCCCGCGACTTCCTGACCGTGCAGCTCCCGCTTCGCTGACCACCTTGCCGTTGAGCAGGGCGTCCCGCCAGGCTCGCGCGACCAGGCCGGCATAGTTCTGGCGGACGCGCGCCCAGGACTCACGCGCCTGCTGCGTCTCGGCCGCGTCGAGGCCGCCGCGCCGGAAGCTCGCGCGCGTGTACAGGGTCGCCAGCGATCGGACCTCGTTCTCGAGCGGTGGAACCGAGCCCGCCAACCGCCCCGCAAACTCCTGCGGCGTGTCACCCTCCTGGCGCGGAACATGCAGCCGATCGCCGAGAAACTGCAGCCGTCGCCAGATGCGCGGCATGTCGCGCACCGCCATCAGCCAGCGGGTGGCGAGGGCGAGACCGAGGAGCGTCAGGAGGAGCAGGGCACCGGCGACGATCAGGAGTGGCTCGACGAAGCCGGTCAGGCTGCCGGAGCCGCTGGTTCCCTTGACCAGGGGCGTATCCGCCAGGTTTGGCCGAGGCCTAAATGACGGCAGCACCGACGTCACCGAAGGCGAATTCAATTCCGCCGCCGTGTTGGGCCGGTTGACGGGCACGTTGACGCCGTCCGGGGTGGCCTCGAAGGGAATCCAGCCATATCCGGGGAAAAAGACCTCGACCCAGCTGTGGGCATCGAGGGAGTTGACCAGGTAGCGCCGCGTCTTTTCGTCGAACACCCCCTGGCCGAAGCCGCTCATCTGGCGGCTCGGAACACCCAGGGTGCGAAGCATCAGATTCATGGCGGTCGAAAAGTCCTGGCAGAATCCCTTCTTCGACGTGAAGAGGAAATAGTCGAGCGGGCGGACGCCCGCCGGTGCGGGTGGAGGGGTCAGCGTATAGGTGAAGCGGCCTTTGCTCAGGAACCAGGCCTCGATTGCCTTGGCCTGGTCGTAGGGATTAATCGCCCCGGCGGCGCGCACGATCGACTGCGCCAGGGCGGCAATCTCGGTGTCGCGGGTCGGCGCGTAGCCTTGCGCGACCCGGCCGCCCTCGTAGAGCGTTTGGTATGGAGCCAGCCAGTCCGGGTAACTCGTGCCGGCGTTGCGCAGGGTGGTCGCGTCAACCTTGGGGGTGGCCTGGGTAACGGTGTAGGAGTAGGGCGGGCGCAGGTTGCTGATGAATCGGAGCCGGTCGACGGTGTCGAACGTGACCGGCCCGGGGACGCCCGAGGTCGAGATCCCGCGTGCGGTGGTCGGCTGGTTGTCGACCGCCACCACCTCGCCGGCGCTGAAGACCGTGTTCGCCGTCTGGTCGAGCGGGACGAGGACGCGGATGCTGTCGTGCATGGTTTCAATCCGGCTGGGATCCAGCGGTAAATCGTCCCGCGGAACCGCCTGGCGCGCCGCGATCCGCGGCACCTCGCGCACAGGGATCTCCGGCGTGCTCGGCAGCTGGTACCAGCTGATGCCATCCCAGCCGGCCAGGGCGATACCTCGCCAGTAGGGGTAGTAGGTCGGGTTGTCGCCGGTCACGATCATGACGGTCTGCGACTTCGCCTTGAGCTGGGATCCCGGACGCACCGTCTCGCTGTACCCGATCGACCCGATGACGGTGTGGCCGCCGCCGCCGGCACCCAGCCCAAAGGGGTGAAGGGAGTCGGCGCTCAAGGTCCCCGGAACCAGAAAGCCACTGATGTCCGCGCTGCTGAGCGGGGGGATCAACAGGAACGACGCCAGCAGCAGGGCCCCAATCGCCTCGACCCCCACCTCGCCAAACGTCCAGCCCGTATCCGACGCCCGCGGCAAGCGGCGGGCTCGCCAGCGATCCTTGAGCCTGACGAAATTCAGCCGGAGCAGGATCGAGGCCGCGGCCGCCATCCAGACGATGCTGAGGAAATAGAGCAGCGCGTTGGTGTCGTTGATGATCTCGACGGCCAGGACGCTGCCCGTCGGGAGCAGCGCGACGAGCCCGTTCCGCCGGCGAAAGGCCCACCAACTCGTCCAGAAGCCGGAGAACAGCATCAGGGCGATCAGGCCCATCAGCAGTGCCGTGGTTGGCTGCGCCGGTAGATCGGTCAGCCATTTGCGGGCCGAGGCGACCGAGAGGCCGACGGCGGTCAGCGGCGAGGTGGTGAGCAGCACGACCGGCACGAGGACCCCGGGAATCGTGCCGACCAGGTATCCGAGCCGCGAGATTGGGCTGACCGCCAGCACCCAGCCGATCACGATCCCGATCGTCATCGCCGGGATCAGGCGACCGTCGGTCGAGCTGACCCACGCGGCGCGTTCCACCGCGGCGGCGACCGCCCAGCCCATGACGATCGCCAGACCAAGGAGCAGCCAGGTGTCGCGAACCGTGAACGCCGCCACCACGGGGGCGCGGCGGAAAAACCGGAACGTCAGCCGGCCCTCCTCGTAGCGCGGCTCGACCAATCGAAGCGCCCAGGCCACGACCACGGCCACCACCACGAGTGCCGGCAGCAGCGCCGGGCTAAACGGCGGCAACTCTACGCTCCACCGCCGGTTCGAAATCCTGCGGCCCCTTGATGACCCACCAGTTCAGCGCCTGCCGCCACCGCCCCGCGGCGGCCAGGCTGGATTGTGCCCCGCCAAAGCCGTGCGGATCGAGGTAGACCACGAGGCTTCGATGGCCGCGAACGCCCAGGTCGAGCAACGCCTCGACCCAGCGCTCATCCGTGGACGGGGTGACCACGATCAGGCCGCCACGGTGGCGCCAGTGTTCCCGTTGCGAAGTCAGCAGCGTCGCCAGCGGAACCGTGCCGTCCGCCTGGGCGAGCGTGAAGTGCTCGAACAGCTTCTTGCGTTGCTGGTCGCCACGCGCCGCCTCGATCACGCTGAGGCGGCTGTCGTTGCACACCAGCCCGATGGCGCCGCCGCGGCGGAGCGTCGCGTCGGTCATCGACGCGCACAGGCTCATCGCATATTCCAGGGTCGAGTCGGGTGCGCTCCCGGCATGGATACCCGCCTGCAGATCGAGCACGATCCAGGCGTCCCCGCCCTCCCGGGTTTCGAAGCTCCGACTCATCAGCCGGCCCAGCCGTGCCGATGAGGCCCAGTGAATGCGCTTGACGCTGTCCGTTGGGACGTACTCGCGGATGCTGGTCGCATTGGGCGGGACGTCGAGCACGCGACCCCGCAACTGTTCGTCGCCGACGCTGCTGGGCGCCAGGGCGTCCAGCGATCCGACCGGGCGGATGACCGGGTAGACCACGACCGATCGGCTTCCGGCGACCCGCAGCGTCCGGGGAAACAAGCCGAAGGGATCGCCGAAGCGCAGCTCGACGGGACCGAAGGTGAAGAGCCCGCGTTGCTTGAACTGGCCTCGCGAGGTCCAGCGTCGGGCGCGCCGACCTTTCAAGCTGAAGACGCGCCCCGGGTTGTAGCCGGGGAGATTGGAGAAATCGGTCAGCTCGATGAGCGGAACCGGGATCCACGACCGGTTGCAAACCGTGAAATGCTCCTCGAAGTCGTCACCGACCTGGTACTGCCCCTCGGGACTGACGCGCTCGACACTCAGGTTGTCGGTGGCCAACCGGCTCCAGAGATAGCTGACGGTGAAGAGAAGGACCAGGGCGTAGAAGAGGCTGTAGGCGAGCCGAACCCCGGTGATGTAGGCGAAGAAAAACAGCAGCGCCAGCGCCGTGACCAGGGGAAGGCGCGGCAGGCGCATGCGGTCCCCCTAGCTCGCCACCCGACGCCCGAAGCGGGAAACGACGTTCGGCGGTGGCACCGGCTCCGACTCGAGGATCTGGGTCAGGATCTTGCCAGCCGTCAGGCCGCGCAGCTCCGCGTTGGGCTTCAGGATCAAGCGGTGGCCGAGCACCGGGAGGGCCAGGGCCTTGACGTCGTCCGGGGTGACGAAGTCCCGGCCTTCGAGCGCCGCCCGTGCCTGCGACGAGCGGAACAGGCCGAGCGATCCACGGGAACTGGCTCCCAGCCCGATATCGGCGTGCGACCGCGTGCGGTGCGTCACCCGGGCGATGTACTCCTTCAACTGTGGATCCACATAGATTTGCTGAACCGCTCTCTCGGATTCGAGGACTTCAGCCGCGGAGGATACGGCCTCCAGCTGTTCCATCGGCGAGTCTCGCTCGAAACGATCGAGCACCTGGACCTCGTGCGCGACGTCCAGGTATCCCACATTGACCCGCATCAAGAAGCGGTCGACCTGGGCCTCGGGGAGCGGAAAGGTGCCGGCGAACTCGACCGGGTTCTGGGTCGCCAGGACCAGGAAGGGCAGCGGCAACGCGTAGGTTGTCCCATCGACCGTGACCTGCTTCTCCTCCATCGCCTCGAGCAGCGCCGACTGCGTCTTGGGCGTCGCGCGGTTGATCTCGTCCGCGAGCAGCACCTGCGCGAAGATCGGGCCCTGGCGGAACTCGAACTGCTGCGTGTTCGGACTGTAGATATTGACGCCGGTTACGTCCGACGGCAGGAGGTCCGGCGTGAACTGCAGGCGCTCGAAGGCGCACCCGAGCGAGCGGGCCAGCGACTTGGCCAGCATCGTCTTCCCCACCCCGGGAACATCCTCGATCAACAGGTGGCCGCGGCTGAGCAAGGCGATGACGCAGAGCTCGATCTCCGCCTCCTTCCCCACCAGGACCCGGCTGACGTTGTCGATGATCCGCGTTCCGAGCGCCTCGACTGAGCCCTTCTCCATTTGCATGCGAATGACCTGCCTCCTCTGTACTGCCGGCGAGCGGATTTCGTTCCCGGCGACGTCTTATGGACGGGTGAGACGGCGGGCGAGGCGCGCCGCCAGCCCCCCGAGGGTTCCTCCACTCAATACCAGCACATCATCTACTACAAGGCCAACGGTGTCGAGGCCGGCCGAGCCGATCGGACCAATCGGCCCGACCGCGCCCGCCAGCTCCGCCACGACGATGAAGCCGACGCCCACCACCATCCCATTCCAGATCGCTCCACCGAGCGGCCCGAGGTAGCCCGCCAGCAGCCCCCCGAAGAGGAGCGCGACGAAGGTGAGGAGGCCCTGGGCGACCAGCGGCGCCCGATGGCTACCAAAGAAGAGCGTGGCGCCCACCACCTGGAGGACCACCGACAGGACCAGGCCGAGCCCGGCGGCGAACCAATCCACGCGTCGTTCCCTACCCGGCTGGGTCTTTACCATGGGCTGCCTCAGTTTATCGGTCAGTACAGCCCGATGGCGTGCGCGAAGCCGGCGAGCAGCGGCGCCACCAGCAGGGATGGAAGGAGATTGACGACCTTGATCGTCTTCAACTCCAGCAGGCCGAGCGCAATCGCCAGCACGGCAAGGCCGCCAACCGCCGTGAGCTCCGCCGTCTGCGAATCGGTCAGGCTCGCTTGACCCATGACGGCGATCAGCGTCAGGCTGCCCTGAACGGTAAGGACCGAGAGCGCGGAGAGCATCACCCCGACGCCCAGCGTCGCGGCCAGGACGACGGCGCTGAAGCCGTCCAGGGTGGACTTGATCGCGAGCAGCGTGATATCGCCTCGGCTTCCATCGAGAAAGCTGCCGAGCACAGCCAGGGGCCCGACACAAAAGAGCAGCGTCGCCGTCACAAATCCCAGGCTGATACGGCCCGGCTCGGGACCCCGGCTGAGGCGCGCCTCGACCCAGCGTCCCAGGGCCTGCAGCCCGTCATCCAGGTGAAGCAATTCCCCGGCCAGGAGCCCAAGCACGAGGCTCAATAAGAGGATCACGGCGTTGTGGGTTTTGAGCGCCATCTGCACGCCGATCACGACCGTAAACAGGCCGAGGCCTGTCCGCAATGTTCGCTGGAGGCTTCCGGGGATCACCCGCTTGAGCGCCAGCCCCGCCGACGCGCCCGCCAATACGGTGCCGGTGTTCAGAACGGTGCCGAGACCGTGCACCACGGGGTTAGACTGCGGTCATGAACATGCCGATGGCCGCCCTCTTGACCGTCAGCTTGATCACGACGGCGATCACGCCCAACAAGATCATCGCTGGAATCGTGGTCCTGATCATCATCGTCGCCGTCGCGATCTGGTCCATGCGCCGGTCAAAGGCCTCCTAGCCGCGCTGGCGCTGCCTAAAGCTTCTCGAAGCGGTCGACATTGACGATGAAGACGGTCGCGCCCCCAACCTGGACCTCGACCGGATAAGGAACAAAGAAATCGCCCGGCTCCACCAGGGGCGGCATCGGGTTCATGTACTCGCTGCGGGTTCGGCAGTTCTCCTTGAGCAGTTGGAGGACCTCCTCGATCCGGTCATCTTCGACCCCGCTGAAGAGGGTGACATTTTTGTGTTGCAGGAACCCGCCTGAGCTGGCGAACCGGGTGACCGAGATGCCCCGGTCGTTCAACGCGTCCATGGTGGACGATGCATCTTCGCTGTGGACGACGGCGATTAGCAGCTTCACGCGGTGCGCCGCTGCGCGGGACGGATCCCCGCCTGCTGGAGCGCTCGGTTGACGTGCTCGAAGATGGATGCCGCGACCTCGTCGGGTAGCGCGGAGGCGTCGACCTCGCGCCAGCGATCGGGCTCCTCCAGGGCCATCTGCCGGTAGCCGGCCGAAACCCGCTGGTGAAAGGCGACGGTCTCGCGGTCGAGCCGGTCCTGGACGGTCGAGGGGATTCGAGCCAGCCCCGTCTCCACCGGGAGCTGCAGCAGGAGCGTAAGCCGGGGCTGCAGCCCGCTTAAGACCTCAGCCTGCAGCCGGCGCAGGAAGGCGAGATCGAGGCCCCGGCCGTAGCCCTGGTACGCCAGCGTGGAATCGGCGTACCGATCGCAGAGGACGATCTCGCCGCGCTCGATCCTGGGCCTGATCACTTCGTCGACCAATTGCGCCCGCGCGGCACTGAAGAGCAGTGCCTCGGTTAGCGGTGAGAGGGTGGGGGCCGAGCCGCCCAGCACCAGCGGGCGGATCGTCTCGCCCGCGCGGGTCCCGCCGGGTTCCCGCGTGGTCCACACCACATACCCATCGGCGGCGAGCTGTTCCGCCAGCCGGTGGATCTGTGTCGACTTACCGCCCCCCTCCGGCCCCTCAAACGTGATGAAGAATCCGGCTGGCTTCCCCGCCGCACCCATGGTTTGGCGAGAACTATACCGGCTTCAGTCGGCGCTCGTGTAGATGCGCAGCCGCCGGTTCGGTTCCTTCCCGGTGCTTCGCGCCGTCAGCTCATGCCGCTCCACCAGCTGGTGCTGTAGCCGGCGGACATAGGCGGTTTGCGGCGAGAGCTCGACCATGGCGTTGGTCACCTTCGCGCGGTTGATGCCTTCGATCGTTTCCTGCAGCGCCGACTCGGTTGGATCGGGCGTATCGAGGGAGTAGACCTTGCTCAGCGCGTTGCGGATCTGCGTGATCGTGTTGCTCTTTAAGACCTGGATCGGAATGCCGCCGGCCTCCGCTTCCCGCAGGGGCGAATCCTTCCGCCGATAGTAGTTCTTCAAGGTCACGATCAGGTCGGCGTCCTCAATGTGGTTCTGCACCCGGATCGGCACATGGAGGTCGCTGATCGCCTGCTCCAGGTAATTGCGACTGACGCCATAGGGGAACACCGAGACAGTCTCATGCAGGCTCCGCGACCGCGGGGCCTCGATCGGCTCACGAACGGCCGCGGCTCGCATCGGCGCGGTCTCCGCGATCCGGGCCACGATCGCGCCATTGGTCCCGCGAATCCGCATTTGCGGCGGCTTCAGGGTCCCGCGCAGGGCCGCGTCGACCACGTCCCCGAGCGGTTGGTGGATGGCCAGACGGTCCCGGTCGTGGATCTCGACCAGCACATCGAAGGTGGGCGGCGACTTGCGCTCCAACACCGACTTTTGCGTTCCGCGGCGGCGCGCTTCTTCATCCGAGAGCGTGACGGTCTGAATTCCGCCCAGCAGATCGTTGAGCGTCGGATTCACCAACAGGTTCTCCAGCGAGCTGCCATGCGCGGTCGCCACCAGCTGGACGCCGCGCTCGGCGATCGTCCTGGCGGCCGCGGCCTCGAGCTCGGTCCCGATCTCGTCGATCACGATCACCTGCGGCATGTGGTTCTCGACCGCTTCGATCATCACGGCATGCTGCAAGGACGGGGTCCGCACCTGCATCCGCCGTGACCGACCGATGCCGGGATGCGAAATGTCGCCGTCGCCACCGATCTCGTTCGATGTGTCCACGATCACGACGCGCTTCTTCATCTCGTCGGCGAGCACGCGCGCGCACTCGCGAAGCATGGTGGTCTTGCCGATGCCTGGCCGACCGAGCAGGAGGATGCTCTTGCCCCCGATGACCATGTCTTTGATGATGTCGATCGTCCCCGTGATCGCTCGACCAACTCGGCAGGTCAGCCCGACGATAGCCCCGGACCGGTTGCGAATCGCGGAGATCCGGTGCAACGTCCGCTCGATGCCCGCCCGGTTGTCATCGCCGAAGGATCCAACCCGGGTCGCGACGAACTCGAGATCCTCCGACGTGACCGGCGTCTGGTCGAGAAGCACCTCGGTATCCGGGAACCGTGCTTCCGGTTCGCGGCCAAGGTCGAGCACCACCTCGAGCAGCAGGCGCTGGTGGTTCAGCCGCTTGACCGCCCGATTGAGATGCGGCGGCAGCGCCTGGAAGAGCAGGTCCAGCTCGGCGGGATCGGCATCGGTCAGGCCATTCAGCGAGCGGGTCGGTTCTTGCACGTCACCTCATCCATATTGCGGCACCAGCCGCTTGTCCTTGATTCGTACCCGAACTCGCGCCGGAACCTTCAGCGGAAGTTCCCGGACCATGAGCGTCTGGGAGGCGATCACCTCGAAGCCCTCACGCATCAGGAGCGCGATCGCAGCCTCATCGTAGTGCCGCAGGCTACACCACACGGGACCCGGCCGGTACTGGGCCGCGTAGGCAAGGCTCCGGTCGAGCACCGCGGGCCAGAGCTCCGGCGGTGTCGACGCGGCCATCAGCCCAAGGGTATGCGGCCGGCCACCGCCCCCGGGGATCAGGCTCATCCAGGCCACGACCTGGACCCGCTCGATCACAAATCGCGGCTGTCCCGCCCGCCGCGGGATCCGCGAGCTCCTGGCCGCCGGCTGAAACGTCCGCCGCCACTCCGCAAAGGTGGACGCCTCGACCGCGGCCACGGACTTGGGCGTGGTCGCGACGTACAGCAGGTAAAGCCCGAGCTCGTCCTCGCGGCGCATCGCGCGCCATCCGGGCAAGGCCGGCATGGAGCGGAGTGTCAGGCTTTCTTTCAACAGCGCGTGTTCGGTCGCGTAGGCCGTAAACCCGCGCGACCGGAAGAGGTCGGCGATCGGATCGTCGATCGGGATCCGCACGATGAACTTGGAGACGCCGCGGCTCAGCCCCTCGTTGAAGAGATGATCGAGCAGGGCGGTCCCGTCCTGGAACCGGTCCAGCTCGGGATTCAGGCAGAGGTTGAGGATCTGCCAGGCATGCGGCCCGAGCGCGGCATTCTCCGCCTGGATAAAACCCTGGAGAGCCTTCTTTCTGTCTTCCATCACGTAGACGTGATCAGCCGGCGAGGTGATCGGCAGGATCGAGGCGAAGGTGTTGTTGAGGAGAAACCAGAGGCGGGACGAGGCGAACTGGCGTTTCATCGGCGACCGCTCCGCCTCGCGCACCTGTTGCCGGTAGAGCGACTCGATCCCAGCCAGGTCGCGAAGTTGGGCCGGCCGGACCTGGAGGCTCACGCGCCGTCCGCCTGGAGCGAGAGGAAGAACTGATGCCAGCGCCGGTCTGGCGTCAGCTCCGGGTGGAACGCCAGGGCCAGACGACTGCCCTGGCGGAGCGCGACCGTCCGGCCGCCATGCTCGGCCAGGACTTCGACCCCAGCTCCCTTTTCGAGCAGCTGCGGGGCCCTGATGAAGACAGCCGGGGCCGACCCCCCGATCACGGCGGCGCCCACCTCGGCCTCGAAACTATCGATCTGGCGGCCATAGGCGTTCCGCCGCACCGTGATATCCATCAGGCCGAGCGGCTCCTGATCGGCTCGCGCGTCATTGATGGCGCGGGCCATCAAGATCATCCCGGCACAGGTCCCCAGCACCGGCATGCCGCCGGCGGTTCGCTCCTGGATCTGGTGCCTGAGTTCCGGATCCATCAGGCGCACCATCGTGGTGCTCTCCCCGCCGGGCAGCACCAGCGCATCCACGCCGGCGAGCTCGGTCGCGAGGCGGACCGGCACCCCCTCGACCTCGCAGGCGCGCAGCGCCGCCAGGTGCTCTCGGAAATCCCCCTGGAGCGCGAGGACGCCGACGCGGCGAGGGCGTCGGCTCACCAGCCTCTGCCGGCGAGCAGTTCCTCCTCGGGAATGGCCCCGATTTCCAACCCGTGCATGGCTTTGCCCAGGCTCTTCGACGCGTCGGCGAGGATATCCGGCCGATCGTAATACGTGGTCGCCGCCACGATGGCCTTGGCACGCGCCGCCGGGTTCTCCGCCTTGAAGATCCCCGAGCCGACGAAGATGCCGTCACAACCGAGTTGCATCATGAGCGCGGCATCTGCCGGCGTCGCGATGCCACCTGCCGCAAAGTTCACCACCGGCAGACGGCCCAGCCTGGCCGTCTCGTCCAGGAGGTCATACGGCGTACCGAGCCGCTTGGCTTCCATCACCAGCTCCTCGGGCCCCATGCCATTCAGCCGCCGGATCGTTCCGGTGACGGCGCGCATGTGGCGGACCGCCTCGACCACGTTGCCGGTCCCCGCCTCGCCCTTGGTCCGAATCATGGCCGCCCCCTCGGTGATGCGGCGGAGCGCCTCGCCCAGGTCCCGGCAGCCACAGACGAAGGGGACAGTGAAGGCATGCTTGTTGATGTGGTGCTCTTCGTCGGCGGGGGTCAACACCTCGCTCTCGTCGATGTAGTCGACCCCCAGCGACTGCAGCACCTGGGCCTCGACAAAGTGACCGATGCGGCACTTGGCCATCACCGGGATCGTCACGGCCTCCATGATCGCGGTGATCAGGCCGGGATCGCTCATCCGGGCCACGCCGCCCTCCCGCCGGATGTCCGCCGGAACGCGCTCCAGCGCCATCACCGCGACGGCCCCGGCATCTTCGGCAATCTTGGCCTGGTCCGCGGTGACCACGTCCATAATGACGCCACCCTTGAGCATCTCGGCCAGGCCGGCTTTCACCTTCCAGGTGCCGCGACGGTCGTCGGGCGTGCTACGTCCCATGCTCATGACTCAATTCTAGCGCTCAAAACTTACAATTCAGCGCCATGCGCGGGTCCCCCGGCGGCGGGCGCGGCCGCCGGATCACGGCGATCGTCCTGGCGGTGGGGCTCGGGCTGCCCGCGCTGCTCGGGATCACGACCGCGATCGGCCTCGCGCTCGCCCCACCGATCGATGACCTTCCGAAGCGGGTCGACGCGGTCCTCGCCAGCCATGGCGGCTCCCGGGTCCCGCTCGCCCAGATCCCGGATCAGCTCAGTGAGGCCCTGATCGCGATCGAGGATGAGCGATTCTATGAGCATCATGGCATCGACTCGCAGGGGCTGCTCCGTGCCCTGCTGGCCGACCTCTACCACCGGCGCGCGCTCGAGGGCGGGAGCACACTGACCCAGCAACTCGTCAAGAACCTGTACATGAACGGCGACGACGACGGCTTGCGGAAACCCGAGGATCTCCTGCTGGCGTTGAAGGTGGAGGCGAAGTTCACCAAGCACCAGGTCCTCGAGTTTTATTTGAACTCGGTCTACTTCGGCCACGGCGCCTACGGCATCGGCCAGGCGGCCAGGGTCTATTTCCACACGACGCCCGCCCGGCTGGACCTTGCCCAGGCCTCCATGCTGGCAGGATTGCCGCAGTCCCCCTCCTACTACGATCTTTACCGCAACCCCTGTGCCGCGCGGGCGCGACACTTCGCGGTGCTGGCGCAGATGGTGCACGACGGCTACGTCACCCAGCAGCAGAGGACCGCCGCCTACAACGAGTCGATCGGGTACCCGTGCCGGTGAAGCCGGGCGATCCCCTGCACCTGGTCCTGCTTGGTCCGCCCGGGTCGGGCAAAGGGACGCAGGCCACTCGCCTCGCGCTCGCGCGAGGGATTCCAAGCATCTCCACCGGGGAGATCCTGCGCGCGCAACAGGAGTCCGACACGGTTCACGGCGGCGAGCTCAGCCGCTACCTCGTCCGCGGGGAGCTCGTCCCCGACCGCCTCGTCATCGAGATCATCCGGCACCGGCTGGGCGACCCTGACGCCAGCAGCGGCTTCATCCTGGACGGCTTCCCCAGGACCAGCGCCCAGGGTGAGGCGCTGGATTCGATGCTCGCGCTCCTGCAGCGTCCGATCGACCTGGCGATCTACCTGGCGATCTCGGCGGCGGCCCTGATCGAGCGCCTCAGCCACCGGCACCGCGAGGACGACCGGCCGGCCGTCGTCCAGCATCGGATCGAAATCTACCTGGCGCAAACCGCTCCCTTGATCGAGTACTACCGGCGGGGCGACCGGCTGTTGGCGATCGACGCCGACCGGCCGGCGGACCAGGTGTACGACGCCATCGTGACGGGCCTGGCCGGCCGGCACTGAGCCCGGGCAGGCTCCCGAGCGGTGCCGTTTGGCGAGCGAGGATTTGGGCATAAACCAAATACCTCACCCGGTTGAACGGGCAGAGGCCTAGTAAGGAGAATCCCATGGCCGATCTAAAAACTGCTCTCATCCCGCTCCTCCCGCTCAACAACGGGGTCGTCCTGCCGAACATGATGGTCACCATCCCGCTGGAACGGGAGGAGGCGCAGGCGGCCGTTCGGGCCGCTCGCTCGGAAGGCGACCTCGTGCTGCTCGTCCCCCGCGTCGAGGGCCACTACGCCAACCTCGGCACGGTCGCGCGCGTCGAGGACTCGCGGAAGCTGCCGAACGGCATCGAGGTCGCCATCCTCCAAGGGCTGTACCGGGCCAGCGTCGGCAGCGCCGCCGCCGGAACCGGCCCGGCCTTGCGGGTGACGGCGCAACCGGTCGTGGAGGTCAACCCGCTCACCGAGCAGGCCCATGTCGCCGCCCGCGAGTACAAGGCGCTGATCGAGAACCTGCTCGAGATTCGTGGCGCCGGCGAAGTCATCCAGATGATTAGGGCGATCGACCGCCCGAGCCAGCTTGCCGACATGGCGGGCTACTCGCCGGACCTGTCGCTCGAGCGGAAGGTCGACCTGCTCGAGACCCTCGACGTTGAGGCGCGCCTGCAGAAGCTGATCGGCTGGACCCGCGAGATCCTCGCCGAAGCGTCCCTCAAAGACAAAATTCGCACCGAGGTCAACGAGGGAATGGAAAAGCGGCAGCGTGAATTCCTGCTGCGCCAGCAGCTCGAAGCGATCAAGAACGAGCTCGGTGAGGGCGAGGCCGATATCGCCGCCGACTATCGCGCGAAGATCGAGGCGGCCGGCATGCCTGAGGCGGTCAAAAAGGAAGTCGAGCGTGAGCTCGATCGCCTGGAGCGCACCAGCGAGCAGAGTCCTGAGCAGGGCTGGATTCGCAACTATCTCGATTGGATGGTCGAGCTTCCCTGGAGCAAGCGGACGGTCGATCAGTTCGACGTCGCGGAAGCGCGGCGGGTGCTCGACCGTGACCACACCGGCCTGGCGGACGTCAAGGACCGCATCATCGAGTTTCTCGCGGTCCGGAAGCGTCGAGACAGCCGCGGCCTCGAGGTCATCGGGGGCCGAGGGTCGGGGGCCATCATCACGCTCGTCGGACCGCCCGGCGTGGGCAAGACCTCGCTGGGAGAATCGGTTGCGCAGGCGCTCGGCCGCAAATTCACCCGCATCTCCCTCGGCGGGATCCACGACGAAGCCGAGATCCGCGGCCACCGGCGGACTTACGTCGGTGCCCTCCCCGGCCGGATCGCCCGTGCCCTCAAGGAAGCCGGTGTCAAGAACCCCGTCATCATGCTCGACGAGATCGACAAGGTCGGCTCCGACTGGCGCGGCGATCCGTCGTCAGCCCTGCTGGAGGTGCTCGACCCTGCCCAGAACCATTCATTCAGGGACCATTACCTGGAGGTCGACCTCGACCTGTCCGAGGTGCTCTTCATCCCCACGGCGAACGTGGCGGACACGATCCCCGGTCCGCTGCTCGACCGGATGGAGATCATCCGGCTCGACGGCTACACGGAGGAGGAGAAGCTGGCGATCGCCCGCGACCATCTCCTCGCACGGCAGCTCGAGCGCAATGGGCTGAGCCGGGACGACGTTCGCGTCGCGGACGAAGCGCTCCGCCGCATCACCGTCGATCACACCAGGGAGGCGGGGGTGCGAAACCTCGAGCGCGAGCTCGGCCGGCTGCTTCGCAAGGTCGCGACCCAGCTCGAGTCTGGCGCGGCCACGGCTCCGGTTGCCGTGGACGCCGCCGACGTGCGCACCTACCTCGGCCGGGCTCGATTCCACTCGGAGGTCGCCGAGCGGACCAACGTGGCCGGTGTCGCGACCGGGCTCGCCGTCACCGGGACCGGCGGCGAGGTGCTCTTTGTCGAGGCCGCCTTGATGGACGGCTCCAAGGGCCTCACCTTGACCGGGCAGCTTGGCGACGTCATGAAGGAATCAGCGCAGATCGGGTTGTCGTACGTGCGGTCGCATGGCAAGGAGCTCGGCGTCGAACCCGGCTTCGAGGAGAAGGCGATTCACATCCATGTTCCGGCCGGCGCGGTCCCCAAGGACGGCCCGTCCGCAGGAGTCACCATTGTGACGGCCCTGGTCAGCCTGCTGACGCAGCGGCCGGTCCGCGCCACGGTCGGCATGACCGGGGAGGTCACCCTGCAGGGAAAGGTGCTGCCCATCGGCGGGGTCAAGCAGAAGTTGCTCGCCGCCCACCAGGCCGGGCTGACCGAGGTCATCCTGCCCTTCCGGAACGAACCAGACCTCGACGACCTGCCGGAAAGCGTTCGCAGCGCGATGACGATTCACCTCGCCAAGGACGTCCGCGAAGTGCTGGACTGGGCCCTCGAGGCGAAGGCGGTCGCGATGCCGAAAGCGGCGTAGGCTAGCGCGTCGACCGGGTCGCCGCCTGCGCGAACCCTAAAAACAGTCGCTGCACCCAGGGGAGGTCTAACATCTCCTCTGGGTGCCACTGCACCGCGAGCAGGAAGCGATGATCGACCGATTCCAGCGCCTCGATGACGCCATCCTCCGCGCGGCCGCTCACCCGGAGGGATGGCGCCACCCCCTTGACCGCCTGGTGATGCAGGCTGTTTACCTCCAGGCTCACCTCATCGATCAGCTGGGCCAGGCGCGAGTCGGGCTCAAGGGAAACCCGGTGGACGAGCGCGGCGCGGGCTCGACCATCGGCGTCGGAGTGGTCCGTTGTCGTGGCTCCCTCAAACTTCAGGTCCTGGTAGAGCGTCCCGCCCAGCGCCACGTTCAGCAGCTGCTGGCCGCGGCAGATGCCGAGTGTGGGGAGTTCGGCCTCGACCGCCCAGCGGGCCAGCGTGAGCTCGGTCCGGTCTCGGGGCGCCTCGATCACATTGAGGTCGTGGATCTCCTCTTGACCATATTCCGCCGGCGCGACGTCGGCACCGCCAGGAAAGACGATGCCGTCGAGCCGCTCGAAGATCGCCCGCAGCCGATCGTCGTCCGCGAGCAACGGAATCAACACTGGCGCACATCCAGCCTGGACCAGCGCCGCAACATAGGTCTGGTTGATGCCGAAGCGGGCGGGCTTCTCACCTCGCGGAATGGCGAGGGTCGGCAGACCGATGACCGGAAGGCTCAACTGGTGAAGGTAAAGGCCTTGAGATGCACCGCCGGGACGCGCGACGCGCCGAAATACTCGCTCGCCTGCAACTTGGTTGTCTGGCTGAGCGCCTGGGTGCCCTCCAACGCCTTCAGGATGCTCTCGGTAAAGCGCAGGTCCTTGACGGGGCGCGTGAGCTTACCGTCCTCGATCAAGAAGGTGCCTTCCCGCGTCATCCCGGTGATCACCGACGCCTTCGGCTGCACGATGCGGACGTACCAGAAACGCGTGATCCAGATACCTCGCTTGATCCCGCTGGCGAGCTGCGCCTTGGCCACCGACCCAGGTGCCATGAAGAGGTTGACCGCGAACGGCCCCTCGGCGTTCGGGGCGGGCAGGCCGTGCCCGGTCGAGGGTCGTCCCGCCCGGGTGGCGGTCAGCTGGTCGTACACGAGCCCGGTGGCCACGCCGTTCTTGATCAGGTCGACCCGCTGCTTGGGAACCCCCTCGAAGTCGAAGGGCGCGGGCAGCCCGGAGCGGTCGAGTCCGTCGTCCCAGATCGCCACCGGCTCCCCGGTAATCCGTTCCCCGAGTCGCATGAAGCTCCGCTCCTCCTGGGCGGCGAGCGCGCTGAACCCCATAAAGCTGAGGAATTCCAGCATCTCGGCGACCGCGTATTCCTCCAGCACCACCTCGTAGACGCCGGGCTCGATCGGTTGCGCGTGCTGATTGCGAGCGGCCTTGTCGATCACCTCGGCGGCGAGCTCCTCCCGATCCAGGTCCGCCACGTCAATCGCCGAGCGGTCGGCGTAGCCCGAGCCCGCCTCCCCCATCACCACGGAATTGACAGCGGCCTGGGTCGAGCGGTGGTGATGGGAGACGCCGAGGGAATTCGCGATCGCGAGCTGGGCCGCGGTCGTGCTGTAGGCGCCAAACGCCTTGAGCCCGGCGCGCCCGGCCTGCGCGCAGACGGCCTGGACGAAGTCGGCACGCTGCTCGGGGCTGGCGCCCGCGGTGGCCTCCGACCAGGCTTCCACCTCGGGCGCGGGGGCGGGTCCCGGCATCGGGACGACATCGCCCGCGGGTTGCAATGCCGCAATCGCCAGCGCCCGGTCGAGGACGTTGACGGCGGCATCCGGGTTCATCTGGTTCTGGGAGGCCACGCCGGTCCGGCCGTCCTTGACGACGCGAACGCGCACGCTGATGTTGCGCTCGGCGACGTTTTGATGGATGCCATTGTTCGCGAAGCGCGTCAGCGCGCTGTCCCACTCCGTCACCATGACCTCCGTCTGGTCGGCTGGCGATCGCTCCAGCAGATCATCCGTGAACTGCTTGATCGCTTCGGCATCGGTCAGACGGGCGGTTTGCAGGCTCTTCATTTCAGGATCCCGACTCGCACCCGTTGAAACCGCGCCGGGGCGGCCCCGTGGGCGACGTGCGCGACCTGCGGCGGCTGACCTTTGCCGCAGTTCGCGAGTCCCCAGACCTTCCATTCCGACGGGCCGCCCACCGCATCGCAGGAATTCCAGAACTCCGGCGTGATGCCAGCGTAGGTGGCGTTCTTGAGCAGCCGTCCGCGCTTGCCGTCACGGATCTCATAGGCCAGCTGGGTTCCGAACTGAAAATTCAGGCGCTTGTCATCGATGCTCCAACTGCGGTTGGTTTCCATGTAGATCCCGTCATTGGTTTCGGAAACCATCTGCTCGAGCGAGCTGGCACCGGGCTGGAGGTTCACGTTGGTCATCCGGATCAAGGGGATGCGGTTCCAGCCGTCGGCCCGCATCGTGCCGTTGCTTTGCTGGCCCAGCACCGACGCCGTCTCGCGGGATGTCAGGTAGCCGACGAACAGCCCCTTGTCGACGAGGAAGGTGCGCTGCGCCGGGACGCCTTCGTCGTCCCAACCGAACGTGCCCAATCCCGTCGGTGTCAACGCATCGGCGGTGATCGTCACCACCGGCGAGCCGTAGCGTAATTGGTTGAGTTTCTCCGGGGTCATGAAGCTGGTGCCGGCGTAGGCGGCCTCCATGCCGAAGACCCGGTCGAGCTCGGTGGGGTGCCCGCAGGACTCGTGGATCTGGAGCGCGGTCTGGCTGGCATCGAGGATCAGCGTTTTCACGCCACTCGGGCATTGCGGCGCCGTGAGCAACGCGACGGCCTCCTCGCCGATCCGGCCGGCGTGGCGGTCCAGCTCCAGGGCGGCGATGTATTCGTAGCCGCCCGCGCCCTGGTGGCGGCCGAAGGAGTTCGGGTAGGAGCGGTTCTGGACGTCTTCGGGGCTGGTCGCGGTGGCTTCGATGCCGGCGCCGCTTTCGAAGAGCTCCTGCTCGGTGAAGGCTCCCTCGGTGGACGCGAAGACTTTCGTTTCGCGGATGAACTCCATCGATCCCTCCCGGATCGTGACTCCGCGCGTCGCCCCCATGGCCGCATCGGCATGGAGCAACAGGTCGACCTTCTCACTGAGCGGGACGCCGAAGGGATCACGTTCGAGCGGTGTCCGGTAGCGGCCCTTCGACGTTACCGGCGCGCCGAGCTCGACCCGCCCGGCACGAACGCGGCCGCTCGCCTTCGCGATCCGGACGGCGCGCTCGACGACGACCTCAACCTCCGCCGGCTCGAGCCGCGAACTACCAGCGAAGCCCCAGGCACCATCGACGATCACCCGCACCCCAAAGCCTTCGTTCGCATCATCCGAAACCGACGCCAGCGCGCCGTTCTTGACCGTCAGGTTCTGCTGCACGTGGTGGCTGATTCGGACATCGGCGTAGGCCGCGCCTTTCAGCTGCGCCGCGTTGAGCGCGGCGTCCGCGAGATCCTTCATCCAGTCTTCAAGCTTACGAGTTGATGTACCAGTCGGCGGTCTGGTTCATCCACCAGAACTCGTTGCCCTTGTAGCCGCCGAGCTTCTTGTTGAAAGCTTCGACGTCGACCGCCTGGTACAGCGGGATCTCGGGGAGGATGTCGGCCAACCGTTTCTGCGCCACGACGTACTTGTCCTTCCGATCGGAGATCTTGACCGAGAGGCGGGCCTGGTCGAGTGCCTGGTCGAGTTGCGGGTCACTGATAAACGTCGTGTTCTGCCCCACGCACCCGTTGGCGTCGGTGGGAATCTGCGAGCTGTGGTACGCGGTATAGGCGAGCGAATCCGGCTCCGCCGGGTAGCTGTAGTTGTTGGTGTACATGGCGAGGTCGAAGTTATGGCTGTAGATCACACCGCCGCTGGTGCAGGAGCCGAACATCCGCGTCGACGGCACGTTGGCGAACGGCTTGATCACCTGGACACCAATCGCCGCCAGGTCGGCGGCCACGACCACCTCCTGCTCCTCGCGCAGGGGGAGGGTCGTGGTGATCAGGTGGAGCTGGACACACCGTCCCTGCGCATCGGTCCGAAAGCCCTTGCAGCCACCGGTGGTCTGCATCTTGTACCCGTTGTCGTCGAGGAGCTTGTTGGCCGCGGCGACATCGTACTGGGTGTGCCTGGCGCCTGGATCGAGGCACCAGGCGCCGGTCTGGATGCACATCCAGGCGTCGGGCGGCACGACGGTTTTTCCCAGCAGCAGGGTGTCGACGATCTTCTGCCGGTCGATCGCCATCAGGATCGCCCGCCGGAGCGTGACATCGCTGAGAAAGGTGTTGTGCATGTTGATGTCCAGGTGTTCGGAGGCGCTGTCCAGGATGGTCACGGTGGTCACGTCGGGCAGTCGGGACAGCGGCGGGAGGAGGGATGGCCGGAGATCGAGACCCAAATCAATGCTGTTGGTGCGAAGCTCGTTGTACTCGGCGTTGGCATCCGGATCGAACTTGACGCGGATCTGGTCAAGGTAGGGCTGATGCGGCCCCCACCAGTGCGGGTTGCGGACCAAGGTCAGATGATCCCCCGTCACCCACTCCTTGAAGATGAAGGGCCCGGTGCCCACCATTACCTTGTCGAGGGTGTCCGAGCCGCTGTAACCACCAGGGATGTTGACGGTCACCTTGTCGTGCGTGATATCGCCGGTCTGGGCCCACACCTGCTGGAGCAGGTGATCCGGGAGGATGCCATAGGGACCGGTGCCAAGCGTCAGGTAGGCGGCATACACGCTCTTGAAATGGACCACGGCGGTCAGGGTGTTCGGGGTGTCGACGCTGTCGACCTGGTCCCACCCGCTGGTGGAGACCAGCGGGGTCGGATTCTTGTCACGGTACTTGAGCCACCAGAAATCGAAGGTGGCCTTCACGTCCTTGGACGTAAACGGCACGCCATCATGCCACTTGACCCCGGCGCGGAGCTTCCAGGTCACATCCATCCGGTCCCCGGTGACTTTCACGGCGCCGTTTTCGAGGCTCGGCACCTCGGTCGCCAGCTGGGGCACCCAGTAGTCGGTCAGCTTCGGATTCAATGGGACGTCCTGGTTCGCTTTGACGGTGAGCAGGCCCTCCATCGCCGGATTGATGTAGGCGCACGCATGCGAGGCCGTCGCCGTGATATTGCAGGCAAGGAAGCTGTCCTGCTCCTGCCAGGAGGCGACCGTGACGGTGCCACCGGATTTGGGCGAGGTCGGCGGGGTCGGATTGCTCGGCGAGCAGGCCCCGAGCACGACAGCAAGGGCGGCAAGCAAACCGGCAGAGTGCGATCGTCGCCGGTTGGTTCCGGTCATCAAGACCTCCTTCCGGGTTGCCGCCTCGGCAAGGCGGCCATCCGGATGCACCGACGTCGATGCGCGACAGGGTTCGTGTCGGGCATTCTACGGGCGCCCATCGAGGTGGGTCAACGAATTCGCGGCTTTTCTAACGTTATCTAACAAGGTCACTCCATCCACCAGTCGGCGGCATTCCAGGTGGTGGTTGCCGGCCCGGCGTTGACCAGCACGTTGTGCAGCCGGGGCGCGTGCAGCACCACCTGGACCCGCTCGAAGAGCGGCAGCTCCGCCCCGTATCGGGCGTAGGCTCGCTCGAAGGCCGCATATGCTTGTACCCGCTCGCCAAGGTTAAGCGTTTGGCGCCCCCGATCGAGGCTGCGATCGATCTCGGTGTTCTGGAAGCGGCCGAAGTTGGATCCGGTTCCCTGGTTTTGATCGGTGGGAATCTGGGAGGAATGTTCGAGCGCGTAGGCGCCGTCCGGGTCCGCGCCCGTGCTCCAGGTCCAGAGTCCAGCTTCGAACTGCCCCCGCTCGAGCTTTCCACCCTGGGCATAGCCGCTGAACAGGTCGCTGGTATGCGCATCGCTGGCGGTGACGGCCGCCCCGATGTTCCGCCACTCGGCGAGGAGGTCGTCGCGGAGCGCGGTCCGCATCGGATTGCCCAGGGCGGTGACCAGGCTGAAGGCAAGGCGACGGCCCTGTTTCACGCGAATCCCATCGCCGCCGGCGACCCAGCCGTCGGCGTCCAGCGCGCTGGTCGCGGCCGCCTGATCGAAGCGCACGGTCGCGTCGGCATCGTGGAAATCACTCAGCAAGCTCGAGATCGGCGAGGCCGCCAGCGGGGCCTCCCCCTGGGCCAGCGCTTTGACCAGGCCGGCACGATCGATCGCCATGCGGAGCGCCTGCAGGACCACGGGGTCGTTTTTCCAGGGCGGTGATTGCCCGGTTTGGGGATTGGGGTCGGCCTGGTTGAAGGTGACCTGCCAGTAGGCGAGCGCGGCCTGACGGTCCACGGTCATGGACCCGGGGTTCGACAGGGCGCCCAGCTGATCGTCGGGGATCTCAAGCGCCATGTCGACCTGGCCGACGCGTGCTCCTGCCAGCAACTGCCCAACCTCGGGATAGATGCGGAACAGGATGCTGTCGAGGTGGGGACGGCGACCGGCGCGTCCTTGCGACCAGGCGTCGTTTCGTACCAGGGTGATGTGGTCGTCGGCGATGAGATCGGCGATCTTGTATGGTCCGCTGACCACATCGGGCCGGGAAAAGAAAGCGTCCTGGGGAAGGCGATCGACCGGGATGGTCGCCAGGCGATGCTCCGGAAGGATCGCCGGAAACAGATCCAAGTAGCCGGGAACGATCCGGCTGAAATGCACCGTGAATCGGAGTGGATCGCGGACCTCGATGCTGGCGATCGCGCGGTAGTCGTCCGAGGCCAGCACCCCCTGGGTCTGCGGGTTGGCGATGGTGTGCCAGGTGAAGGCGACGTCCGCAGCGGTAAGCGGCTGGCCGTCGGACCAGCGCAACCCGGGGCGCAGGTTGTAGGTCACCGCCATCCGCTGGGCGGTCCGGTCCCACGTCACGTCACCGTTGCCGAGGCTCGGCACCCGGAGCGCCAGGTCCGCGACCGGCCGCAGCTGGTGATCGCGAAGTATCAGCCCGGCGTACAGCAGCGAATCGATCTCCCTGGCCGGGACCTCGTCATTGAAATAGGGGGCGAAATTGGTCGGGCTCTCCCAGTCGCCAATCCGGAGACTCCCGCCTTCGCGCCTGGCCGGCTCGGGATGGTAGGTGCCGGCCGGAAGCGCCCGAGCGCTCTCCGAGGGTACCGCCGCGGCGGAGGGCGGGCTGCTGCAGCCGGCCAGCAGGGGCAGCAGCGTCAAGGCGACGGCGGCGAGCCTAGATCGTATCGAGGATCTTGCGGCGCTTTCGCTGAAATTCACTCTCGGTGATCGCCCCGCGCTGGCGGAGCTTCTCCAGCTGGCCCATGTCGGAAACCAGGTCAACGAGAGGGGACGAGAGCCGCTTGTTCAGATGGAGATCGTCGACGCCGTCGAACTCGATCGGCCTGGCGTCCCAGGATTTGAGGTAAAAGAGCGCTTTGACCGCCGTGTAGGGGACGCCCAGCGTCTCGATGTGGTCGCGTTCGACGTTGAGCAGGCGCATGGTGATCCCGTGCCGGGCGTGCTCGAGGGCGCCGTCCAGATAGCCCTTGAGGACCTCCCCGTCGGCAAAGCGGATCGCCACCTTCTTTCCGCCCCGCTCGCGCTCCGCCGCGGTGGGCTTCGCCGCCGTGATCGTGATCCGCTTGATCGAGGGGAGCGGGATCAGCGCCCGCTCGTTGTTACTCGACTCCGGGAACTCCAGGTCGATATTCGGTTCATCCAGGTTGATCGTTCCCGCCCGGCCTTCCATGATCTCGTCATCGAGGAAGCGGATGGTGACGGTCGCGTCTTTGCGGGGGCTGGAAGGTGGCAAGGAAGATACCCCTTATGAGGTTGACGTCAGCGGCATTATAACGGGGCCATTCCAGCGGACTTGCGGAAAAATCGCGGCCTTGTGACAAAGCTGGAAATTACCCCTCGGAGTGGTGGAAGTGCCGCAAGAACGGGTGCTATGATGCGCCGGCGACTCGGTTGGAAGAACCCAGCGACAATCGATTTTGCCGAGTCCGGGGTGGAACTAGAATCACGACGCGAGCAGCCAAAGGCCCCTCGGATCTCGACCTCATCAAAGACTATCTGGCGGGCGATGTGGCCGCCTTCGACACCCTTTTCAAGCGGTATCACAAGGCCATCTACGGCCTGACCTTCAGGCTTCTCCGAGATCGCCAGCTGGCCGAAGACCTGACCCAGGAGACCTTTTTCCAGATCCTCCGGACCATCCACCGGATCAATGACAGCTTCAACTTTTCCGCCTGGATCCACCGGATCGCGACCAACCTCTGCTACGACGAGCTGCGCCGCCGCAAGAAGTTCCCCGAAGCCCAGGAGATCGATGACGAGGAGAACGAGGAGGCGGTCCTCCAGGTTCCCGACGGGGACGCCCGCAAGAGCCCCGAGGTGGCGCTTGAGATCAGCGAGCTGCGCGACGCCGTCTGGTCGGTGGCCCGCCGGCTCCCGGACAAGTACCGGCTGGTGCTGACGCTGCGTGAGCTCCAGGGCCTCAGTTACGCCAACATCGCGCGCAAGATGAACGTCTCGGAGAGCGCGGTCGAAACGCTCCTCCACCGAGCCCGGCGCCGCTTCAAGGAGGAATTTCTCTTCATGGAGGGCAAGGCGCAGACCGAGGAATCACGCTGTCCGACGATCGCCTACCTGCTCGACAACTTCCCACCCGGGACACTCAGGCGCGAGCAGCGCAAGATGGTGGCCCAGCACCTCGACCAGTGTGCGGCCTGCGCCGAGCACTATCCGAACCCGCCACACCTACAGCGCAACGACGTCGTGGTGCCGCTCAACAGCGATGTCAGCGCCCGCCGGTTGACCTCCAAGGTGCGTCACCCGAAGATTTCGTTCATGGACGGTCGGCTCCAGGGCGGCTTCCGCAAGCACTAAGCCTCAGCCGTCGCCAAGTCGGCGGACGACCCGGGTGGTCGCCGCGACCAGCAGGGGGCGCGCCTGCGCCAACGCCTCTTCCAGGGTCATGCCGGGCGGGGTCGAGGCCTCGATCCCGTCGAAGAGCGCCTCCAGCTCCGCTGCCTCCGCAAGCTGCCCACCGATGCCGACCACCCGGATGCCGAGGCGGCGGGCGTGCCGGGCCACCGCCGCCGGCCCCTTGCCGAAGCGGGCCGTCTGCCCGTCGAGGCGTCCCTCCCCGGTGAGGATCAGGTCGGCCCCCGCCAGCCGGGTGTCGAGTTGGAGGGCGTGCATCACCAGTTCGGCCCCGGGACGCAGCTGGGCTTGCGCGAAGGCCACCAGGCCGGCGCCCAGGCCGCCCGCGGCGCCCCCGCCGGGAAGGTTGTCGACATCGACGCCGAGATCGCGGCGGATGATCGCGGCCAGGTGGCTGAGGGCCGAATCCAGTTGCTCGACCTGCGCCGGGGAGGCGCCTTTCTGCGGGCCATAGACCGCACTCGCGCCGGTCGGACCGGTGAGCGGGTTGGTGACATCGGTCGCGACCTCGACCTCGGCCGCGCTCCAGTCCCCGTGAACCCCGCCGACGTGGATGCGCGCCAGCTGCGCGAGGGCAAGGCCCCCTGGCGGAAGCTCGAGGCCACGTGGATCGAGCAAGTGATACCCAAGGGCTTGGGCCAAGCCGGCGCCGCCGTCGTTGGTGGCGCTGCCGCCGATGCCCAGCACGAAGCGGCGCGCGCCGGCGTCGAGCGCGTCGCGTATCAACTCCCCGGTGCCGTAGCTGGTGGTGCGCATCGGATCGCGCAGCGCCGGCGGCACCAGT
>JBDTEO010000009.1:0-65229 GCA_039922495.1 Candidatus Dormiibacter sp.
CCTTGCGCGTGTGAATCCTGAGGATGGCCTCGCGGGCGTTGCGATCCGGCCGGTCCAGCGTCACCATGCGATCAAAGCGGCCGGGGCGCAGCAAGGCCGGGTCCAGTACATCGGGGCGGTTGGTGGCGGCGATTACCACCACCGCCAGGCGCGGATCGAAGCCGTCCATCTCCACCAGCAACTGGTTGAGCGTTTGCTCGCGCTCATCATGGCCACCACCGAGCCCGGCCCCGCGCTGGCGTCCGACGGCATCGATCTCATCGACGAAGACGATGCAGGGCGAGTTCTTCTTCGCCTGGTCGAACAGGTCGCGAACGCGCGACGCGCCAACGCCGACGAACATCTCCACGAACTCCGAGCCCGAGATGCTGAAGAAGGGCACGCCGGCTTCACCGGCGACCGCCTTGGAGAGCAACGTCTTGCCGGTGCCGGGCGGCCCCACCATGAGCACGCCCTTTGGAATCCGCGCGCCGAGCGCGGTGAATTTTTCCGGGAACTTCAGGAATTCGACAATTTCCGTGAGCTCTTGCTTGGCCTCCTCAACGCCCGCGACGTCATTGAAGGTGACCGCGGGCTTGTCGCCGGTGAGGAGCCGCGCCCGGCTGCGACCAAAGGAGATCGCCTGGTTATTGCCGCTCTGCGATTGGCGGAGCATGTACCACATGAATCCGCCGATGACGAGGAAGAGGATGACGTTGGGAAGGATGACCGAGAGGAGCACGTTCGAGGAGCTCGGCGACTCGGTGCTGAAAGGAACGTTGTCCTCGATGAGCTTGGCCTCGATCTGGTATGTGTCGCGGAAGATGGTCTTGAACTGCTGGCCGCTCGTGTCAGTCCAGTCGACTTCGGTGCCATTGCCCTTGATAACCGCCTTGGCGATCTTGTGTTGATCGGCGGCCTGGATCAGGTCGTAGGTGGACTTGTCGGTTGGCGCGGCAATATTGTTGAAGCTCCGGTAGCTGGCCCAGATGATGGCAAGCAGCCCCGCAAGCACGATGAAATAGAAAATATTGCGGTTGCGTCCGCCTTTCATGGCGCCGCTCATTGTAACACCGGATTTTTCGAATTCCTTCCTGCGAATTCGAAGTCGAACGAGATCAGCGCGGGGTGATTTCGAGATGCAGCTGACGGCGGGTTTTTGCCGTAACCCGCTTCCCGTCCGCGACCGTTAAGGACGGAATCCAGACGATCTCCTCGCGATCGCAGACGATCGGAACGAAATCACGCAGGTGCCGTGGCACGCGAGCATCAACCAGGATGTCCTGCAGTCGTTTGTTCCCGGCCATCCCCAGTGGTCGCATCCGGGCGCCAGGTTTGCGCCGCTCGATGCTCAAGGGCATGCGGACCAGGTCGGCGTCGAGATGTCCAATCGGATCCCGTGCCGTGAACCGCACGGGGTCGCAGGTGCAGGTCGAGATGAGGAGCTGCGGTGGAGCTGCGGATGGCCGCGCGGCCAGCGGGCCGTCCTCGCGGCGTGCCTCAGTTTCCGCGAAGGTCTCGTCTCCATGTCCACGGCGAAGGCGCCGCCGCTGGATCGCGGGGGGGAGCGCACGAAAGGCCTGGTCATCGTCAACGACGCTCACCGCCAGCAGGTCGACCTGCGCCTCGAGCAGCCGGTCCTCGTCCGCGAGGATAGCGGCGGTTTGCGCCAGCAAGCGCCGTGCCGACGGGCTGAAGGCATCGATGGCGGGCATCACGACCTGGCGCAGGCGGTTGCGCGCGAATCGCGCGTCGTCATTGCTCGCGTCGCGGCGCGGTGTCAACCCGAGGCCGGCCAGGTAGCGTTCGATCGCCGAACGCTCGATGTCGAGCAGGGGACGGGCGAGGTCGCCGGATCGGTAGCGCATGCCGGCGAGCCCTCGTGAGCCGCTGCCGCGCAGCAGGTGGAGAAGCAGGGTCTCAACCTGATCGTCACGCGTGTGGCCGAGCGCGATCGCGGTGCAGCCCAGATTGGCTGCGGCATCGCGCAGGAAGGCATAGCGCGCCTCGCGAGCCGCCGCCTCGGTGCGCGCCAGACCGGATCCGGCGCGGGCCGTCACGAAGCCAAAGCCCCAGGTGCCGGCCAGCTCCTCGACGAAGCGGGCGTCGGCTTGACTCTCGGCCCTCCAGCCATGATCGAAGTGACCAACCGAGAGATGCAAGGGCGTCGATGCCAGCAACTCGCGGAGCGTTGACAGCAGCGCGACCGAATCGGGGCCGCCGGAAACCGCGACCAGCACGCGTTCGCCGGGCTGGAAGACCTGGTGCTTGCGGATCACCGCGGCGACACGACGGTGGAGCATCACTGGCAAAGTGGCGGAGGCAAGGATCGAACTTGCGACATACCGGGTATGGGCCGGTTGCTCTACCACTGAGCTACTCCGCCGTAGAGCATCGGTTAGTTTAGCAAGGATGTCGCCCTCGTTCGCCGAAATTGCGCCGCGATACGACGCCTTGCGCCCGCTCTCGCCGGGTGATCGCGGCCGGCTCACCGATATGCTGGCGGACGCCGGGATTGGATCCGACGACCTCCTCGTCGACATCGGTTGCGGCACCGGCCGGATCACGCTTCCCCTCGCCGCCCTCACCCCGGGCCCGGTCGTCGGGGTCGATCCTGAGGAGCGGATGCTCAAGGTCGCCCGGGCAAAAGAGGGATCCGAGCGGGTCGACTGGCGCCGGGGCACGGCGTACCGGCTACCGCTGGCCGCGAGCGAAGCGAGGCTGGCCGTTATGGTGATGGTGGTGCACCTGCTGCGCCGGCGCGGGGCGGCCTTTCGCGAGGTACGACGGATCCTGGAACCGGGCGGGCAGCTGAGTCTCTGGACCTTCACGCCGGAGCACGTTCGGCGCTTTTATCTCAACGACTATTTTCCCAGCATTCCCACGATCGATCTGCCGCGCTTCGCCGAGGTGCCGATGCTGGAGCGGGAGCTCGCCCGCGCCGGGTTCGGGCAGGTGCGAGTGGAGATCCAGGCCGAGGAGCGGGTGATGCCGCTCGCCGAGGTGGTCGATCGGGTGCGGGGCCGCTACATCTCGACCCTCACGATGCTGCCGCCGCTGGAATATCGCCTGGGACTCCAGCGCCTGGAGGAGCTGCTCGCCCGCGATCGCGAGGTACTGATGCGCCAGCGCTCGGAGTGGGCGGTGCTGACCGCCCGCTAGGCAAAAAAGAAGAGCCCGCCGGGACTCCTCTCTTGATTGATTTGGTTGCGGCGGGCAGATTCGAACTGCCGACCTTTGGGTTATGAGCCCAACGAGCTTCCACTGCTCCACGCCGCACGCAGCCTCCACTGAGGCGAGAGGGTCATTCTAGGCGCGGCCAGTTCCCCCCGTCAAGCGACGCCGCCCCGGCCTTATTTGAAGCGGCCGCCTCGCTTGGCTTCAATGTTGCGCTTGATGTCGAGCAGCCGCTCCTCGCTGCTCTTCATGAACTTGGAGAGCTTCTCCTCGAACACCGGATCCGCCCCCTCAGGAAGCTCCCGCTTGCTCCGGCCGCCGCGCCGGTACGACCGGGGTAAGACGGGCGGGCCCATCGGGGCTGCCCCCGTGGCCCCGTCCGCGGCCACCACCGCCTGCTTGAGCGAGAGATCCATCTTGCCGTTGGTCGAGTCCACGTTGAGGACCTTGACCTTGATCTTCTCGTTCATCTTGAGGTGGTTGTTCACGTCGCGGACGTACTCGTTCGCGATCTCCGATATGTGCACCAACCCGGTCCCCGCTCCTTCGATCTGCACGAATGCCCCGAAATTCGTGATGCCCACGACGGTCCCTTCCACCACCGTTCCTGGCGTGACTGCCACCTAGCCCGCGGACCCTCCTAGTGCCATAGATTGCTCCACCAATTCTGGACCGCCCCCACCACGCCGCCAACCTGCTTGCTCGCACGCGCTCCCACACTCAGGTCCGGCGCCGGCTGACTCGGAGCAGGGCTAGGCTTAACGATGACATAAACCTGCTCACCCGCCCGGGTAAAGCCCTCCTTGCGGGCCGCTTCTTCCATCGCGTCCGGCGAGGTGGCGACCGACAGCTGCCTGGCCGTCTCCGCATTGAGGGTGGCCAGCTGGGCGTTCCCGGCCTTCAGGGCCTGCACCTCGTGGTTCAAACGCAAATTCAGCATCAACTCCGAGCCAAAGGCCCACAATCCCCAAACAACGATGGCCCCCACCACGATCCAGATCAAGCGATCGGGCGCGGCCAGATGGACCTTCGCGCGGGAGGCTTTTGGTTCTGAAGTGCTCAAAGCGTGTGCTGAGATCGTTGGATATTCAAGCCGGCCCGAAAACGGACTGGATTATAGGGACCCACCCGGGCACTTGGCAAGGCGGTCAACTCATAAGTCATCCTTTCTCCCCCTGCTTGGCGGTCTCCCAGTACCGGTCCAGCTCCTCGATCGGGAGCTCGCCCAGTCGCCGTCCCTCCGCCCGGACCGCCGCCTCCATCTGCCGGAACCGGGCCTCAAATCGGGCGGTCGTCCCCCGTAGAGCGTCCTCCGGGTTGATGCCGATCTTCCTCGCCACGTTGACCAGCGTGAAGAGCAGATCGCCGAATTCGTCCTCGCGCGCCTGGGGTGTCGCCGCCTGGCGCAATTCATCCAGCTCCTCGCGGACCTTGTCCAGGGCCCCGTCGACATCGCGCCAGTCGAAGCCCACGTTGGCCGCCCGCCGCTGGATTGACCAGGCCCATTGCAATGCCGGAAGCGATCGCTGGACGCCATCGAGGGCGGATTCGCGTCCATACTCGGCCGCCTTGAGCGCATCCCAGTTGCGGAGCACCTCCTCGGAGCCTGCTACTCTCGTGTCCCCGAAGACGTGCGGATGTCGGCGGACGAGCTTCTCCCGGACGGCGTCCGCAACCTCACCGAGGGTAAATTCGCGCTGCTCTTCGGCGATCTCGGCCTGCATCAGGACCTGGAGCAAGACATCGCCCAACTCGCCCTTGAGCTTCGGCATCGAACCCTCATCGATCGCCTCCAGCACCTCGTGCGCCTCCTCCAGCATGCTCGACCGCAGCGAACGGTGCGTCTGCTCACGATCCCAGGGACAGCCGTCGGGCGAGCGGAGGCGATGCACCACCGCGATCAACTCGGCCAGGCGCTCGAGATCGTCAGCCATCCGCGACCGCGGCTACCGGGTGAACGACGGAAACGTCCCTGCCGGCGACCCGTAACCAGGGCAAGCCGAGCCCGATCAGCGCCAGGCCGACGACGCTTGAGAGAAGGAACGGGAGCCAGAGCCCCACCCCGAAGAGGGTCCCGCCGATCAATGCCCCGGCCGCTTTCGCTGCCGCCTCGGCTGATCCGACCTTCCCCAGCGCGCGACCACGCTGGTCCGCGGGCACGGCGCCCATCAGAAAGGCGTTGATCGATGGCTCGGCAAAGGCGGCGCTGCTGCCCTCGACGATCCCCACACCGATCACCGCCGGAATGTTGGTGAGAAAGGGATAGATGGGCGCGAGCAGGGCGGTCGTCGCCGTGCCGCCGACGGCAAGCCAGCGGCGATCGAGCCGGTCCGATGCCCACCCCGCGAGCGGCGCCGTCAGCACGAGCGGGAGGGCGAAGAGCGTGAAGGACAGGCCGACGACCCAGTCGCTCGCACCCAGCGCCTTCATGTACAGGCTCCAGACGACGTTATAGACGCCATAGATGAAGCCGATCCCCATCGACAACATGGCCAGGCCCCGGACAGCCGCCGCTCCGGCGCGGACAACCGCCGGCGTTTGGACTCGCGGCGCGGCCGCGGCCGCCGACGCCTGCCAGGAGTTCAGGGCCAGGGCAACAACGACAGCAGCGAGCAGCAAGGCCAGGCCGGTCACCTCGAAGACCGTGCGCCGGCCGAAGACCGCCAGCACCCCGCCGAGCGCCGGGCCGACGATCAGGCCGGAAAGGTCGGCGCCGGCAAGCCAACCGTAGGCGATGCCGCGCTCGGCCGCGGGAACCAGGTCGGCGACCACCGCCCGCGAACCCGGGCGAAAGGCCGCGGCGCCGAGTCCCTGCAGGAAGCGCAGGGCGATCAACCAGGGAATAGCAAGCGGCAAAGCAAAGGCGGCAACCGCGGCGCCGGCGAAGATCAGTCCCCCGACCATCAGCGGCCGTCGACCGACGCGGTCGGACAGCCAGCCCGCCGGATACTGACCAAGGAATTGCGCGACCAGGTTGGCCCCCACCACAATGCCGACCACGGTGTAGGACCCGCCGCGCTCGCGCAGGAACAGGGGCAGCACCGGCAGCACGGAGCCGACACCGGTGCCGACGATGAAGACCGCCGCGATGATCCCCCAGAGCGCGGTGCGCGTCGACTGGTCAGTCGATACGATAGGCGCTCGCCTCGATCTCCACCAGCCAGGCCGGATCGAGAAATCCCCGCACCCCGATCAGGGCGGTGACGGGCTTGATGGCGGAGAAGACTTCCGCGTGCGCGCGGCCGATTTCGCGCCAGCGACGGGGGACGGTGGTGAAGATGCGAGTCCGCGTGACATCCTCGAGGCCGGCGCCAACCCCGGCCAGGGCTTCGGCAATCACGCGCAGGCACTGGCGCGTCTGCTCGTAGGCGCTGCTGCCACCCACGGTTGAGCCGTCCGCAGCGGTTGGCGCGCAGCCCGCGATCTCGATCACCGGGCCAACCCGCACCGCCCGCGCATAGCCGACGACCCGCTCCAGGCGGCGGCCGGTGGTGTAGACCTGGCGGCTCACGCCGGCACGGGCGACGTACAAAAGGCGCACCGGCGCGCCCCCACCGGGATTTCGCTCAGGCACTCGGCACACTTGCGGGTGGTCGGATCGGGCGGAGGTTCGCGGCGGGATCGCGCCAGCAGCCGGTTGACCGGCACCACCACGAAGAAGAAGACCGCTGCCGACACCAGCGCAAAGGCGATCACGGTGTTGAGGAAGTCGCCATAGCGAAAGATGCTTCGGTTGATCGTGAAAGTCAGGCCGGAAAAATCGGGACTCCCGACCAGTGCGGCAATCATGGGCGTGATGAGGTCCTTGACGAGCGCGGCGATCACCGCGCCGAAGGCGGCGCCGACGACCACCGCGACGGCCAGATCGACCATGTTCCCGCGTAGCAGAAACGTCTTGAATTCCTTTCCCGTCAAACGTCCCTCCGCAGTCTGATGCCGGCTGGCCGTAGTGTACCGGTGCTAGACGGCGACGGCGACCTGTCCGAGGCGTTCGATTTCGCCCAGCACCTCGACAAGCCGTTCCTTCCACTGGGGCCCCGCCTGCCGCATCGAAAGCCGAACCTTGCCGAAGCGGACGTGGAGGATCGACCGGAACTGGGCCTCGAGCCGGCGCGGGTCACCGGCCCAATCGGCCGGCAGTCGCAGCACCAGCCATTCGCCATCGGTCTCGATCGCGCTCAGCCGCGCCAGCTGAGCGAGGGTCTTCACCCGCAGCGCATAGATGAGGTTGCGGACCGCGGTCGGTGGCTTGCCAAATCGATCGGCGAGGTTGCGCTCGGCGGCCTCCAGCCCATCCTCGTCCTCGACCGCGGCCAGGTCCTGGTAGACCTGAAGTCGCAACTTCTCGTCGGGAACGTACTCGCGCGGGAGGAAGTGCTCGATCGGGAGGTCAAGGCTGAGGCCGGTCGGGAGCTCGACGACCTGCCCGCTCTTCTCCGCCTCGACCGCCTGCCGGAGCATCGCGTTGTAGAGTTCCAGGCCGACGGCGGCGATGGCCCCGTGCTGCGCGGTCCCCAGGAGGTTGCCGGCCCCTCGAATTTCAAGGTCCTTGAGGGCCAGCTTGAACCCGGACCCCAGGTCATGGAGCTCCGAGATGACGTCGAGGCGCTTGTCGGCGTTCTCGCTGAAGGATCGCGTCGGGTTGTAGAGGAAGTACGCATAGGCGCGCTGGCCGGCCCGGCCGACCCGACCGCGGAGCTGGTAGAGCTGGGCCAGCCCCATCCGATGCGCGTCCACGACGACGATGGTGTTGGCATTCGCGATGTCGAGGCCCGACTCGATGATCGTCGAACAGACCAGAACATCCGCCTCCGCGTTGATGAACTTCACCATCACGTCAGCCAGGGTGGTCTCCGGCATCTGGCCATGCCCGACCAGCACGCGCGCGTGCGGCACCAACCGCTTGATTCGCTCCTCGGCCTTGCGGATCGACTGCACCCGGTTATAGACGTAAAAGACCTGGCCGCCGCGCTGCAGCTCACGCTGGATGACTTCCTTGATCAGGTCGTCCTCGTCGGCGGTCACAAAGGTCTTGATCGGGAGCCGCTCCTCCGGCGGGGTCTGGATCACCGATAGGTCGCGGATCCCCGCGAGCGCCATGTGCAAGGTGCGCGGGATCGGCGTCGCCGAGAGGGAGAGGACGTCGACTGACGCGCGGAGCTGCTTCAGCTTTTCCTTCTGCATGACCCCGAAGCGCTGCTCCTCATCGAGAACGACGAGGCCGAGATCACGAAACTGGACATCCTTCTGCAGCAGGCGATGGGTGCCGATGACGACGTCGATCTCACCGGTTTGCAGCCGGCGCAAGACGTCGCGGGCCTCGGCGTCACTGCGAAAACGGGACAGCATATCGACCTTGACCGGGAAAGGCCGAAAGCGCTCGCTGAACGTCAGGAAGTGCTGTTGGGCGAGGACCGTCGTGGGCACGAGCACGGCCACCTGCTTGGAATCGGTCACCGCCTTGAAGGCGGCGCGGACGGCGAGCTCGGTCTTGCCGAAGCCGACGTCGCCCGCGAGTAGGCGGTCCATCGGCCGCGAGTCCTCCATGTCCGCCTTGATCTCGGCCATGACGCGGACCTGGTCGGGGGTTTCGTCGTAGGGAAACGACTCTTCGAGCTCGTGCTGCCAGGGTCCATCCGGCGAGTAGGCGTGGCCTTCGACCAGCTGGCGCTTCGAGTACAGGTCGAGAAGATCCTTGGCCACTTCCTCGACCGATTCCCGAACCTTCTTCTTCGCGCGATCCCATTCCCCCGAACCCAGGCGCTGCAGCCGGGGAGCGGCATCGCCCCCGCCCACGTATTTCTGGACGCGCTCCAGGTGCTCGACCGGGACGTAGAGCTTGTCCCCCTCGGCGTACTCGAGCTGCATGTACTCGCGCTCCTGTCCGCCGTCTCCCATCAGTCGCATCCCGACGAAGCGACCGATGCCATGGTCGATATGCACGATCAGATCACCGGGCTCGAACTCGAGCTTCCAGGTGGCGGACCGGGCGCGGACGACACCGCGACGCACCCGCTGCCGTAGGCCGCCGAAGATGTCCGTGTCCCCGTAGACATCCAGCTCGGCGGATGGGACCCGGAACCCCTGGGCAACCGGCTGACTGCCCAGCACGATCAGGCCGGGCGTCAGGGCAGTGTGCGACCAGGTGAGCAGTCCAGCGGCCGGGTACACGTCCCGATCCTCGAGGAGCTCGCGAAGGCGTGCCTCCTGCTGGCTGACGATCAAGATCCGTTGCTTGGATCGCGTGGCCGTTCGGATCCGCTCAGCGAGCGCGTCCATGCGTCCGGCGTACGCATCCATCGGCTCGAAGCCGAGGTCGAGGGAATCGTCGACCTCCCCATGGACGACCTCGAGTGTTCGCCAGCCGGCACCGCGCTCTTGCAGGGTCGTGACCGGAACCAGGCCTGTCCGCAGCCTGGCGGGCAGCTCGCCCCGGTCCACCTCGACGGCGACCAGGTCGTGCAACTCCTGCTCACGTTGGATTGCCTGCGCGAGGTTGCGCCGGGCATCGATAGCCAGGATCAGGGCCTCGGAGGGGAGATGGTCGAGCAGCGTCGGCTGTGATGGCTCGAGGTAAGACTGGAAGCCCTCGATGCCGTCGAAGTATGCGCCCGCACGAAGCCGTTCGATGTCCCCGAGCCAATCGTCCCGAACTTCGGGCAGGCACCGACTGAAGTCCAGGTCGGACAGGCTCTCTTCCGCCGCCGTCATCGCGCCGGCGGTCAGGATGACCTCCGCGGCCGGAAGGATGCGGGCGGAAAGCACGCTGCCGACCGAGCCCTGGCTCTCGACCTCGAACTCGCGCAGCGACTCCAGCTCGTCGCCAAAGAACTCCGCGCGCCAGGGGCGGCGCCGGTCGGGTGGATAGGCGTCGAGGATCCCACCCCGAAGGCTGAACTCGCCTCGCGCCTGGACCAGTGGCTCCCGGCGGTAGCCCAGCGTCGACAGTTTCTGGATCACGTCGTCGAGGCGGTAGCGCTCCCCCGGCTTGAGGTTGAAGCTCCAACCCTGGAGGTCCTCGGACTTCAGGGTCGGCCGCGTCATCGCTGTCCACGAACTGAAGCAGACGACTGGTTCCTTCGACGCCAGGGCATCGATCGCCTCGAGGCGGCGCCGGACCGTCTCTTCGTCGGGTGCGAGCCGGTCGAAGGGCAGCGTCTCTACCGCGGGAAAGACCACCGCGCGCATCCCCTCGCCGAACCACGCGCCCATTTCGGAGAACGCCGCCTCGGGGTCGGCGACCAGGACCAGCACGGGGCGGCCGGCGCGGCGCGCCAGCCACGGGGCAAAGACCGGGAGGGCACTCGATGGCAGCCCGTGGGCCTGCAACGAGGTCGAGGGCGTGCTCCACCATGCCTCGAGCCGGCTGCGTGCCGGGAGGCGGTCGAGCAGGTCGAGCAGCGTATCAGCCATCGGCAGCCATGCAAAAATGCGCCCGCGGCAGCGAGCCGGGGCGTCTGATCGTTAGCTTATCAGCACGCTTTTTAGGACCCTCAACGCACTCGCGGTCCAGCGCGTGTCACCAGACTGCTCCCGCCAGACCCAGTACTCGCCACCCCAGAGGATCAACGCCTCGACTTCCAGGGCCGTCAATTGGGTGGCCAGGTCGACCATGTCGGCTGGCCGCACGCTCAAGGGATTGTCGCGGGTCCGCGCGGACGCCTCCCATGGCTCCGCCTGGGCTTCCGTGATCCACAGCCGCTTGCCCTGGTTCCGGGTGATCCGCCGCCAGGCGCGCACGTGATCGAGCTGGTCGTCCTCCGCGCGGGCCACCTCCGGCTGCTCTGCGGTCCGCGACCAACCGATGGCCCGGTAAACATCGAGGCCGAGGATGTCATCGCGCCGCAAGGTGGCGAGCGCCTCGCGTTCCGCCGGCAGATCGAGGCCGAGACGCCGCCTCCATTTCGATTGGAACCGGCTCGACGCGCGATCCATGCCGTCGTTGAAATGGGCAAAGGCCGTCACCGCGACCGGCCGCGGATCGAGCGACCGCACCAACCGAGCCTCGGCGGCAACCATTCGCCGGCCAATCCACCAGCCCTGGGGGCCCGAGCGATTGAAGGGCTCGTTTTCGATCTGCCAGGCGGTCAGGCAAGTCCTGACGCGATAGCGAAGCACGACGTCCCGAACGAACGCCAGCGTCGTTGCGACAAGCGGCCCGCGAGCGAGATCGCTGCCGAACGGCGCATCCGGCACCAGCCGTTGCGGCAGGTAGAACTCTGGCCAGCCCAGCGCCTTCATGCCGACCGTGAGCAGGACGCGCTGGCCGGTGCGCTCGGCCTCCGCCATCAACCAGTCGAGGTGCTGGTAGCCGAACTCCTCGATCTCGCGCCAGGATGCGGACAGGCGGACCAGGTCGAAGCCCATCCCGCGGATCCGGCGGAAGCTCCGCTGGTAATCGAGACCGAGCGATTCCGCGCGCCAGCGGGTGAAGCTCACCCCAACGGTGGTCACGGCGTTAGCTTATGGCCGGTCGCCATCGGGCCCCATTGGCTACGCTACTCGCGATGTTTCGCCGTAAGCCGTCTCAGCCACCGGCGTCGGATCGCTGGCTCATCATCGGCTTGGGGAACCCGGGCCGTGAGTACGAGCAGTCACGCCACAACGCCGGCTTTTTGGTCATCGATGAGCTGGCCAGGCGCCACCATGTCCGCGTCGTCGAGCGCGCCGCCAAATCCCTGGTTGGCCGGATGCGCCACGACGATCGGGAGCTGATCCTGGCGAAACCGCAAACGATGATGAACCTGTCGGGCCTGGCCGCCAAGGCGCTGCGGGCAAAGTACGACGTCGGGCTCACGCGGCTGGTGGTCATCCATGACGAACTGGATCTCCCCTTTGGACGGATTCGGCTGAAGAAGGGCGGCAGCTCGGCAGGCAATCACGGCCTCGATTCGCTGATCGAATCCTTCGGGGTCAAAGACTTCATCCGCCTGCGCGTCGGGGTCGGCCGCCCGGTCGGCAATGGCGTCGACTACGTGCTCGGGCCATTCACCCAGGCGGAACGCGAGCAAGTTCCCGACATCGTGCACCGCGCTGCCGATGCCGTCGAACGGCTCACCGATCTCGGGCTCGAGCGGGCGATGACCGACATCAACAACGGCTAACCGACGACGCGCCGGCTGACGGTCAGGTAGAGGAAGACGGCAACGGCCGCGATCGCCGTCAGCGCGCCGCCCAACCAGACTGCCGCCGCCGTACCCCAGACATGGGCCACCGCGCCGGCGAAGAAGTTACCGAGCGGCGTGACACCGACGAACAGCATCGAGTAGAGGCTCACCATGCGCCCCTGCATGCGGTCAGGCGACCGGACCTGGATGTAGGTGTTCGTCCCAATCGTGTAGACGGCGAAGGCCCATCCGATGACGACCAGCAGGAGGACCGACCTGCTGAACCCCGGCCCGGTCAGGAAGAGCAGCTCCATGACGCCGAACAGCAGGGCGCCGAGGACGATGCGTCGTGGATCGAGGAGGTAGGCGCCGGCGACGGTCATCGTCAGGGCACCAATCAGCGACCCGATGCCCTGGGCGGCGAAGAGGTACCCGAGCGTGTCCGCGTTCGCGTGCAGGACCACCCGGGTAAAGAGCGGCAGGACAAGGTTGAAATTCGCCCCGAAGGTTCCGGCGACGATGAGCAGGGTGAAGAGACCGATCAGGGTCGGCGCTCGCCTGACATGTCGCAGCGCCTCTGCCATCAGGGTCAGGGCTCGCTGCGGCGGTCCCGCCGGCAGTGGCCGGCGACGGATCGTGTACAGGGCGGCCACCACCCCGAGGTAGCTGGCGGCGTTGAGCCAGAAGCAGGCCGCCACCCCGTAGGCGGCGATCGCGAGGCCCCCGATCGCGGGCCCGATGATCCGGGCGAGGTTGAACGCGGTCGCATTCAAGGCGACCGCACTGGCGAGTTCGCTGCGGCCGACCATCTCCAGGACCGTGGCCTGCCGGGCCGGGAAGTACAGCGCCTGGTTGATGCCCAGTAACGCGGCGATCAGGTAGAGCAGCGGCAGGTTGATCAGATGGGTCATGGTTAGCACCGCGTAGACCGCGGCGCCCACCGCCGAAATGACCTGGGTGGCCAGGAGCACGTCGCGATGCACGAAGCGATCTACGAGGGCCCCCGCATACAGGCCGAAGATCAGGATCGGACCGTAGCTGAAGGCTCCGAACAACGCCAGCGCCAGGGCCGAGTTGTGGGAGAGCTGCAGCACCAGCCAGGCCGCGGCCACCGATTGCATCCAGGTGCCGACGACCGAGACGGCCTGCCCGATGTAATAGCGACGGAACTCCGCATACTGAAGTGCCGCCGTCTGCATGAACCCGCGACTGCGCGGTTGAGGCGGGGAAAGCGTAGGTCGAATGCTCGTTAGTGTACGAGTCGGATGGGCGTCCGCCGCTCGCTAGGCGATCTGGAAGATGTGCCGGGCGAAAAGGAGGACGCCGACAAGTGCTGTCCCGACCGCGGCCATCAGCACCGCGGCCGCCGCGACATCCTTGGCGCGGCCAATCATCGGGTGCCGTTCCGGCCACGCGTAATCGATGAGCACCTCAAGCGCAGTGTTGAAGAGCTCGGCGGCGATGACCACGGCGAAGCAGAGCAGCAGACCAACGAACTCGATCGCCGTGAAATGGAAGAGAAGCGCGGCCAGCAGCACGAGGGCAGCCGCAATCAAGTGAAACCGGAGGTTTGCCTGGGAGGATATGGCCCAGGCGAGCCCTCGACCGGCATGTCGGAAGCTGTAGAGGGTGCGGCGGAGGTCGAGTCGACGGGCACGGGTTCGGTCGCCGATGCGCTCGGCTTCGAATTCGGCGTCGGAACGGCGGGTCATGGGGCGAGCGCCAGGACCCGCGTGGTCAAGCCCTGCATCTTTGCCTCATCCTCGGGCTCCGCATGGTCGTGGCCGAGCAGGTGGAGGAATCCGTGCACAGCCAGCAGACGGACCTCGTCGTTCATCGAGTGCTTGGCGGCGCGGGCCTGCTCGCGCGCCCGCGGCAGCGAGATGACGATGTCCCCGAGCCAGTGCTCGGTGCCCGGGGGCGCCTGAAACCGTTGGTCGGACGGTTTCTCCTGCGCGGCGAAGGCGAGGACATCGGTCGGTTCGTCCAGGCCACGGTAGCGGCGGTTGTATTCGCGCAGGTGTTCGTCGCCGGTCAGGGTGAGTACCGTGACGGTCTCCGCTGGAAGCTCGAGCATCTGGGCACCCGCTTCGAGAACCCGGGTCAGGCCATCCAGATCCACGCCGGAGGCCAGCGACGACGGGCCCCATCGGCTCATCTGGATGAGCACGTCAGTATGCTACCCGCGATCAGCGCGGCGTGGCGGTTTTCTTCCCGGTTGCGCTCGCGCGGCCCGCCAGGTAGCGGATCCCGATCAAGCCGGCGGCCAGGGCGATCCACACGAGGAGGACCCAGTCCTGCGGGACGGTGGAGCGCCGGCCGAGATCGGCTGCGAGCGCGTCGGCCAGGATGAAGCAGCCAATCAGGAGTAGCCCGATCGCCTCCATACGGGTTCGCGTCTGGCTGCTCGGCGCCGAGCGGCCCTGCAGGAAGGAGGGCAAACGGCCGAAGGCGAGCAAGGCGACCGCCGGCACGATCACGGCGGCGGCAACGACATACGCCAGCACGAGCACGGTATTGGAGAGCATCAGATCTCTATATCGGGCCGCGACGGCGAACATTGCGAGGCGTCACGGCGTCGCGACACCGAACTCAGCTGGTTGGTCGGAGACCGGTCGCCGGCCGTGGCAGCGGGATTGTCTTGTCGTCGGCATCCAGGGTGCCATCGTGGCCGCCGAGGGTCGTGTCGACCGCGCCAATCGTCGCCGCCTCCCCCTGCGCGGTTGCCGGGTACTCGATCCGCGCGTGGTAGATGCTGACCACCATGTTGGCAAAGGCGTCCTCGATCAGCTTGAGATCGCGGAAGGAGAGCTCGCACTCGTCGAGCTGACCGTCGCGAGTGAAGCCCTGGATCATCCGATGGACATGCTCGCGGATGCCCTCGGTGCTCCGGTCCCTCAGGGTTCTCGTCGAGGCTTCCACGGTGTCGGCCATCATGACGATGGCGGCTTCCTTGCTCCTCGGCCTGGGGCCCGGGTACCGGAAGTCATCCTCGCGCACATCGAGGCCCTGCTCCAGCGCCTGGCGGTAGAAGTACTTCTTGACCGTGGTGCCCTGGTGTTGCTGGACGATGTCATTGACGGCGGTCGGAAAGTGGTATTGCTTCAACAGTTCCACGCCCTCGGTGACATGGGCGTTCAAGATGTCGGAGCTGGTGGTCGGTGAGAGGTTTTCGTGGATATTGCCGATGTCCGCCTGATTCTCCACGAAAAAGTGCGGTCGCCGGATCTTTCCGATGTCATGGAAGTAGCATCCGACCCGGGCGAGCACGGCGTTCGCCCCGACCGCTTCGGCGGCCGACTCCGCCAGGTTCGCGGCCACGATGGAATGGTTGTAGGTTCCGGGTGCGCTCACCATCAGCCGCTTGAGCAATGGGTTGTTCGGCGTCATCAGTTCGAGCAGCTTCATCGGCGTGATTACGCGGGTGATCTCCCCAAGGTAGGTCAGGGAGCCGGCCGCGATCAGCGCGGCGAGCAGGCCGTTGACCAGGGCGATGGCGCCGATACCGAGCACCTCGTCGACGGACTGATGTCGCTCGATCGAAGCTAGGGCAACAATGGTGACGAACTGCGCCCCCGCCACCAGGATCCCGGCGGTGATCCACTGCCCGAGCCGCTCCAGCCGATGGACGTAGATCGCGCCGATCGATCCCCCGAGGAACCCGATCAGGGTGAGATCGAGCACGTTGTCGGCAATGATGCCCGTGAGGAGGCCCACGGCAAGGGCGACGATGATGCCGAGACCCGTATCCATCAGCGTGGCGACGAGCATCGGCACCGCGGCCATCGGGATGATGTACTGTGCGCGGGGATCGATCGGCACCGCCACCTTGGCGATCAGCAGGATCACCAGCATCAGGCCGCCGAGCGTCAAGAGCTGGCGGGGATCATGGACGATCGCGGGCTTGAATTGCATCAGGTAGCCGAGCGCGACGGCGAAGAGGATGACGACGAGCATGAAGGTGGCGAGGATCCTCGACCAATCGGCCTGCGGCGCGAGCAGCCCGACCGCCTGGGCCTCCTCGAGCTGGAACGGTGTGACCAGATCGCCGTAACGGATGATGGTCTGCCCCTTGCCGACGGTGACGAAGACCGGCGGCACGGCGTCACTCGCCTGCTGGCGTTTCGAATCGGTCTCGCCTGGCAAGTAGTTGACCCGCAGGTAGTCACGGGCGAGACTGGCGATCAGCGAGGACGCGGTCGAATCGAGGTGCAGCGCGCCAGCCCGGGTCCGAGCGGTATCCTGCGCGCTCCGCAGCGTGTCCGGCTTGATCCCGTTGGCCTCAAGCGCCTGGAGGATATCGCCGGCATTCTTGAAGACCGCGGCGACGGTGCCTTCGTCGGCCTGGAGGAGGTATTGCCGCTGGGCGTCGGAGAGCTGCGACTCGAGGAGGCTCAACCGAGCCACCCGATCGGGACCGGACGAGGAGGACTGCCGGAGGTCCGCGACCTTGCTGGCCAGCGTGTCCAGCGCCTGCCGCTGTTGGGTCGCCATGGAGCCGTCGAACTGGTCCGGCACCTGTTGCGAGGCCGCCGCGCGCGCCTCGTCCCGCTTGGTTTGGCTTTCGTAGCGGGCGGAGCGCGGCGCGACGACGTCCTGCGAGGACACGTCCCCCGCCCGAAGGGTCAGCCGGTTGGGGAGGAAGTTCTGCGCGACGACGAGGGAGATCAAGAGGGCGATCAGCAGCGAGATCGCGGCAGAGCGGACGTAGGGCGGCCAGCGCCGGGTCCCCATCGCATGACCAAGACGGAGGTCACGCGCAAAGAGCCGCCCGCGCCGGCGGAGTCGTTCGAGGGCCGCGGAACCCCGCTCTTTCACCGTTGGAATCGCTTCGCGGAGCCCAAGGGCACCACGCTTAGCTAGGCCGTCCGGGCCCGCCGTTTACGCGCTGCGGCGATCTTCTTTTTCTTCTTTACGCTGGGCTTCTCGTAGTGTTCGCGCCGACGCACCTCAGAGAGGACGCCATTCTGCTTGATCTTTTTATTAAAGCGGCGAAGGGCGCTCTCGAAGGTCTCGTTCTCGCGGACCTTGATTTCGGACACGTGGATTGCACCCCCTCTTCCATGCGAAGTCCATGTTGGCCAGAAGTATAGACGCGCTTCAGTTTAGGCGTCAACCAAATGTCCGGCGTATTCGAGCGCACCGGTCGCTCGCCGCTCACGGTCCAATCGCGGCCCGCATCGGGGAAGCCACAGACCGGTTACAGCCACCCTTCCGGGCAGATGCAGGGTCGAAGCGCCCCCGTTTGATTTTCCAGAGGAACGAATCCTCAAGGAGGTCTCATCGGAATGTTCACGCTTTTGACGACGTGGATCAGCGAGCGGATCATCACGGTCACCGCGGTGAGCGTACTGGCCGTCGCGGCTGTCCCCACGACTCTCGTCATCGTTTCGCACGACGACCACAAGACCACGACCACAACGGTCGCGGTCATCCAGCCGGTCGATGCCAAGCAGAAGGTCGTGCTCGTCGCCACCGTCAAGAAAGCGGGCGACGACGTCATCGCGCAGCTCACCAACGCGGAGTCGAGCTGCAACGGGACGGTCACCACGACCGTCAGCGCCTCCAAGGTTGCGCCTGGGAAGATCCAGTCGCAACTGGCCAAGGCGAAGACGCAGGTTCACGGCAGCGTCTCGCCCTTCATCGCCGCCATCCACAAGGACGAGGATCGGTTCGCGCATCTGACGGTCATCACGCCGCAGGATGAAGAGAACGAGCTCAATGAGATCAGCTTGATCAAGCTCACCGCCCTGGGCGACGGCCATTCGACGGGCACGGTGACGATCACCTGCCAGACGGTCGTGATCACGATCCAGGAGACGATCACGATCACCATCACGCCGGCGCCGATCTGCCCGCCGACGAAGACCGAGAAAGACGAAGACTAACCGGAACGACGAACGCGAGAGGCGGGAGACAATTCCCGCCTCTTTCTCATTTCCGGGCTCTTACCAGAGGTCGCCGCCCCCGACCATGATGTAGAGGATCGGACCAACCCCCCAGAAGATGGAGACCAGCGCCCAGATGACCTTCTGCACCGTATTGAGATCGGTGCGGCCCGCCAGGTTGATCAGGCACAGGATGAAGGCAACCGGGTGGAGGAAGATGGCCAGGAGGACTTCGAGCAGGAACTTCATGCGCTCATTGTGCCAACCGCCAGCACTCGCAGGCTGTTGGGGCTGAGCGGCTCGCCGTTCCAGTCGCCGTAAAGCCGGACGTCGGCGAAGCCGGCCGCGTGCAACGCTGCGTCGACTTCCGTGCCGCTGTAGATGCGAATCGCGTGGACATCGGTCTGGCGCGCATTAGGCGTGCTGACTGTCCGCTGCACGACGAGGCGACGGCCCGACTGGTCGAGCTGGCGTTCCTCCATCACGGCGGTCGTCCCCACCGAGAACCACTGCCGTGGCTCGAAGTTATCGCGTTCACGCTCGCCGTTCAGTACCTCGAGCAGCAGCCGGCCTTCGGGACCCAGCATGCTCGCCACCGACCGTAAGACCTTCCGGTCGTCGGCCTCGTCGACGAAGTAACCAAAGCTCGTGAACAGGCTCAGCGCGGCGTCGAAGCGCCCGCCCCGGATCGGCTCCCTCATGTCGCCGTGCACGAAACGCATCCTGACCTTGGCCGCGCGCGCCCGGGCCGCGGCGACGTCGAGCAGGTAGGTCGAAAGGTCCACGCCGGTGACCTGGTAGCCTCGCCGGGCGAGTTCGATCCCGTGGCGACCCTGGCCACACGCCAGGTCAAGGATCCGGGCCGGCGGCCTCAGCGCCAGCAGAACCTCGAGCCGATCGACCTCGATCGGGGTCCGCTCCGCCAGGTAGTCGTCGTAGAGACTGAGGTACGCGGGCCCGAACCAGGTGCGCCACCAATCGGGGGCCGGTTCGTCCATACCTTTATATATAGAGGCTCGGGAACCATGCTGACCGAACCTGCTTCGCACCCAGACCATCTCTGGCGAAATCCGGAGCCGAAGCGCGCCTACGACGTCGTGATCGTGGGTGGGGGCGGCCACGGGTTGGCGACCGCCTACTACCTGGCAAAGAACCATGGGATCCGCAACGTCGCCGTGCTCGAGCGAGGCTGGCTGGCGGGCGGCAACATGGCCCGAAACACCACGATCATTCGCTCCAACTACCTCTGGGACGAGAGCGCCGCCATCTACGAGCACTCGCTCAAGTTGTGGGAAGGCCTGGCCGAGGACCTCGACTACGACATCCTCTTCAGCCAGCGGGGCGTGCTCAACCTGGTCCATAGCATCGGCGACGCCCGCGAGAGCCGCCGCCGCATCAATGCCAACCGGCTGAACGGGATCGATGCCGAATGGCTGACCGCCGAGGAGGTCAGAGCCTTCTGTCCCATCGTCAACATCTCCCCCGACGTCCGCTACCCGATCATCGGGGGAACGCTGCAGCGCCGGGGCGGCATCGCCAAGCACGACTATGTGGCCTGGGCCTTCGCGCGCAAGGCCGACGAGATGGGTGTCGATCTGATCCAGAACTGCGAGGTCATCGGCTTCGATCTCGAAGCGGACCGCGTGGTCGGCGTCCGGACCAGCCGCGGCACGATCTCGGCAGGCAAGGTCGCCCTCTGCGCCGCGGGACACAGCTCGGTGCTCGCCGCGATGGTGGGTCTCGACCTGCCAATCCAGAGCCACCCGCTGCAGGCGCTGGTGTCGGAATTACTGGAGCCGGTGCTCAATTGCGTCGTGATGTCGAACGCGGTGCACGTTTACGTCAGCCAGGCGCATAAGGGCGAGCTGGTGATGGGAGCCGGGCTCGACCCCTACAACTCGTACGCGCAGCGGGGCTCGCCGCATGTGATCGAGTACCAAATCGCGGCGGCGGTGGAGCTGTTTCCGATCTTCAACCGCGCCCATGTGCTCAGGACATGGGCGGGCATCGTCGACGTCGCGCCGGATGCGTCGCCAATCCTCGGGTTGACGCCGATCCAGGACCTCTTCATCAATTGCGGCTGGGGAACGGGCGGCTTCAAGGCGACGCCGGCGTCCGGCTGGGTCTATGCGCACACCATCGCCACCGGCCGGCCGCACGCCCTCAATGCCCCCTTCGCGCTCGAACGCTTTACCACGGGCGCCCTGATCGACGAGCACGGCGCTGCGGCGGTCGCCCACTAGATGCTCATCCCCTGCCCGTGGTGCGGCGATCGCGAGGACAGTGAATTCAAGTACGGCGGGGCCGCGCAGGTCGCCTATCCCCAGGACCTGGAGACGATCGACGACCCAACCTGGGCGCGATACATCTTCATCCGCCCGAATCCGAAGGGCCCGATGGCCGAGCGCTGGGTCCATACCGCCGGGTGCCGCCGCTGGTTCAACGTCGTCCGCGACACCGTCACCCACGAGATCAAGCCGATCAGGGATCACGCGTGAGCCGCCTGGCCACAGGCGGGCGGCTCGATCGCTCGCGACCAACGTCGTTCACCTTTAATGGCAAGCACCTGTCCGGCTTTGCCGGCGACACCCTGGCCTCCGCGCTCCTGGCAAACGACGTCCGAGTCGTCGGCACCAGCGTGACGCAGCACCGGCCGCGCGGGATCTTCAGCGCCGGGATCGAAGAACCCAACGCGCTGGTGCAGGTTGGGCCAGATCCCATGCTTCGAGCCACCCAGGTCGAAATCATCGATGGACTCGACGCGATTGGTCTCGACGGCAGGAGTCGGCTCAGCGCCGAACCGGATACCGGCCGGTTCGACAAGCTCTATGCGCACTGCGAGGTGCTGGTCGTTGGTGCCGGCCGGGCCGGGTTGACGGCGGCGCTGGCGGCCGCGCAAGGCGGGGACCGCGTCATCGTGGTCGACGAACAGGGGGAACTGGGTGGCCGGCTGTTGAGCGGCGGATGGGATGACTGGCTGAAGGACACCGTTGGCCAGCTATCGGCGATGCCGGACGTTCGCCTGCTGACTCGCGCGACGGCCTTCGGGCTCTACGACCAGAACCTGGTTCTGATCGCGGAACGCCGGCCGGACGGTGGACGGCTCCACCAGGTCCGGGCCCGGCGCGTGGTGCTGGCGACCGGGGCGCACGAACGCCCCCTGATCTTCCGCAACAACGATCGCCCCGGCGTCATGCTCGCCGGCGCCGTGCGGACCTACGTCAATCGCTATGGTGTAACGCCCGGTCGGCGGGCAGTGATTTTCACGAACAACGACAGCGCGCAGGCGCTCGCCAATGACCTGCATCGTGCCGCCATCACCCTCGAAGCCACGGTCGACGTCCGGGCCGGCGAAGCGATCGTCGACACGCGGGCGTCTGCTGATGGATCCCTCAGCGGCGTCGTGATTGCGCCGCTCGTCGGCAACGGCAGGGCGCGAGAGGTTGAGTGTGACCTGCTCGGTGTCTCGGGCGGCTTCAACCCGACCGTGCATCTCTTCAGCCAGGCACAGGGCCGTCTACGATACGACGCCGGCCTCGCGTGCTTCGTGCCGGAGGCGTCGCTGCCGACGGTCGAGGTGGTCGGCGCCGCGAGCGGCGACCTGAGCGGGCGCGGACAGGGAACCATCATGCCGTACTGGCTGGTGCCCGGCGAGGATGACGATTGGTCGATGCATTTCGTCGACCTCGAGCGAGATGTGACTGTCGCCGATGTGCGCCGGGCGCTCGGCGCGGGGATGCGGTCGGTGGAACACGTCAAGCGATTCACGACCATCGGAACCGGCAGTGACCAGGGGAAGACGGCCGGCATCAACGAGGGCGCCATCGTCGCCACCCAACTCGGTCAACCGGTCGGCGCCGTCGGGGTGACGACGTTCCGGCCGCCCTATGTGCCGGTCTCGTTCGGGTTGATCGCGGGCCGCAATCGCGGCGACCTATTCGATCCGATCCGGCTGACGTCGATCCACCCCTGGCACGTCGCGCACGACGCGCGCTTCGAGAATGTCGGACAATGGAAGCGTCCCTGGTACTTCCCCAGGGACGGCGAGGACATGGAGGCCGCCGTGCGGCGCGAGTGCCACGCGGTCCGCGAGGGCGTCGGCGTGATGGACGTCTCCACGCTGGGCAAGATCGACATCCAGGGCCCGGACGGCCTCAAATTCTTGAACCGCCTCTATACCAACGCCTTCGACACACTCCCGATCGGAATGTGTCGCTACGGCCTGCTCTGCAAGGCGGACGGCATGGTGTTCGACGACGGCGTCGTGATGCACCTGGGCCTGGACCACTACCTCGCCACCACGACAACCGGCGGCGCCGCGGCGGTCCTCGACTGGTTCGAGGAATGGCTGCAGACGGAGTGGACGGATCTCCAGGTGCACTGCACGTCGGTGACCGACCACTGGGCCGGCGTGGCGGTGGCCGGACCCAACGCCCGGGCCGTCGTCTCCGCGCTGTTTCCCAGCATTCCGCTCGACACGGCCAGCTTCCCGTTCCTCGCCGTTCGTGACGCGGAGCTCAAAGGGTTCCCGGTCCGGCTCCATCGGATCACATTCTCGGGCGAGCTGGCCTATGAGCTCTGGACCCCGAACTGGTACGGACTGGCGCTCTGGGAATCGGTGATCGAGGCGGGCGAGCCCCTCGGCATCACGCCCTATGGGACGGAAGCCATGCATGTCCTGCGCGCGGAGAAGGGCTACATCATCGTTGGCCAGGAAACGGACGGCACCGTGACGCCACAGGACCTTGGGATGGGCTGGATCGTCTCCAAGAAAAAGGAGTTCATCGGCAAACGGTCGTTCCGACGCGCCGACACGTCGCGGCCCGACCGGAGGCACCTCGTGGGGCTGTTCCCGGTCGACGGCAACGAACTTCTCCCCGAGGGGGCGCAACTCTCCCTGGAATCCCGCACCGACCCGCCGATCGCGATGGTCGGCTACGTAACCTCGAGCTATCGCAGCACAACGCTCGGCCGGACGTTCGCGCTGGCGCTCGTGGAGCGGGGCCGCGAGCGCATAGGCGAAACCGTCTTCGCACCCATGCCGGATCGCCTGATCGCGGCGACGGTGACCGAGCCGATCTTCTGGGACAAGGAGAATCGCCGCCGTGATAGCTGAAGCAACGCGACGCAGCCCGCTCAGCGACTACGCCGATCGTTTCGGCGCACTATCGGAAGCCAGCACGGGCACCCTGGCGATTCGCGAGGTTCCGTTCCTGACCCAGATCAACTTCCGCGCGAACCCGTCCGATACCGAGGTGCTGGCGGCCGTCCAGCACCAACTCGGATTCACGCCGCCGGTCGAACCGAACACCGTGGCGACAAAGGACGACCGCTCGTGCATCTGGCTCGGCCCCGACGAGTCGCTCGTCGTGGCTCCACCGGACCAGCAGCAGCTGATCCGGGCTGCGCTCCGCTCAGCGCTTGGCGACCACCCCGGAGCCGTCGTCGACGTCTCGGCCAACCGGACCGTCATCGAGGTGAGCGGATCCTCATCACGTGAGCTGCTCGCCCATGGCTGCTCGATCGACCTCGATCCGCGCTCTATCGGTCCAGGTCGCTGCGCCCAGTCGCTCCTCGCGAAGGCCCAGGTAATCATCCAGCAGACCGCAACGACACCATCCTTTCTCGTGTACGTCCGCGCCTCCTTCGCCAGCTACCTCGCCGACTGGCTCCTCGACGCGGCGGCAACCGCGATTTGACGATTACCCTTCTGGGTTATGGCCTTGCCACGGCTTGTCGCCCGGAGGCGGTGACCCCGGACCGACTCTATTTTCAGTTTGCAGACGCTTGACCTCGCGCTCATCTAGCCGAACTGGGCTGTCGAGCAGGTTGGAGCCCCACGGTATGGTGAGACTGGACCATAGTTCGGACAGGGCCTTGGCAATTGGAACGGCGTACGTCTGATCGACTCGGATGGTACGCGAGCCAACGATTCCGCGCCGCGAGGCTGCCAGGCCGGCCGATCAAGCTTTCGGACGGGACCAGTAACCGGCTCCAGTCTCCTTCTGCGCAAGCCCCTGCCTCCGTATTTGACAAGGTAGGATCCGTCAGGCGCCATCCAGGCTTGTTTGAGCTCGACTAGGCAAATTGCGGTGGCTGCCACGTCGAGACCTACCCGACTATTTGGTCGGGCCGTTCTGTCGGATTTGGGACCGGTCAACGTTGATCAATGCGGGCATGGCTCTTGATCTCGACGAATTCCATGGTCCGGACCCGGATACGGTGCTCCGGGCCCAACGCGCGTTTCTGGGGGTCAACGAGATTGACCGCATCATCCTCACCGGATCGGGTGGAAAGCTCCAGCCGTTCATCCCCCTCGACCCGTTTCATGGCGTCCATCGCGCATACGCTTGGCAGGGGATCGGCCCGCCTCGGTTCGTCCAGGTCAACGCCACGGGTGCTCAACATTCCTATGGCCGCCGGGACTGGGTGTGGTTCGCCACTCAGATCCATCCCTATGACGGGCTCACCATCATCGCGACCATGGTGGACCCGATCACAGGTCAGGTTCAGGACCCGGCCTGGGTCTTTCCCGCTCGGACATTCCGGCGGATCGCATACCTGAGTCGCGGCCCACGCGGTCCCGAGTATTGGGTCATCGCATCCCCGACTGGTCACGATCGCTTCGCGCGCTACCGCGTCCCACTGCAGGACCTCTGGAAGAAGCTGGGACCCACGCCCAGCAACAACGAACAACGATTGGGTCCTGTTACAGAGTCAACGAGGGACCAGGGGACAACCTATGAGCAACTGGTCGCCGCCGACCTGATCCGGCAGAGTCGCGGGCGTTTCGCCCTCTACCGGCCGGGCATGGACATCGCCGGGCGCGACCTTCTCGTCCAGCTGGTGGATAGCTGGCGGACGATCTCCCTTCAAATCAAGGGCACCACCCAGATCGTTCGCGGCACCAGAATCCAGTGCCTGGTCAAGCGGTGGACGTTCACGCCATCCGAAGACTTCTGGCTCGCCTTCTACTTCTTCGACGTAACAGCAGGCGCGCTCGGGAAGTACTGCTGGCTTGTCCCGTCAATCGAGTTCGCGGCCCTGACGGCCAACCAGCACTTCCCGCTCACAATCAACTTTCAGGTCACGCTCGAGGGCGAGAACAATCGCTGGCGTCCGTTCCGACACCCGATCGAGGACCAGGCCCACGTCCTGCGGAAGGCCCTCCTCGCACTCAAGCGGTAGCCCCCGGAAAACACGGTCTGGACAGGCCGCCCGAGCGGTGCTATACCAAGCCGGTAGCGGCTGAGGCTGACTTCTCCCTCCCGTCCCCTCCACAGCCCAGGCCACCGGCCACTGAATGGAGGTGCCTATGAGGCAGAAGGTCGCGATCACCGTTAACGGGACCCGCCATGAGCACGAGGTCGAACCCCGGCTCCTGCTCGTCTATTACCTTCGCGAGTACGCGGGCCTCACCGGAACCCACGTCGGCTGCGACACCAGTAACTGCGGCGCCTGCACCGTCGACCTTGACGGCCACAGCGCCAAGGCCTGCACCGTCTTCGCCGTCCAGGCGGACGGCGCCCAGGTCACGACCATCGAGGGTCTGGCCAAGGGCACGGCGCTCCATCCCCTGCAACAGGCGTTCTGGGACGAGCATGGCTTGCAATGTGGCTACTGCACGCCAGGCATGATCATGGCCGCCCGCCAGTTGCTGCAACGGAATGCCAATCCAACCGAGGCCGAGGTTCGAACCGGCCTGGAAGGCAACCTCTGCCGCTGCACCGGTTACCAGAACATCGTTAAGGCGGTCCAGGCGGCCGCCAGGGCCATGGCCACCGCCGACGCCAAGCAACCGGCAGCCGCGGGTTCCTGAGGAGGTGAGCTGAATGGCGGTCTCCCAATTGATTGGCGCGTCGATCAAGCGCCGTGAAGACCCCGAGCTGATCACCGGCACGGGAAGTTTCGTCGAGGACCTCCCCCAGACGGCCGTCGCCCACCTCTACGTCGTTCGCAGCACCCAAGCCCACGCGCGCATCCTCGGGATCGAGACCTCGCGGGCTCGGGAGGCCGGCGGCGTGCTCGCCGTCTGGACCGGCAAGGACCTCATGGCCGAGTTCCAGGCGCCGCTGCCGGTCACGGTCAGCTTTGTGGCCGAAAAGAAATACCCAGCGATGTACCCGATCGCCACCGACACCGTCCGCTACGTCGGCGAGCCGGTCGCCATCGTGGTTGCCACCAGCCGGTCGGCGGCCGAGGACGCCGCGGAACGACTCGACATCCGCTATGAGCCGCTCAAGCCAGTTCTCGACATCGAGCAGGCGCTCAAGGCGGACTCGCCCGTGTTGCACGCCGACATCGGGAGCAACATCTCGTACGACGTCAAGCGGTCCGGGGGTGACATCGAAGCGGCCTTTCACGAAGCGGAGGTCCGGATTTCGCAGCGCCTCATCCAGCAGCGCCTGATCCCGGTCGCCATCGAGGGGCGCGGCGTCGTGGCCGATTACAAGCCCTTTGCCAAGACCCTGACGGTCTGGTCGTCGACGCAGATCCCCCACTTCGTCAAGATCTGGGTGGGCGTGATCCTCGGGATCCCGGAGAGCCAGGTTCGCGTCGTGGCCCAGGATGTCGGCGGCGGTTTCGGCTCGAAGATCCGCGTCTATCCGGAGGAAGTGCTCGTCCCTCTCGCCTCGAGGCGACTCGGGCGCCCCGTCAGATGGACCGAAGACCGCAGCGAGAACATGAAGGCCACCCACCACGGGCGGTCCCAAATCTGGGATGTCGAGATCGCCGCCAAGAAGGACGGGACGGTCCTCGGGGTCCGCACCACGCAGTATCTGGACCTCGGCGCCTATTGCACCCAGTTCGGCACCTTCATGGCGATCGCCCTGCTGATCGCCCAGGGGCCCTACAAACTGAAGGCGTTCGACGGCCGCGGCGTCGGCGTCTTCACCAACCGAACGCCGACCGACGCCTATCGCGGCGCCGGACGGCCCGAAGCGACCTACCTGATCGAGCGCGTCATGGACCTGGTCGCGCAGGAAGTTGGCATGGACCCCGTCGACGTCCGACGCAAGAACTTCGTCCCGGTTGCCGAGCAACCCTTCACCAACCTATTCGGGCTAACCTACGACTCGGGCGACTACAGGATCACACTCGACAAGGCGCTGACTCTGGTTGACTACCCGGCCTTCCGCCGGGAACAGGCCGAGGCACGCAAGAAGGGCAAGTATCTCGGCATCGGGTTCTCGACCTACCTGGAGATCTGCGGGCTCGGGCCCTCGGTCGCCACAACGGCCGCGGCGGGCATCGGCTTCTGGGGAATGTCGGTGGTCAACTTGCACTTCACCGGCAAAGCCACCGTCATCATCGGGAGTTCGCCGCATGGCCAGGGTCACGAGACCACCTTCGCCCAGATCGTCGGGGATGCCCTCGGGCTCCCGCTCGAGGACATCGACGTCGTGCACGGCGATACGGCCATCGGCCCGATGGGGATGGACACCTACGGCAGCCGGAGCGCATCGGTGGATGGCGCCGCCGTCCACATGAGCGCGGTCAAGGTCCGCGAAAAGGCGCGCAAGATCGCCGCTCACCTGCTGGAAGCGGCTGAAGCCGACATCGTCTACGAAGGCGGGAAGGCCTACGTCAAGGGCGCGCCGTCCAAGTCGCTGACCATCCAGGAGATCACCGGCGCCGCCTTCCAGCCGCATCGGTTGCCGCCCGGGATGGAGGGGGGCATGGAAGCCACGACCTTCTTCAACCCTCCGAACTTCGTCTGGCCGTTCGGGGCCCATGTCGCGTTCGTCGAAGTCGACGGGGAGACCGGTGCAACCCGCGTGGTCCGTTACCTGGCGGTCGATGATTGCGGCACGCGGCTCAACCCGATGGTGGTCGACGGACAGATCCACGGCGGAATCGCCCAGGGGATCGGGCAGGCGCTCTATGAGGAGGCGCTCTACGACGAGGGCGGCGCGCTCCAGACGGGCACACTCGTCGACTACATGGTGCCGACCGCGGCTGACCTGCCGTCCTTCGAGACCGCGGCCACGATCACGCCCAGTCCGAGCAATCCGCTCGGGGTCAAGGGCATCGGCGAGGCGGGGACAATCGCCTCGACGCCCGCCGTCGTCAATGCCATCGTGGATGCCCTGCAGCCGTTTGGGGTGAAGGACATCGACATGCCCGCCACACCAGAGAAGGTCTGGCGATTGATGCACGAGAACGGAGGGAGCAAGCGATGATTCCTGCCGCCTTCGACTACATCGCGCCAAGGTCGCTCCCTGAAGCGACCGCGGAACTCGTCAAACACGGCGAGGAGGCCAAGGTGCTCGCCGGCGGGCACAGTCTGATCCCGCTGATGCGGCTACGGCTGTCCACCCCCTCCTTTCTGGTGGACATCGGCCGGATCAAAGATCTGAATTACATCAAGCAGGTCGATGGCCACATCGCGTTCGGGCCGCTGACCACCCATCACGACATTGCGTTCTCGGACGTCGTGAAACGAAAGCTGCCGATGCTGGCGAGCGCCGCCCATCAGATCGGCGATCCCGCCGTCCGGAACCGCGGAACGATCGGCGGTGCGGCCGCCCACGCCGATCCGAACGGTGACTATCCAACCTGTCTGCTGGCACTCGACGCCAGCCTGGTCGCCGTGGGTCCCCGGGGCGAGCGGGTCATCGCGGCCAGGGATTTCTTTGTCGATACGTTCACCACGGCGCTGCAACCCGACGAGATCCTTCGGGAAATCCGGGTGCCGGTGGTCGAGGGGAGCAAGGGTACTTACCTGAAATTCAGCCGCCGATCCCAGGACTGGGCGATCGTCGCGGTCGGCGTCCAGGTGCACCTGACCGGGCAAACGGTCGACCGGGTCGCGATCGGCTTGACCTCGATGGGCAGCACGCCACTACGGGCGGCCGCGGTGGAAGAGGCGCTTCGGGGAAAGGCCGCCAGTGGCGAGGCGATTCGCGCCGCGTCGGAACACGCAGCGGAAGGCCTGAACCCGCCGCAGGATCTCAACGCGTCGCCCGACTACCGACGTCACCTGGCGACCGTGCTGACGCGGCGTGCGCTGGAGGACGTCACCGGGCAGCCAGGCTGAACTGCGCAGTTGATCACGAGGGGAGCCGGGAGCCGCGCTTCCGGCTCTCTGCTTCAATGAAAGCGATGGCAGTTCCGCCGTTTGCCTCGATCGATGCGCTCGAGTCCGCCCTCAAGGCTCAGGGCTACGTTGCCGGGCGCAACCTCGCGACCACGATCTACCTGGGGTTGAAGCTCGACAAGCCGCTGCTCCTCGAGGGCGAGGCCGGGGTAGGCAAGACCGAGGTCGGCAAGGTGCTCGCGGAACTGCTCCAGGCGCGGTTGATCCGGTTGCAGTGCTACGAGGGCATCGATATCAACAACGCCGTCTACGAGTGGGCCTACGCACGGCAACTCCTTCACATTCGGATGCTGGAGACCGCCGGCGAGAGCCGGGACTCGATGGAGCGCGAAATCTTCAGCCCGCGGTTCCTGGTCAAACGACCGCTGCTCCAGGCGCTGGAAAGCGACGGGGGGCGCCCGCCCGTGCTGCTGATCGACGAAATCGACCGTTCGGACGACGAGTTCGAGGCGTTCCTGCTCGAGATGCTGTCCGATTATCAGATCTCGATCCCCGAAATCGGCACGATCAAGGCAACCCAGCCGCCAGTGGTGGTGATCACCTCCAACCGGACACGGGAGATTCACGACGCGCTCAAGCGCCGCTGCCTCTACTTCTGGATCGACTACCCGAGCATCGAGACCGAGGATGCGATCGTGAGGGCCCGCATCCCTGACGTGCCGCCAAAGCTGGCCGCCCAGGTCACACGATTCATCGGGGCGGTGCGCCGGCTCGACCTCTATAAGCTCCCCGGGATCGCGGAAACCCTCGACTGGACACGCGCCCTGATGGCGCTCGGCGAGACGGAGTTGACCGAGAGCGCGGTGGATCTGACATTGGGCTCGATCGTCAAGTACCAGGAAGACATGGAGCGCCTCCGCGGCGAGCGTGCCCGTCAGATGCTGGCCGCCGCCGCGCATGCCTGACGACCGCTTCGTTCTGACCCGGAACTGGCTCCGCTTCGGCGCCATCCTCCGAGCGCTCGGCTTCGATGCCGGGCCGGCCCGGATGTTGCCATTTCTGACCGCCCTGACCCTGATCGACATGCGTCGTGGTGACGACCTGCGCGCGGCCGTGCACGCGCACTTCGCCCGCCGGCGGGACGATCGCGGCCTGCTCGATCAGGCCCTCATGTTTTTCCTCTCTGCGCCGGCTGCCGCGTCCATGCCTGAGGCTGCGGGCAGCGCCAGATGGGAGGATCGGAAGGCCGGAGCGATCCGCCAGCTCCGCGTCCTCGACGATGAGGCGGCAGCCGATGACGCCACCCCACTGGAGATGGCGACCTACTCGGCGGTTGAGATCCTCCGTCACAAAGACTTCGAGTCGTTGACCGCGGAGGAGATGCGCGAGGTCCGGCGGCTGATCGCCTCGATGCGGATTCCGGCGGCGCGCCGACGGTCCCGGCGCTACCGGCGTGGCGGGTCAGGCCGGATCGACCTGCGGCGCCTGCTGCGAACCAGCCTGCGCTTCGACGGGGAGCCGATGTTGCTCGCCTGGCGCTCGCCCCGGATCAAGCCTCGACCACTCGTCCTCCTCTGCGACATCAGCGGTTCGATGGAACGATACACGCGCGTCCTGCTCAGCTTTGCCTATGCGGCCGAGCATGGGGCCGAGCGGGTTGAGGCGTTCGTCTTTGCGACTCGGTTGACCCGCATCACCCGCCAGCTCCAGGGCCACGATCCGGACCTTGCCCTGGACCGCGTGCTGCAGAGCGCCGACGACTGGTCGGGCGGAACCCGGATCGGCGAGGCGATCGAGACCTTCAACCGGCGATTCGCCCGCCGCGTGCTGGGCCATGGGGCCACGGTGGTGGTGATCAGCGACGGCTGGGATCGGGGCGATCCCGCGGAGTTGCAGGCGGCCGTGGCACGACTGCAACGGGCCTGCCACCGCCTGATCTGGATGAGCCCGTTGCTCGGGATGCCGGACTACGAGCCGCTGACGCTCGGACTTCAGGCGGCCCTCCCCTACGTCGACGACTTCGTTCCGGCACACAACCTCGCCAGCCTCGAGGCGCTCGGGCGTCTCCTGCTCGAGGTCAGCGGGCGGCGGGCCGTCCGCCGACAGGCGCCTACCACGGCTTCGGCGTAGAAGACGCGTTCGGGCCGCACTAAACTCAGGACATGCGCGACGTTCTTCCCGATGTCAAGGCGTGGCTGCAGGACCGGGAGGCGATCGCACTTGCGACCGTCGTCAGCACCTGGGGTAGCGCGCCGCGGCCGGCGGGATCGCGGATGGCGGTGAGCCGGTCCGGACGACTCGCCGGATCGGTGAGCGGCGGCTGCCTTGAAGCGGAGGTGTTCGAACACGCCCAGGCGGTGATCAAGGGCGGCCCGGCGCAGCTCTTCCATTACGGGGTCAGTGACGACCTTGCCTGGACGGTCGGGTTGAGCTGCGGCGGCGAGGTCGATATCCTGGTCGAGCCCCTGAGCGACGTGCATCGCTCCTTGATCGAGGCGCTCGACGCCGAGCGACCGGTGGTGCTGGCGAGCGCCCTCACCGACACGGTGGGAGCACGCCGGCTGCTCGAGGCGACGGAACCCGACGCCCCGCCCCTGCTCGATCGCGCGACGCCCGAACGCCGCGAGGCATGGTTCTTCGAGCCATTCCCGCGACCGGAAGAGCTGTTGATTCTTGGGGGCGCCCACGTCGCCATTCCGTTGTCCCGCTTTGCCCACGACCTGGGGTTTCGCGTTACCGTCGTCGACGCGCGGTCGACGTTTGCCGACCCGGGCCGATTCCCGGCGGCGGACCGCGTGATCCATGGCTGGCCCGATGAGGTGCTCGACGGCATGACCATCGACCCGTCGTCGTATGTCGTCGTCCTCACCCATGACCCGAAGTTCGACGACCCCACGATCCGCGCCGCGCTGAAGGGTAACGCTCGCTACATCGGCGCCATCGGCAGCCGCAAGACGCATCGGGCGCGTGTCGAGCGGCTGCTCGCGGCCGGCGTGCCGCAGTCGCACCTGGATCGCGTCCGCGCCCCCATCGGCCTCGACCTCGGTGGGCAGACCGCCGAAGAGACCGCCCTGGCGATCCTGGCGGAGATGGTGGCCGTGCGCCACCAGCGCGCCGGACGCGCCCTGAGCGGAGCGTCGCCGATCGCGTGATCCCGGAGGCCCTCAGGGGCGACGAGCTCAGCGCCGACCGGATCGAGGGGACCGTCCTGCTGGAGACGCTGCTGAACCCCGAGGATCAACATCGCGTGCTCCTCCCGAAAGGACGAATTCTTCGGCGTGGCGACTTGCCGCTCGTCGCCTCGGCCCAGGTCGCCGAATTGCATGTGGCACGGATGGACCCGGGTGACATCCACGAGGATGCCGCCGCGAAGCGGCTGGCCCGGATCGTGGCCGGCCCGGGGATCGCGCTGCATGGACCAGTCGAGAGCCAGATGCGGCTCGCCGCGGACCTGAATGGGATCTTCACGGTGGACGTCCCGCGGCTGCTGGCCCTCAACAGCGTCGCCGACATCTCCGTCTTCACCCTGTTCGACGGCCAGCTGGTCTCAAAGGGCAAGACGGTGGCCGGCGTCAAGGTCACGCCGTTCGTGGTGGCCGAGCAACGTCTGCGCGAGGCCGAGGCGGTGATCGCCGAGCACCCGGTCCTGCAAGTCCTGGCCTTTCGGCCGATGCGGGTTGGCGTGCTCGTCCGCGAGCGACTCGATCTCCCGGCCCGCGAGAAATTCCAGGCGTCGATCGAGATGAAGGTGGCCTGGTTCGGGTCGACCGTGGTCGCCATCCAGTACGTGGCTGACGACGTCGATGCGGTGGCGGCCGCGCTCGAGGACCTGGTCGGGCGAGCGGACCTGATCCTGACGGCCGGCGCAAACGCGACCGACCCGCTCGACGCCACCCTCAGGGCGCTGGGGCGGCTGGGCGCCGTGATGGAAAAACAGGGCGCCCCGGCCCATCCGGGCAGTGCGGTGTGGCTCGCCTACTTGAACGACCGGCCCGTGTTCGGGGTGGCGGCCTGTGGCATGTTCTCGCGCGCCACCGTGCTGGACCTGATCCTTCCCCGGCTCTTCACCGGAGCCCGGGTTGGGGCCGCCGACTTCAACGGCCTGGGTCACGGCGGTCTGCTCTCGCGCGACATGAGTTTCCGCTTTCCTTCCTACGGCGCATTCGATACGCTGGAGTCATGATCCTCAAGAATCGCTTCGCGGTCGATGCCCCGCTGGACGCGGTTTGGCGCCATCTCCTCGACGTACCCAAAGTCGCAAGTTGCGTCCCGGGCGCCCAGCTGACGAAGGTGGTCGATGACCACACCTACGAGGGCAAGATCGGGATCAAGCTCGGCCCGATCGACGTCGGGTACCAGGGACGCGTTTCCCTTGAAGAGGTGGACGAGGCGGCTCATCGGGTGCGACTCAAGGCCGAGGGAAATGAATCGCGCGGCCGAGGTGGCGCCTTTGCCACTGTGACCAGCCAGCTCGCCACGGAGCAGGGTTGGACGATTGTCATGATGGAGTCCGACGTCGCCGTCACCGGAGTGGTGGCCCAGTTCGGCCGCTCCGCCATCATGCAGGAGGTGTCATCGCGGATGGCCGAGCGCTTTGCGAGGTGCCTCGAGCAGGCCCTCAAGGCCGAAACGGTCGCCGGCTGAGCCGTCGCTACCGGCCGGTGACCTCGACGGATCGCGCGACCTCGAACGGGGCGCCGCTCCCAGGAATGATGTAGAGGTCGAGGCCAAACTCATGCCGAGTGCTGGGGATTCCGACCAACAGGTCCGGGCTGTCTGGCCTGGCGAACACGGAGGGGTAAGTACCCGTCAGTTGACGCACGACTCGTCCGGACCGCCACTCGGTGATCGCGACGACGTGGTCACTCACCTGGACTGCCGCGACCTTGCCGTCCCATGAAAAGCCCCCAACGCGGACGGCCTCCAGGTCGGCAGCATCCGCTCCGGTTAGAAGGTCGAGGATTGGCACAGAATGGGCTCCCTCTACATTGTCGGCGACGTAGCGACCATCTCGCGAGACGACCAGCTGCTCGGAACCAGCCGGATCGTGATACGGGTAGAAGGGCCGGCCAAACTCGTGGGCTCCAACTTTAGTCCCATCGGATAGCCGCAGGACCGAAATCGTTCCGTTCGCGGGGTTCAGGACCACCGCCCGATCGGCGCTCATGCTGCAGGCAAGGAGACGCGGCCCGGCAATGAATGGCGATGGGACACCGCCCCCATTCGACCCGGCCGGTGGAAGATAGATGATCGCGCCAAGCGTGGCGACACGTCGCACTGGCTCGCCGGGGACCCGCACGTCAAGATAGGCGAGCCCGTTTTGGCCCAATGCATTTGAGTCCTCGAGGTAGCACAGGTGACGGCTGTCGTCGGCCCAGATGGCCTCGTTGTTCCAGATCTCCTTCAGGTGATCCAGGATCCGGTTTGCTTCATCGACGATCACATAGGACGCGGGCGCGCTATTGACAACCGGGTAATCGATGGCAAGCAGTCGGGAGCCGTCGGCGGATTGCAGGGTCGCCAACCCCCGGTCCAGTTGGCGTCGCAATTTGCCGTCCCACCCGATTGCGCACATGCGGGCTTGACCGGACCCGCCATCATCGAAGGGCTCGAAGTACAGGTACGGGCCGATCGCATTGGCTTCCGATGCACGCTCGAGAACGGCGCAGTCATAAGTCAGATGCGCTAGCGGCGAAGGGTTAGGCGGCAAGTTCTCCTTCTGAGTGGTTGCGGGACCACTGGTGCATCCGGCCACTGCTATCAGGGTCCAGCCGCCAACGAGAATGGCGCGCCTCACCTACGGAACGACGCAGAACGCCGGTAATGGTTTCAGATACAGCGCCGTTGGCAGGAGACGCGGGTCAGGTTAGGCCGCTGATCACGCCGTTGGCATCGATGTCGATGCGGGTGTAGGCGGGCTCCTTGCCCAGGCCGGGCATCAGCTGGATGTCGCCGGCCAGCGCGACGATGAAGCCGGCGCCCGCCGACGGATACACGTTTCGCACCGGGATGGTGAAGCCGCGCGGCCGGCCCTTAAGACTCGGGTCGTGCGACAACGACAGGTGGGTTTTCGACATACAAACGGGCAGCGTGCCCATGCCGCGTTCGGTCAGCCAGTCGATCCGCTTCTGGCACTCAGGCAGGAACTCCACGCCGGCCGCGCCGTAGAGGCGCCGGGCCACGGTCTCGATCTGCTCGCGAATCGGTGTCCCCGGTGGGTAGAGCGGCGCAAAGTGGCTGCCGCTGTTCGCGGCGGTTTGCACGGCCCTGGCTAGCTCCACGCTCCCCTCGCCGCCACGCGTGAAGCCGTCGTTGACGACCGCCGCGTCGGCGCCGTACTCAAGAGCCATCGTCTTGACGAGATCCAGCTCGCGCTCCGTGTCGGTTGGGAATCGGTTGATGCCGACGACGCAGCGCATCCGGAAGGCCTTGACGATATCGACGTGCGCCGCGAGGTTCTCCATCCCCTTTCGAAGCGCCTCGACGTTCTCTTCGCCTAGCTTCGCAAGAGGCACGCCGCCATGGGATTTCAGCGCCCGGACGGTCGCGACCACGAGCGCCGCCGCCGGGCGAAGGTTGCCATAGCGCGCGACGATGTGGGCGAACTTCTCGAGGCCCAGATCGGCTCCGAAGCCGGCCTCCGTGACGACGATGTCGGCCAGCTTGAGGGCGATCTGGTCAGCAAGCAGCGAGTTGTTGCCGTGGGCGATATTGCCGAAGGGACCGGCATGGATGAGCGCCGGCTGACCCTCCATCGTCTGGACCAGGTTGGGCAGCAGCGCATCCTTCATCAGCACGGTCATCGCCCCCGTGACCCGCAGGTCCTCCGCCGTCACGAAGCTTCCGTCCTTGCGTTGCGTGACGATGATGCGGGCGATTCGCGCGCGGAGATCGGCCATGTCGTCGGCGAGAGCCAGGATGGCCATCAGTTCCGACGCCGCGGCGATGATGAAGCTCGACTCCCGCGGGACCCCGTGCTCGACACCGCCGAGCCCGGTCACGATGTGCCGAAGCGCGCGATCGTTGACGTCGAGCGTTCGCGGCCAGGTGATAAAGCTGGGTCCGGCCTGGAGTTGCCCATGGAAAATCGCCGAGTCGATGACCGCAGCCAGGAGGTTGTGCGCGGCCTCGACCGCGTGGAAATCACCGTTGAAATGGAGGTTGATCTCCTCCATCGGGACGACCTGTGCCTTCCCGCCGCCCGTGCCTCCGCCCTTGATGCCGAAGAGAGGTCCCGTGGAGGGTTGCCGGAGGCAGAGCGCCACCTTCGCGCCGATGCGGCCTAGCCCCTGGGTCAGGCCGATGGCACTCGTGGTCTTCCCCTCGCCCGCCCGGGTCGGCGTGATCGCCGTGACGACCACAAGCTTGCCATCCGGTCGGTCACGGACGCGGTCGAGCGCGTCGAGGCTGATCTTCGCCTTGTACGGGCCGTAGGAGATGATCTCGGACTCGAGCAGCCCGAGGCTCTTGCCAACCTCGTGGATCGGGCGCAGCTTCTGAGTCATCGGTTCATCAGCGTCGACCGCGGGTTGGCGGCATCAAGTTCCGCAACGAGCGCGTCGGCCACCTCGGCCGCCTTTCCGGGACGTTCCTGTTCATCGCTCCAGTGCCAGGCCTCCAGATACGCGTCCATATCGGTTGAGCCGTCTTTCATCGCGTAGGCGTCGATCGCGGCCTGAAAGCGATCGGGCAGCAGGCGCTTGACCTCGCTATCGGCATCCCAGGCCTTGATGTGGGCGGGAATGTGCTTCCAGTACATGACCTGGTAGCGCGTCATCAGGCGGCCGCCTCGACCAGCGCCGCCAAGCGCGTCTCCAACTGCCCCATCCCAACACGCCGGACCTCAAGTGACAGCTCGAGGTACTCGCCGATCTCGGCAGCCTTGGCAAGGAGACGATCGTCGGGAAACTGCGCGAGGTAAAGCAGATCGGTGTAATTGTGGAAGTACACGTCCTTCAAATCAGGGTAGCGATCGAGACCGAGGCCTCTGACGACCGCCCGCTCGAAGTTGCGGACCAGCCAATCGGTCAAGAAGAAGGTGGCCGGGCGCTCGTCGACGATGCGGTCGAAGTCCTCGCCGGCAAACATCTCGTAACAGTGCGGGCCCTGCAGTCGCTCCGCGCCGTAGCGGTCGAGAACGGGATCGAGCGCCCCGGCCGTGCCGCAGTCGCCATAAACGACGACCACTCGCTGATAACGCCCGGCGATTGCCGAGAGCTTCGCGTCAACCGCCTCGACGATCATTTTGGGGTAGAAATGGTGCATCGCCGGCACGCCGTAGATGTCGACGTCCCAACCATGGCCGTCGACGATCGCCTTCACTTCCTTTCCCAACGCGCCGCAGATCAGGAGAGCCGTGCCGCTCACCGCAATGTCTCCAGCTCGGCAAATTGGAGCACGGAGACGAAGGAGTCGTTGAAATCGGAGCGCCCGGAGAGCTCGACATACTCGATCTTGTCAGGCAGCTCGAAGGCGACCTGCCGCTCGCGGAAGGACAGCAGGCACATCTTGGCCCCCTCGCCGGCGGTGTTCCCGACCGAAAGGATACGATCGACCTCGACCGGAGGCACAAGACCGATGATCCGCGTGCTCTCGGGGTTGAGGTACGACCCGAAGGAGCCGCCGAGAAGCACCTCGTCGAGGTCGTTCGTTTTCACGCTCATGACATCCATCAGGACCTTGATGCCGGTCGCGATCGATCCCTTGCCGAACTGCAGCTCCCGGACATCTTTCTGGCTCAGATAGACCCCTTCGGCGAGCAGGAAGGCACGGACGCCGTCGACGGTGATCAGCCGATCGGACAGTGGGTGCTCCGGAACCTCTTCCCGGCTGCGCATCCGGCCTGATGGATCGAGCAGCCCGACGACCCGGAGCTGGGCAACCGCATCCACCAGGCCGGAGCCACAGATGCCACGGGGTTTGACGTCGCCGCCGATCACCTGAAGCTCGACGTCCTCGCCGAGCGTCACGCCTTCGATGGCGCCATCAGTCGCCCGCATCCCGCAACGGATCTGGCTGCCCTCGAAGGCTGGGCCTGCGGGCGCGGCCGTGCAGAGCACGCGTTTTGCCGAGCCAAGCACGATCTCACCATTGGTACCGACATCCACAAAAACCCGGAGCTTGTCCTCGCGAGCGAGCCCGGTGGCAACCACCCCGGCGACGATGTCGGCGCCGACGTAGCCGCCGATGATCGGCAGCGTCTGGATGAATCCGCCCGGATGGATGTCGAGGCCAACCTCGCGGGCCGGCAGGTAGAGCGGCTCGCGAAAGACGGCAGCGAACGGCATCATCGAGATCGCGGTCGCGTCGATGCCCAGCAGGAGATGGAGCATGGTCGCATTGCCAACGACGACCGTCTCGTACACCCGCTCGCGCGGGACGGAGGCCGCGGCATAGAGGTCGGTGAGCAGCTGATTCATCGTGCTCAGGATCACGGTCCGCAGCTCCGCACGCTCCATTTCGCCCTGCATGCCATAGCTGATCCGCGAGATCACATCGGCGCCAAACGGCGCCTGGCCGTTCAGCGTCGATCGGACGGCTTCCGCCATCCCGGTGCGGAGGTTCATCAGCGTCCCGACGACGGTGGTCGTGCCGAGGTCGAAGGCGACGCCATAGCTCTCGTCACGGGTGTCGCCCGGTTCGACGGTGATCAGCTGATCGCCACCCAGGACCGCCGTTATTTTGAATTCGGCCTGGCGGAGGAGCACCGGCAGCGAACGCAGGGCATCGAGCCCCGCCTTCAGATCGTGCCCCTCGGCGGTCATGGCGTCACGGAGCCGCTCCAGGTCGCTCCGCTGATCCTCCAGCGTTGGCTCCGCCAGCTCGACGTAGACCTTCCGCACGTTCGGATCGAGGATCACGAGGCGGTTGACGCCCAGAGTCGCGGCCTTGGGTGTGCGCGATAGCTGCGGGACGTTGACCACGGTGTCCTCGTAGACCTTCGCCTGACAGGAGAGGCGCCAGCCGGCCTCCAGCTCGGCGACTTGCAGTTGCTTGCGATCCGCACTCGTGATCTGGGCCGGCCCCTCGATCACCTGCACCTTGCATTTGCCGCAGGTCCCGCGGCCGCCGCAGGTCGAGTCGATCGGCAGGCCGATCCAGTGCGCCGCGCTGAACAGCGTCGTTCCGGGCGGGACGCGGGTGGACTTGTCATGCGGCCGGTAGGTGACCTCGAGCTTCTTCTGGATCACGCGGTCGCCACCGCCCTCTTTTTCGCGGCCCGGAAGTCGGCGATCCAGGTGGTCGCGTACTCGTCGTGCCCAAGCAGCAGGTCCGCGGCGAGGACCGCCTTGCGAACCTCGGGGATGAGCGGATTGGTGATGGCGCACGTCAGGCCCGCGTGCATCGCGACCGGGAAGAAGGCCGCGTTGACGATCGGCCGGTCGGGTAGGCCGAAGGAGACGTTCGACGCTCCACAGGTCATGTTGTTGCCCAGCTGGTCCTTGATCAGGTGCATCGTCTCGAGCGTGATGATGCCCGCCTGCGGGTCGGCCGCGACAGTCATCGCGATGGGGTCGATGATGACGTCTTCCGGGGGGATGCCATAGTAGCGAGCCCGCTCGATGATGCGGCGCGCGATCTCGACACGCTCCTGCGGCACCATTGTGATCCCGGTTTCGTCGTTCGCCATGCCAATCACGGCCGCGCCGTATTTCCTGACCAGCGGAAGGATCCGGTCCATCCGCTCGTCCTCGGCGGTCACCGAGTTGACCAGGGCCTTCCCCTCGTAGTTCTCCAACGCCGCCTCGAGCGCTTCGATAACCGAGGAGTCGATACAGATCGGCACGTCGGTCACGTCGCTCACCGCCCTGATCGAGGCGACCAGCAGGGCGGGCTCGTCGAGCCCGGGCACGCCGGCGTTGACATCCAGCATTTGCGCGCCGGCTTCGACCTGGGCGATGGCATCAGCCTTCACCCGGTCCATCCGGCCCGCGGTCATCTCCGCTTGTAGGACCTTTCGCCCGGTGGGATTGATCCGCTCGCCGATCATGGCGAAAGGGCGGTCGCCCGAAATGACGACCTCTTTTGATCGAGACCTCACCCGGGTCTCCATCAGACGGTTCCCCCGACGGTGGCCAGCGGGCTCAGGGTTGGCCTCGGGAGCAAGCCGGCATCCTGCGCCACGCGAACCACGCCCTCCTCCCACTTGATGCCGATCAGGTGGACCCCGGCCACGCCCGGTATCTTCTGAAGCGCCGCCACGAGCTCGACGGCGATCTTGATCCCCTCATCGGCCTGCCGCGCGGGTGGGACGCCCTCGAGCCGGCTGATCAGGGAGTCGGGGACCAGCAGCCCTGGAACCTTTTCCTTCATGAACCGGGCGCCGCGCACGGAGCGAGGGATCCCTACCGACGCGATGACGGAGACCTTCTCCAGCAACCCGAGATCGCACACCTTCGCCATGAAGCTCACGAAAATCTTCAGGTCGAAGACGAGCTGCGTCTGGACGAAATCGGCGCCGGCCGCAACCTTCTTCTGCAGCCGGAGTGGTCGAAAATCCAGCGGCGGGGCAAAGGGATTCTCGACGGCACCGATAAAGAAGGACGGGGCGCTCTCGAGCCGGCGACCGCTGAGGTAGACGGCGCGGTCCCGCATGCCCTTGGCGACCTCGATCAACTGCAACGAATCGATGTCATAGAGCCGGCGAGCGTCGGGGTGATCGCCGGCGGTCACGTCATCGCCGCTCATGAGCACGACGTTTCGCACGCCCAGCGCGGCGGCACCCAACAGGTCGGCCTGCAGCGCCAGCCGGTTCCGGTCGCGCACGGTCAGCTGCATGATCGGCTCGAGATCCTTTTCGACCAGCAGGTGCGCGGCCGCGAGGGACGACAGGTGCACGTGCGCGCTCGTGTTGTCCGTGCAGTTGACGGCATCGACAGCGCCGCGCAGGACCTCGGCTCGACGCCAGACGGCCTCGGGGTCGGCGCTGTCGCTGGAGGTGAGCTCCGCGGTGACGACGAACTGGCCCTGGTGTAGGAGCCGCGCCAGCCGGCTAGGCGTGGGCGTGTCCGCCATGGTCGTGCCATCCGGCCGGAGCCACCCGATCGCGACCTGTAACCAGGTTGATCCACGATGATGTGCCTTTGAGCCGCCAATCGATCGGCTTCTCCAATCGCTGCATGTGGTCGCGGAACACCGGAAGCCGGCGCGACTGCTCCCAGGCTTCGACCCAGACGCAGGCGCGATCCGGATAGACCTCACAATTCCCGTCGCCACGGACGCCACCGCACGGACCGTTCCGGAGGTTCTTGGGGCACCGCATCGGGCAGCTCAATCCCGTGGAGTGCAGGATGCACTGGCCGCACATCCGGCAACCCCAGATTGCTTCCTTGAGCGGCTTCTCGACCGCGACAACGACCTGCTCGAGTGTCGGCACGGGCCTATCCCTTCTTCAGCGTCTTGTCGATCAGCTCGACGGCCTGGGCCAGGGCCTCGTTCTCGGCTGCCTGGGCGGCGCCCACGATCTGTTTCGCCATCCTGGTCGCGATCGATGCGTCCGGCGCGTAGTGGTCGGCGCCCGCCAGGCGGGCGTAATCCTCGGTGACGGGCGCGCCACCGACCATGACGGCGACCTTGTCTCGCAATCCGGCTTTCTTGAGCGCCTCGATATTGACTTTGAACATCGGCATCGTGGTGGTCAGAAAGGCGGAGAAGCCGACGATATGCGGTTCGTTGACGCGGACCGCCTCGACGAACTTTTCCGGCGGGCAGTTGACGCCGAGGTCGACGACCTCGAAGCCCGCGCCCTCGAGCATGATGATCACCAGGTTCTTTCCGATGTCGTGGATGTCGCCCTTGACCGTGCCGATGACGTACTTCCCGATCGGCTTGGCGCCGGTCTCGGCGATCAGGGGTCGCAAAATGACCAGCGCCCCCTGCATCGCCCGCGCCGCGATCAGCATCTCGGGGACGAAGAAATCCCCCTTCTCAAACCGACGGCCCACTTCCTCCAATGACGGGATCAGCGCCTTGAAGAGGATGTCCATCGGGTCCATCCCGAGCTTTAGGCCCTCTTCGGTTAGCGCCTTCACCTCAGGTGCATGCCCATTCAGCGTGTGGTCGAACAGTTGTTGCCGAATCTCCTCGTCGCGACTCATGCCTTGCCTCCTCCCGGGATGTAGCCCATCCGCCGTGAGATCGCCTCGCCGGCCTCCTTTGTCATCTCGCCCAGATCACCAAGGCGCTGCGGTGTGACGCGATACGAGGGGCCAGCGACGCTGACCGCGGCGTGGACCGATCCATCGGCGCCGCACACCGGGGCGGCGACGGCGTTCAGGCCGATCTCCAGTTCCTCGAGTGTGAAGGCCCAGCCATCGTCCCTGACGCGCGCCAGCTGCTTCTCAAGCGTCTTGAGGTCGGTAATGGTCCGCGGCGTGAACCGGTGCAGCGGCTGCCCCAGCAGTCGATGCCGTGGAACGTCCGGCAAGAATGCGAGCAGGACCTTGCCATTCGCGGTGCAGTGCAGCGGGGTTTGTTTGCCAACCCAGTTGACATTGACGACCAGGTTGGGGGCCGCGATCTGGTCGATGTTGATGACCTGATCGCCTTGCAGGATGGCGAGGTTGACCGTCTCCGACGTTCGGGCGGCGAGCTCCTCAAGCACCGGCCGTGACGCGCGCGCAAGGTCGATTTCGCCAACGACGGACGAGGCCAGGCGAACCAGTCCGTATCCGAGTCGGTATTTTTCCGTGGCCGGGTTCTGCTCGACCAGCCCGTGCTCCTGGAGGGTCGAGAGCAGGCGGAACGCGGTCGACTTATGGACCTCGAGCCGCCGGGCCAGATCGGTGACCCGCATCTCGGGCCCAGCCCCGAGCAGCTTCAGGATCTCGAGGGCCCGGTCGAGAGACTGCACCTTGTTGCGCGTTGCAAAACTGGTGCTCATGGCACAACCATCCTAGCCTCATGAAGTGGGACTTCGCAAGCCCCGAAAGTCTGCAGCACCTTCGCAGCTTCCTCACACCTCGAGGCCAGGATGCGATGTATCAACCAACCTGCAAGGAGATTTGCGATGAGAGACGACAGGATGACCACCGATCGGAAGAAGCTGGCTATTCTCGGCGCCGTCGGGCTCGGCCTGATGCTGGCGGCGCGCAAGCGGCGCCGGCAGCGCTACGTCTTCACCCAGATGCGCCAGGGCCATGGCGGCGGGCCCGAGGGCCCGGGTGGCTTCGCCGGACGGGGCCCATGGCGCGGCGGCTGGGCCGCTGAGGGTGGCGCGCTGCCGCCGATGATCGACGCAAAGCTGCGTGCCTGGCATGAGCAGGCGCACAAGCAGCCGGCCAGCGGCGGCCCCACGGACCGGCCGACCGGGCAGGTTTAACGCCAGGCGACCGCGGAGGGGCGGATCGACGCGCCGCCTCTCCCGTCCGTTCACATTCAGTTCGGGAGTGGATTCGTCGAACCCGCTAGATTGAGCGGATGGACGAAAAGATTCGCCGTGATCTTGTGCACGGCCATGTCATCGACATCACGACCACAGGGCGCAAGAGCGGGGAGCCTCGCCGCATCGAGATCGTCTTTCACAACATCGGTGGCCGGCTCTACATCAGCGGCCAGCCGCGTCCCGAGGAGCGAGCCTGGCTGAGCAACCTCAAGGCCCACCCGCGCTTCACCCTTCACCTCAAGGGCCCGGTCAAGGCCGATCTGCCGGCGACGGCCCGCGTCATCACGGACGAAAAGGAGCGACGCCAGGTCTTGACCGACGTCGCCAAAATCTGGAAGCGGGATGACGTCGACCGCATGGTCAAGGAGAGTCCCTTGATCGAGGTCACGGTCGACGGGCTTGCCGCCTGAGGACGGTCGTCCGTTAGCGGTTCGTTTCCTGCCGAACGAACATGGTCGTGCCGAGGACGAGGAACCCGGCGAACATCACCGTCATCACGACGAGGTTCCTTAGCGGCCCGAAGAGGACAACCTTCGAGTACTCCGGACGGCCAGCATAGGCCACATCGCGCATCAGATCGACCGCGTAGCGCATCTCGGCCTCCGATCATGACCGAGCCGGCCGTTGGTCGGAGCGTCGTGGTCAGGATGGAGATCGTCGTCGTCTTGCCCGCGCCGTTCGGGCCGAGCAGCGCGAAGAGCTCGCCGGCCCGGACGTCGAATGAGACGCCGTCGACGGCGTTCTTGTCTGCCTTCTTGTAACGCTTGACGAGATCCTTGACCTCGATGACGGTGCTCACCGGAGCCTACGATGGTCGGGACCGATGAGCCCGATGCCGGCGATGCCGAAGTCCACGCCTGCGGCCACGAGCGCCTTCCTCGCGCTCATTCCCAAGGACCCGGCCCTGACGACACGGCCGATGTTCGGCAACATGGCCGCCTTTATCAACGGCAACATGTTCGCTGGGCTCTTCGGCGACCAGCTGTTCGTCCGGCTCCCCGAGGCGGAGCGAGAAAAGCTCAAGAAGCAGGGCGGCAGAGACTTCGAGCCGATGCCAGGCCGCGCGATGACAGGCTACGTCTGCGTCGCGGCCGGCTGGCGGGCCAGGCCGGCCCCGGCCCGTACCTCGATCGCGCAGGCACTTACCTGGACCAGGCAGATGCCGGCCAAGAAAGCCGCCGCCGCCAGGTCCGGCAAAGCCAGGACGGCGCCGGCGACGCGATCGGCGACGAAAGGCAAGCCTCGCAAAACTTCCTGATTGACGGCCCTTTAAGGCCGTGCTAGCGTTCGGTCAGGCCGATATATCGATTGCGTACGGCCGATATACGGGAGGGGAAGTTTGGCGAGCGAGGCACCCGCCGCTCGTCAGCTCCGGGGTCGCGTCGATCGACCGCTGGAGCTGCAAACCGTCGTCCTGCAGAGTTCGTCCGCACGCTCCCAGAGTGAGCGTGCCTACCTCCTGATCCGCGATCAGATCGTCACGCTCAAGCTGGCGCCCGGCTCGGTGATCGAAGACAGCCGCCTGCGCGAAGAGCTAGCGCTGGGCCGGACCCCGATCCGCGAAGCGCTACAGCGGCTGGCCCACGAGAATCTGGTGAGCTTCATCCCCCACCGCGGCACCTTCGTCACGGACATCAACCTGACCGACCTGCGCCGGCTGACGGAGATCCGCGTCGAGCTGGAAGGGTACGCTGCCACCCTCGCCGCGGAACGCGCCGCCGAGTCGGACCGCGATGCCATGGCCTTGTTGCTGGGCGAGCTCGACGGCATCGAGGCGACAGACGTCCACGGCCTGATGCGGTTGGATCAGCGCATCCATCGCCAGATCTACCGCTCGGCGGGCAATGCGTTTCTGCAGGCGATGCTGGAAGAGACGTTCAATCTCAGCCTGCGGATCTGGTTCCTGGGGCTGGCGCGCGGCGTGCGGCTGAAAGAGGCCGTCGAGGAGCACCGCCGGCTGCTCGATGCCATCGTCTCCGCCGATGCGGCCAGGGCACGGTCCGTCATGCGCGACCATATCGCCGGATTCGAACAAGCCATTCGAAAGGTTCTCTAGGAGGGAGAGGTGAGAGTTTTCTACGCGACCGACCTGCATGGATCGGAGGTCTGCTGGCGGAAATTCCTCAATTCGGCCAAGTTCTACGATGCCGACGTCCTGATCTGCGGGGGCGACATGACCGGCAAGGCGATGATCCCGCTGGTCGAGGACAGCGACAGCTACGCGTTCACGCTCGCCGGCGTCTCCCAACGAGTCAAACGCGATGACATCGGCGCGGTCGAGATCCAGATCTCGCGCAAGGGCTATTACCCGGTCCGGATGTCCTCGGCCCAGGTGGTTGAGTTGGAAAAGGATCCGCAAAAGGTGCAAACCCTCTTCACCGAGCAGATGTGCAAGACGGTCGAGCGCTGGATGCAGATGGCCGAGGAGAAGTTCAAAGACAGCAAGGTCCCCATCTATGTCGCCCCGGGCAACGATGACGAGATGGAGATCGACGAGGTGATCGCCGGCGCCAAGCGGGTCGTGCTCGCCGAAGGCAGGACGATCGACATCGGCGGCTACGAGATGATCTCCTCGGGTTGGGCCAACCCGACGCCGTGGCACACCTATCGCGAGGCACCCGAGGACGAGCTCTTAAAGCGCATGGAGCCCATGATCCGGGACGTCAAGAACATGGGCCGGGCGATCTTCAACTTCCATCCGCCGCCGTTCGGTACCTCGCTCGACGAAGCGCCAGCGCTGGACGAGAACCTCAAGCCGCTGCACGGCGGCCGCGCGCTCCGGCATGTCGGGTCCACCGCCGTACGCGAGGCGATCGACAAGCATCAGCCGATGCTGTCGCTGCACGGCCACATTCACGAAGGCAAAGGCATCACGCGAATCGGCAAGACCCTGGCTATCAACCCGGGCAGCGCCTACGAAGAGGGACTTCTGCTGGCGTCGATCATCGAGCTGGACCAGAAGAAGGGCATCAAGAACTACCAGTTGGTCAACGGTTAGGAGGTGAAGCGGTAGGGCACGACACGCGTCCACGACGCGCCTGATCACATTTCGAAGGAGGAAGTAATGGCGACTACGACCACCACGGAATCGCCCCGAGCAACGCTCTTCTTACGTAACGCCACCGGACTCGTCAAAGCCTGGTCGACGTTCGACGCCTTCCTGTATTCATTCTGGTCGGTCAACCTGGTCACGCTCGGGCTTTATGGCATGTCGTTCGTCTACGTCATTCCGGCCGGTCAGCTCCTGGGAGCGGTGCTGCTCACGGGGGTGCTCGTGACGTTCCTGGTGCTCACGTACGCACAACTGGTCAGCGTGATGCCACGGGCGGGCGGCGACTATGCCTGGCAAAGTCGCATCCTCGGCGGCGGCGTCGGCTTCGTGCTGGCCATCACCGGGTGGTGGTTCACCCTCTGGTTATGGACCCCGATCTACGCCAACATCCTGATCGTCCAGTTCTTCGTCCCGCTCGCCTACACCCTGGGATGGACCGGCATCGCGACCTTCTTCAGCAGCCCGACGGGCATCTTTACCAGCTGCCTGATCGTGCTCGCCTTCGTCAGTTGGGTCATCACCCTGGGCATGGAGGGCTACGCCAAGATCCAGCGGTTCTGTTTCTGGCTGGGGATGGCAGGCCTGGTCGCCATGCTGGGGCTGCTCCTCTTCTCGTCCCACGAGGCCTTCGTGAGCGCCTTCAATCGGGAGGCAACATCCCTGTTCGGTGCCGCGGGGAACGCCTATCAGCACACCCTCGATGCGGCCACCAAGGGCGGCACGACCGGCGTGTCGTTCGGCAACTTCGGCTTCACGTCGACCCTGCTGCTGCTGCCCTTCCTCGCTTTCTACCTCCTCTGGCCGGTCTGGGGCGCGACCCTCTACGGCGAGGTGCGCGGCGCGAAGGAATACCGCAAGGTCTTCAACGCCATGTTCTGGGGACTGTGGATCACGGTGGCGCTGGTCGCCGTCATCATCCTCCTGATCGTCAAGACGATCGGCTGGGACTTCTACTACGCGGCCAACGCGGCGTACTGGAACAGCATCTTTTTGCCCGGCTCGCCCGCGCCGCCGGTGGGGATCTGGCCCTACCCGGTGATGTTCGCCGGCTGGCTGGTCGGCAACCACCTCTTCCAGGCGCTGCTGATCGCGGTCATGGGACTCTGGTTCTTCGGCTGGGCCGGCACCCTCTTCCTCTCCTCGACCCGGGTCATCTTCGCGGCCGCCTTTGATCGAGTGCTCCCCGAGTGGGCCGCGAACATCTCCGCCAAGCGACGCGTCCCCTATGGCTCCCTGATCCTGATGATCGTGCCGTCGCTGGTCATCAGCGCGATCTGGGCATACCGGCCGACCTTCCAGGGCATCTTCCTGTGGGCGACCGGCGTGATCGCGATCACGTTCCTTGGGACGGTGATCGCCGCAACCATCCTGCCCTGGCGGCGGAAGGATATCTTCGAGAACTCGCCGATCGCCCGCTTCAGGGTCGCGGGCATCCCGGTGATCACGATCACGGGCGGGGTGAGCGCGATCTTCCTGCTGTTCATGCTCGTGGAGTGGTCGTTCAACGACGTCTACGGGACCTCGTTTAAGCTCAACGCCGATTCGCCGAAGTACTTTGCCGCCACCTATTTGGTCGCCATCGCCATTTACGTCATCGCCCGAGTCGTCCGCAAACGGCAGGGCATCGACCTGTCGCGTATCCACCGGGAGATCCCGGTTGAGTAGTTCGTCGACTCCCTGACGGGAGCGGCGCGCGCATGACTGCACTACCGAGCCGTGCGCGCGCCGTCGTCATTGGCGGCGGGATCACCGGAACGAGCGTCGCCTACCACCTGGCCCAGGCCGGGTGGCGAGATACGGTGCTGCTGGAGAAGGCCGACCTGACCAGCGGTTCCACCTGTCATGCGGCGGGACTGGTCACGCAGTTCAACCCCTCCCCCACAATGATGCGGTTTCGTCGCTACAGCATCGAGTTGTATCGCAAGCTGGGGATCTTCAACACGGTCGGCAGCCTGCGCTTCGCCTCCAGCCCAGAGCAATTCATGGAACTGCAGCGCGGCGCGAGTCGGGCCCGAGCGATCGGGCTGGACGTCGAGGTGCTGTCGGCCGAGCGGGCGGCGGAGTTGATGCCCGCCATCAGCACGGCGTCGTTGTTTGGCGCCGTCTGGATCCCGGGAGACGGGGACCTCGATCCGCATACGGCCACCTTCGCGCTGGCCAAGGCCGCACAGGAGCTGGGGGTTCGGGTGCTCACCGAGACGCGCGTGACCGGGATCGAGCAATCCGGGCGAGGCGAGGTGCAAGCGGTCCTGACCGAGCGCGGGCGAATCGAGGCCGAAGTGGTGGTGATCGCCTGCGGCATCTGGGCTCCACAGGTGGGCGCGATGGCGGGCGTCTTTCTGGTCTCGACCCCGGTCGATCACCAGCATGCGGCGCTGCACGCGGTCCCGGGCGCCGAGCTGCCGCACGACATGCCATGCTTCCGCGACCCGGACAACCTTATCTATGGCAAGGCGGAGGCCGGTGGCGTCGTGCTCGGCGGGTACGAGCTCAACCCCACCGCCCGATGGATCGACGGCGTGCCCTGGGAGCATGCCGGCACCTCCGTCCCGCCGGATCAGCATCGCTTCGAGCCGCTCCTGGCCGGAGCGGCGCGCCGCTTCCCCTTCATTAGCGAGGCGGGCATCGTGAAGCTCGTGTGCCATCCGGACGCGATGACGCCCGACGCCAATCCGCTGCTGGGACCGGTGCCGGGCGTGCCCGGTCTCTATATCGCGGCGGGGCTGTCGTTGAACGGGTTCGGCGGCGCGGGCGGCATCGGCAAGTCGCTTACCGAACTGATCACGGCGAACGAGACCGAGCTGGACCTTTATGCCTACCGCCCCTGGCGCTTCGGACCGGTGCACCAGGACTATCGCTACGTCGAAGCGCTGGCCAAAGAGGCCTATCGCTACTACTACTTCCTCCGCTATCCGCACGACGCGGACGAGCGGGGACGGCCGCGCCGGACCAGCGCACTGCACCATAGGATGCAGGACCTCGGCGCCGTCTTCGGCGCCAAACATGGCTGGGAACGGCCCGAGCATTTCGAGCCGGGCAAGGCCTGGCGACGAGCCGGCGCTGACCAGCGTCGGTTCGGCTGGACGAGGCCGCCCTGGTTCGACCGGCAGGCCGAGGAGCACGCCACGTTTCGCGAACGCGCGGGGATCATCGACATGACCTCCTTCGGGAAGATCGAGCTGGACGGTCCGGGAGCCCTCCCGCTGCTCGAGCGCGTCGCCGGCAACCTGATCGACCGGCCGGTTGGCAGCGTCGTCTACACCCAGCTGCTGGACCGCCGCGGCGGGATGGCCGCCGACGTGACCATCACCCGGCTCGCCCCGGATCGGTTCAGGCTGGTCACCGGCGCCGGCTACGTGAATAGCGACCTGGGGTGGCTGCGACTGGAGCAACGCGAGGCGGATGGGCTGGTCCGAATCCGCGAGGTCACCGAGGAGCTGGGCGTGATCGGGATGTGGGGACCTCGGGCCCGCCAGGTGCTGGAAGGCCTGACCGATGACGACGTCTCCGAGGATGGCTTCCCGTTCATGCAGGCCCGTGGCATCCGGATCGAGGGGCTCGAGGTCTTCGCCCAACGGGTGACCTACGTCGGCGAGCTGGGCTGGGAGTTCTACCTCGAGCCACGCTTGGCGATGCAGGTCTGGGATCGGTTGATGGCGGCTGGACGAACGCTCGGCATCCGGCCGGGTGGATATCGGGCCCTGGACTCGCTGCGGATGGAGAAGGGGTACCGCTACTACGGCACCGACCTCACCCTGCTGGACAACCCGCTGGAGGCCGGGCTCGGGTTCTGTGTCCGTTTCGACAAGGGGGATTTCAACGGGCGGGAGGTCCTGCTGGCAGCCAGGGCGGCGGGGATCACGCGGCGGTTGCGCACGTTGCTGGTCGGCGAGGACGACTACATCACCATCTACGGCGGCGAGGCGGTGTATGCCGATGGCTCAATCGTCGGCCGGCTGCGGAGCTGCGCCTATGGATTCACCGTCGGGCGCAACATCGCTTATACCTACCTACCGGTTGGACTGGGTCCAGGCGCGCGGGTCGAGGTGGAGGTGTTCGGGCGGCGCGTACCGGCCGAGGTCAGCCATGACGCGCTGCTGAAGCGTGAGCCACTGGTCACGCAGGGGGTTTCTCATGTCGCGAGCTGAGGAGGCGGTCGGACAGGTCGCCCTCTGGCGCGGCCAGGACGCCAGGGTCTCGCCGCTCTCGGGCGGGTTGACCAACGAGAACTACCTCGTGGAGGCTGGCGGCGAACGGTACGTCATGCGGATTCCCGGATCGTCGACAGAGCTGCTCTCGATCGACCGCGGCAACGAGCTGTACAACACCCGGGCCGCGGCCAGCACCGGCGTCGGCCCGCGGGTGCTGGAGCACGTCCCGGAGTTGGACGTCATGGTCCTGGAGTTCATCCCCGGGCCAACCATGTCGGCCCGGACCCTGCAATCGGAGGCGATGGCGCGGCGGATAGCCGAGTCCTTCAGGCGCCTGCACGCCGCGCCTCGGTTCCTCAAGGAGTTCAACATGTTCCGGCTGATCGAGGCGTACCTGCGGATTGTCGTGGAGCACGAGGTCCGGATCCCCGCCGATTATCGCGATCGGCTGACGCTCGTGGCCGAGATCGAGCGGGCGGTCCGGGTCGGCGCCCTGCCCAGCGTCTCGTGTCATAACGACCTCCTCTGCGAAAACTTCATCGACGATGGGCAGGCGTTGCGCATCGTCGATTACGAGCTGAGCGGAAACAACGATCCGTGCTTCGACCTCGGCAACACCGCCCAGGAAGCTGGCTTCGATGGGGACTTGCGGGCGGTGCTGTGCGAGGGCTACTTCGGGCGGCTGGATCCGCAACAGCTGGCCCGGATGAACCTGTTTGCCCTCATGTCCGACGTTGGCTGGACGCTCTGGGGAGCGATCCAGGCCAAGATTTCGACCCTCGACTTTGATTTCACCGATTACTACACGACGCGATGGAGCCGGGCGGTCGAGCTGATGGACTCCCCTCGACTGAACGCCTTGACATCGTTGGCCACCGGGATGAGACTTTCGGCGTAAACACAAGGAGGAGGGAATTTCGTTGGCACTTGATAGCGTCCTCAAGGCGTACCAGTCACCGACCCGGATGGTCCATGCCATCGGGGCGCTTTCCGCCCTGGGGCAGGAGGCCGCGGCGCTCAACGTCAAACGGCCGCTGGTCGTCACCGACCAGGGCATCGTGAAGGCCGGGCTGCTCGAGGAGGCCTTGAAGCCGCTTCGCGCCGCCGGCCTGGACCCGGTCGTCTACGACCAGGTCCGCGCCAACCCGGGCATTGCGCTGGTCGATGCCGGCGCACGCTATTACAAGTCCGAACGCTGCGACGGCTTGGTGGCGATTGGCGGCGGCAGCTCGATCGACGCCGCCAAGGGCATCGGCGTGGTTGTCGTGCACGGGGGGAGCATTGCCCAGTACGAGTGGGGCAAGGATCCGATCCACTCGCGCATCCCGCCGCTGGTCGCGGTTCCCACCACCGCCGGCACCGGCAGCGAGGTCACGCTCTGGGCGGTGATCACCGACCCCGACCGGAAGATCAAGTTCAACGTAGGCGGCACGCCCAACATCGCCTCGTGGGTGGCGCTCGTCGATCCGATGCTGAGCGTCAACCTGCCATCCGGCGTGACCGCGGGTACCGGGATGGATGCGCTGACGCACGCGATCGAGTGCTACACGATGGCCTACCACCAGCCGTTCACCGACGCCGTCGCGCTGCTGGCGATGGAGTACTGCGGCCGCTACCTGCGCGTCGCCTACGCGCAGGGCCACAATCTCGAGGCTCGCTATCACATGAGCATGGGCGCGATGCTCGCCGGCCTGGCCTACGGAACGGACTCCGCCGGGGCGGCGCACGCGATGAGCCAAACGGCCGGCGGCGTGCACGACGCGCCGCACGGCGCGCTCACCGGCCGCCTGCTGGCACCGGTGATGGAATACAACTACGCCGGCGAGCCGGACCGCTTCGCGCGCATCTCCCAGGCGCTGGGACTCGAGATCGCGAACAAGTCGGTTTGGAGGGCGGCCGAAGCCTCGGTTGAGTATGTCTTCCAGCTGACCGAGGATCTCGACATCCCGTCGCTCAACGAGCTCGGCTTCTCCGAGGAGGAGATCCCCCTGCTGTCCGAGAAGGCCGCCGCCGACTCGCAAAGCATCGGCAACCCGCGTGATGTGGACGCCAAAAACTACGAAAAGATCTACGCCCGGGCCTTCGAGGCCGGACGCCATCGCAAGGCCGCCAGGACGCTGGCCCACGTGGGTAGCTAATCCGGATGTGGAAGAACACCTTTAAGCCGTACGACGTTCTGTCGGAGGAGCAGGTCCAGCAGGTTCACGACCAGGCGATGCTCATCCTGCAGGAGATCGGCGTCGACTTTCTGCATCCGCGCGCGCTCGACGCCTTCCGCGCGGCCGGACTTCCGGTCGAGGACCAGCGGGTTCGCTTCGAGGCCGCCTTCATTCTGGAGCAGGTGAGGAAGGTTCCGGCGATGTTCGACGTCCAGGCGCGCAATCCGAAAAACACCGTGACGATCGGTGGCGACTACATGGTGACCGCCCCGGTCTACGGCCCACCATTTATCACCGACCTGGACCGGGGCCGGCGCAATCCCACCATCGAGGACTTCACCAACTTCGACAAGATGGCCCAGGCGACGCCGCAGATCCACTGCGCCGGTGGCACGATCGTCGAGCCCGAGAACGTCCCGCTCGAGACGCGCCACCTGGACATGGTCTACTCGCATCTGCGATGGACGGATAAACCGTTCATGGGCAGCGTCATCTCCGAGGAGAACGCGCGCGATTCGATCGAGATGGCGTCCATCGTCTTTGGGGGCCGCGACAAGATCGAGAAAACCCCGGCGCTGCTGGCGTTGGTCAACGTCAACAGCCCGCTGCGGTACGACGACCGCATGCTGGGGGCGCTGATCGAATACGCCTCGGCCGGCCAGCCCGTCATCGCGACCCCCTTCCTGATGGCGGGCGCGATGTCACCGATGGGACTCGCCGGCACCATCGCCCAGCAGACCGCGGAGGCGCTGGCCGGCATCGCCCTGATCCAGCTGATCCGGCCGGGCGCCCCCTGCATCTACGGCTCCTTTCTGACCAACGTCGATATGCAGTCGGGCAGTCCGGCGTTCGGCACACCGGAGTCCGCGCTGGGAATCCTGGCAAGCGCCCAGATGGCCCGCCATTACCAGATTCCGTTCCGCGGCGGCGGCGCGCTCACGTCCTCGAAGGGGCCAGACGCCCAGGCTGCCTACGAATCGATGATGTGCATGTGGCCGACCGTGCTTGGCGGCGTCCACTTCGTGCTGCACGCGGCCGGATGGTTGGAGAGCGCGCTGCTCGCCTCCTATGAAAAATTCATCATCGACGTCGAGTGCCTGCGAATGTTCGAGTGGATGCTGCAAAAGGGCATCCCCTTCGACGAGGAGGGTCAGGCTATGGATGGCATCCGCGAGGTGGGGCCCGGCGGCCACCATCTCGGCTCGGAGCACACCATGCGGAACTACCGCACCGGGTTCTACCGCCCCTGGATCTCCTCCACCGAGAACTACGATCGCTGGCAACGGATGGGTTCGCGGACGGCGGATCGCGTCGCCAACGAGAAGTGGAAGCAGCTGCTGGCGGACTACGCCGACCCGGGCATGCCGCCCGGTGTCGACGAGCAGCTGCAGGCCTTCATCGAAGTCCGCAAGGATGCCATCATGCATGCCGCCGTCTGAGGCGCTCCCCGCCCGCGCCCAGGTCGTCGTCATCGGCGCGGGGATCGTCGGCTGCAGCGCCGCCGACGAGCTAACCCGCCGGGGATGGACGGACGTCGTGGTGATCGACCAGGGTCCGCTCTTCGCGAGCGGCGGTTCGACCACGCATGCGCCGGGGCTTGTCTTCCAGAACAACGTCTCGCGAACCACCTGCCAATTCGCCAGGCAGGCGGTTGACGTCTACCGGCAGCTACGACTCAAGGACGAGCCCGTCTACTGGGAGGTCGGCAGCCTCGAGGTGGCCGCGACGCCAGAGCGCTGGGAAGAACTGAAACGAAAGCACGGACACGCGACGTCCTGGGGGCTAAAGACGCACCTCGTCGGCCGGGCGGAGATCGAGCGCCTCGTCCCCATCATGCGCACCGACCATCTCTTTGGCGCCATTCACGTCCCAACCGACGGCACGGTGCGGGCAGTCATGGCGTGCGAGGCGCTGGCCCGGCGCGCCGAAGGCCGGGGCGCCCGCTTTCTCGGACGGACGCGCGTCACCGGCATCGAGGTCCGCGACGGCCGCGTGCAGTCCGTCACCACGGATCGCGGATCGATCACCGCCGAGCACATCCTCTCCGCCGCCGGGATCTGGGGGCCGGTGATCGGCCGGATGGCCGGGGTACCGATACCCTTGCAGCCGCTTCAGCACCTCGTCGGGATCACGACGCCGCTGCCGGAGCTCCGCCAAGAGACGGCCTGGCAGTCGATGCCGATCGTGCGACACCAGGACCGGTCGATGTACTTCCGCCAGGACCACCAGTCCTATCTCATCGGCAGTTACCGGCACGAGCCGGTCCTCGTCGATCCGGGCGAGCTTCGCAGCAGCTGGGACGGCCCCAGGATGCCATCCTGCGCGCCATTTCGAGACGACCTCTTTGCGCCGGCCATGGAGTACACCGCCGAGCTGTACCCGGCGCTGCGCGGCGCCTCCCTGGCAGAGAAGGTCAATGGCATGTTCTCCTTCACGCCCGATGGCCATTCCTTGATTGGCGAATCGCTCGACGTCCGCGGGTTCTGGGCCTGCGAGGCCGTCTGGATCACCCACGGCCCCGGCGCGGCGCGAGCCGTGGTCGAGTGGATGGTCGACGGCGTCGGCAGCCTCGACCTGCACGAGGACGATCTCAACCGCTTCTATACCCACGCCTTCGCCCCCGCCTACCTCCGCGCGCGGGGCGCGCAGAACTACCGCGAGGTCTACGACATCATTCATCCGCTTCAGCCGATGGAGACGCCCCGGCAGGTTCGGCTGAGCCCCTTTTATGAGCGCCACCGCGCGCTGGGCGGCGTCTTTTTCGAGGCGGCCAGCTGGGAGCGGCCGCAGTGGTTCGAGGCCAACCGGGGCCTGCTGGACGACCGAACATCCCCAACCCGACAAAGCTGGGCAGCCCGCTTCTGGTCGCCAATCCAGGCGGCCGAGCATCGAGCCGCGCGTTCGCGGGTCGTGCTCTTCGATGCGACCCCATTCGTCAAGGTCGAGGTCTGCGGCGACGGTGCCCTTCCCTATCTCCAGCGCCTGGCCGCCAACCAGATGGATCGCCGGGTCGGCGCCGTCACCTACACGGCGATGCTCGATCCGCGCGGCGGGATCATGACCGATCTCACCGTCACCCGCCTCGACCAGGACCAGTTCTGGGTGGTGACGGGCGGCGGGGTCGGGATGCACGACCTCGCCTGGCTGCGTCAGCAACTGCCCACCGACGGCTCGGTCCACCTGCGCGACCTGACATCCGGCTGGTGCTGCCTGGGCGTGTGGGGACCTCGAGCCCGCCAGTTGGTCGAGCCGCTAGCCCAGGAGAACGTCTCGAATGAGGCCTTTCCCTATTTGACCGCCGCGCCCGTGACGATCGGCAGCATCCCCGCCTACGCCATTCGAATCTCGTACGTCGGGGAGCTTGGCTGGGAGCTGTACACCCCGACCGAATATGGAACCCGTCTCTGGGACACCCTTTGGGAGGCCGGGCAACCGCTTGGCATCACCGCGCTCGGCGGCGGCGCCTTCGACTCGCTCCGGCTCGAAAAGGGCTACCGCCTCTGGGGCGCCGACATCCACAGCGAGTACACCCCGTATGAGGCGGGGCTCGGCTTTGCCGTCCGCCTGTCCAAGGGTGACTTCATCGGCCGGGAAACCCTGCAGCGCGCCAAAGAAGACGCACTCACGCGCAAACTGTGCTGCCTGACCTTCGACGATTCCGACGTGGTGGTGATGGGCAAGGAGCCGATCCTTGACGGCGACCGGGTGCTGGGGTTCGTGACCAGCGCCAACTATGGCTACACGGTCGGAAAGAGCATTGCCTATGGTTATCTGCCGGTAGGGCAGGCGGCGGAGGGGAGTCGGGTCGAGGTGCAATACTTCGGCCGGCGGTATCCCGCGACCGTGGTCAGGGAACCCCTGTACGACCCCGAGATGGCACGGTTGAAAGAGCTGCCGGCGCTGGCCAAGTCAGGAGGGACACGATGAAGGTGGTCGAAAAGGCGCAGACGTTGAAGATGTTCATCGGCGGGCGCTGGGTTGACTCCGAGGGCGGCGAGACGTTCGAGGCCGTCAGCCCGGCGACCGGTGAGGTTATCGCCCAGATCCCTAAGGGCACCCGGGCGGACGCCGGCCGCGCCGTCGAGGCCGCCCACAAGGCCCGCGCCGCGATGGCATCGCTGGGCGCCTTCGATCGCGCCGTCCTCCTGCACCGGATCGCCGATGCGATGGAGCAACGCCGCGACGAGCTGGCCCGCTGGCTGTCCTTGGACCAGGGCAAGCCACACAAGGCCGAGGCCGTCGGCGAGGTGGGCGAAGCGATCGAATATTTCCGCATCGCCGCCGAGGACATCAAGCGGCTCGAGACCAACGTGATCCCATCGGCGAGCAAGAACAAGCTCGTCTTCACGCTGCGCGTGCCGCGCGGGGCCTACGCCGTCATCACGCCATGGAACTGGCCTCTGACGATGGCCACCGAGGTGATCGCGCCGGCGCTGGCCGGCGGCAACACGGTGGTCTGGGCGCCCGCCACCTCGACCTCCGCGATCTCGGTGAAGTTGATGGAGTGCCTGGCGACGGCCGACCTGCCGGATGGCGCCGTCAACCTCGTGACCGGGCCGGGATCGGTCGTCGGCGATGAGATCGCCGGGCATCCCTTGATCGCCGGGGTCGGGTTCGTCGGGTCGACCGAGACCGGGCGTTCGGTCGCGCGCCGGGCGGCCGGGAAACACGTGATGCTCGAACTCGGTGGCAACGGACCGATCGTCATCTTCGATGATGCGGACATCCCGCGCGCGATCGAGGGAACGATGACCGGCTGTTTCCTCTGCGCCGGGCAGAGCTGTACCGCGGGCGAGCGCATCCTGGTGCATCGCGCCATCGAGCAAGAGTTCGCCGCCGGCCTCAAGCAAGCGGTGGAAGCGCTGAAGCTCGGTGATCCCTTCGAGGACGACACCACCATGGGCCCCCTGAACAACGAGGGGGTCGCGCTCAAGATGGACGCGCATGTCAAGGACGCTGTCGACCAGGGGGCCAAAGTCCTGACCGGTGGCGCCCGGGCCACGCGGTTCCCAACGCACCTGTTCTACGAGGCGACCGTGCTCACCGGCGTCATTCCGGGCATGCGGGTGAGCCGGGAGGAGACCTTCGGCCCGATCGCGCCGCTGATCCCCTTTGCCGATGAGGCGGAGGGGCTCGCCATTGCCAATGATTCGCCCTACGGGCTACTCGGCTCCGTCTACACCCGCGACATCGACCGGGCCCTGCGCTTTGCCCAGCGCATGGAAACCGGCTGGGTCAACGTCAACGAGTCGTCGAACTACTGGGAAGCGCACATTCCGTTCGGCGGACGGGCCGGCAAGGACAGTGGCATCGGCCGCGTCGGCGGTCATCGCGCGATCGAGCAGATGACAGACCTCAAGACCATCATCGTGGACGTCCGGGAATCGTAGATCATTGACCAGCGGGAGCGCGACGCCGCTGGCGGATGTGATCGCCGAGGCCGAACGGATCGGCGCCGCGGCCGCGGCGGCGAAGGTGTTTGCCAAGCTGGTGGGCGGCGCGGCCGTCAATTTGCATTCGCCGAGCGCGAGCCGGCCGCCGCTCAAACGCAAGTACGGGGACCTGGACTTCGTCGCGCCCTCCAAGCAGCAGGGCGCGGTCCAGAAGCTCTTCGAGTCACTCGGCTACGAGGGGGACCGGCGCTTCAATACCTTGAACGGTCATCAACGGCTGCTCTACCTCGATGGCGCCAACAACCGCCAGATCGACGTCTTCATCGATCGAATGCGGATGTGTCACGTCATCGAACTCGCGGACCGGCTTAGCCTCAGCGGTCCGTGCCTGGCCCCGGCCGATCTTTTGCTCAGCAAATTGCAGGTCTTCGAAGTGAACCGGAAGGATCTTGTCGACTCGGTGGCGCTGCTCCTCGATCATCCCGTCGGGTCGACTGATGACGACCGCATCAACGCGCCCTACCTGGCGCGGCTCCTGGCGCACGACTGGGGCCTGCACCGGACGATCCAGATGAACACCCAGCGGGTGCGCGACGCGGTAAAGGAGCTTGATGTCGACGGGGGAATGGTCGGGCAGCGGCTCGATCAACTCTGGGTGGCGGTTGACGCCCAGCCGAAATCGCTGAAATGGAAACTGCGCAGCCGGGTCGGCGACCGCGTGAGCTGGTACGAGCTGCCGGAAGAAGTGCGGCAGCCGTACGAGACGGCGTAGCCGCGGTCGAGAACCCGGCCCAGTTGGGTGAGGTTCCCGCGCTCGAGCTGGGTGGCCGCGGCCCGGTGGGGGAACTCGGTCGCCTTCGAGCAACTGGTGCTTGCCCACCGGCGTGAGCCCTTCACCCACGGCTACCGGATGCTCCCCGCCGCGCAGGATGCTGAGGACGCGCTCCAGGAGTCGCCGCTCGCGGCCTGGCGAGGGATGGCGGGTTTCGATGCCAGGAGCTCGTTGCGCACAGCCGGGGTAACCACCACAGGAGCGATCGTCGCGACCTACGTTCGGGCCGCCGATTGATCGGTGACTCAGGCGACACGCTGACGCTTGTCGGCGTACATCGAACGGTCCGCGGCCGCGAGGAGCACGGCAGCCGTGAGGCCGTCGGCCGGAAAGGCCGCCGTCCCGATCGACACGGCGATCGCCTCCTCAGCCGATAGCAAGGTTCCACCGATTCGGCGAGCGAGGGAGATCGCCGCGACGCGGTCCAGGCCGGGCAAGAGCAGAACGAACTCGTCACCGCCCCAGCGGGTCACCAGATCCTCCTGGCGCAGGTGCGACCGCAGCACGCTCGCGACTTTTTTGAGTACCGCGTCGCCCGCGGCGTGGCCCTCGGCATCGTTGACCTGTTTCAGCCCATCGACGTCGAGCATGATGACGCCACAGGGCGTGGTCGACCCATCCGCGAGCTGTTGATCGAGCCGCTGCTCGAAGGCGCGGCGATTCGCCAGGCCGGTAAGCGGATCAGTCGTCGCACTGACCGCGAGGCGCTGGATCAGGCGGGCATTCGCGATCGAGACGGCCGCCTGATTCGCAAGGATGGTGAGGAGGCGGAGGTGGTCGCCGGTGTACTGGTGGAGCCCGACCTTGACGTTCACGATAACCCCGATCAACTTGTCCTCGAACAGGACGGGGACGGCCAGCATGGACTCCTCACCAGCGCTGGTGCCCGGGATCAGCGCCGCCTTTGGGTGGTGCTCAGTGTCGCCAACGACCACCCCGTTCTTGGTTTCAGCAACCCATCCGGTGATGCCCTGGCCCAATTGCAGCGCGAGGTCTTCGGCGGTGACATCCTGGTAGATCTTCTGCTGCGTATCGCTGAAATAGACCGGCGTCAGCGTGAGGCAGTCGTCCTCGAGCAGGTAGAGGCGGCACTGATCGTAGGGCAAGAGCGAGGTGATCGCCTGCCCGATGGTCTCGCAGATTTCCTGGACGCCGACCACGGTGGCCAGCTTCGCGCCAAGCTGCTGAATCGCGTCGAGGTGGCGGGTCCACGTGTGGGCCGGAGCGAGCGGTTTGTCCTGGTGCGCCGCTTCGGTGTCGGTCCCGTTGACAGCGACCAGCCCTGACTGGATTACATAGAGCAGGGCGTCGACCACACCTGGGTCGAACTGGCCGCCGGCGTTCGTCCGCAACTCCTCGAGGATGCGCTCCCGCGGGAGGGCGGGCCGGTAGGCTCGGTCGCTCGCCATCGCCTGAAACGCATCGCAGGCGTGGATGATTCTTGCCTCGATAGGAATCTCCTCGCCCGCGAGCCCGTCGGGATAGCCGGCACCGTCCCACCGTTCGTGCTCGGCCCGAACGATCGGCCGAACTCGGGCAAGGAATGGGACGGACGCAACGATCCGCTCGCCGATGACCGGGTGCTCGCGCATGATCGCGGTCTCTTCCGCATCGAGAGGACCGGGCTTGTTCAGGATGTAGCCGGGAATCCCGATCTTGCCGATGTCGTGCAGTAGCGCGCCGTACTCCAGGAACCGCAACACCTGGTCTTTGAGCCCGAGCCGCTGTCCGACCGCCTTGGCGAGAGCGGCGGTCTCGCGAGAGTGCGCTTCCGTATGGCGGTCTTTCGCGTCGAGCGCCGCGGCAAGAGCCTCGATGGTCGCCAGATAACTCCCCTCCAACTCGAGTTCGCGGGCCGCCGCAAGCGTGTTCTCCCGCCGCAATGCCTTGCGAACCATCGAGGGCACATAGCAGCAGATCACCATCGAGCTGGCAAGCACCACCAGGAACCGGGCGTATGCGCCATCCCAGGTGACGAACAACGGCGCAGCAGCTACGAGGACGGTGACCGCGAGGACGGTTAGGGCAACGCGGAACTCGAACAGGGACGCGGTGAAAACCACGATCACCATGAAGAGCGGAAGCAGGTGCGAGTGCACGCCGCCGGTTGCCACAACACTGACACTGAGGAGGCCAATGCCGCCGAACACGATGGGAAGGAAACGCTCGGTCGGCAAACGCTGCCAGGGCAGGACCCAGCAGACCACGCCACCCGTGAGGGACAGCGCCGTCACGGCCCATTCCACCGCGTAGTTGACGTGCAGCCCGCTTCCGAGGTAGTTGGAGGCCATGACGATCGCGCTCAGTCCCCAGAAAGAGATCGCCGCGATCCGAAATGTCGCCCGATGCACCTGGACGGGGAGATCGGTGGCGGCCATGGTCCCGAATACAACGGCCAGATGCGACCGTTCCAGCGCCGGGTGCCTCGTCGAGACGTCTGCGCGAGGGAGCGTCTAGGGCGTCTTTACGGTCGAAGCGACGCAGTGCCAGGCACCCGCGATCGTTCGGTCGGGAAACTCGATCCGAAATGAGCCGGACATCTCGCCCGGCTCGACGGTGAAGGCGACACTTTTCGCCGTCCCGAGACGGTCAGGAGAGGGCACCACATAGAGATCGCCCCTCACGATGCCGCCGTTGGCCGGGTCATACAGGACCCGCTCATTGTCCGCACTCGACACCTGGCCGGCACCGCGGTACCCATCGATCCGTATTTCGATCTTGTAACGCGGCGCGGAGGCGGGCGCCCAGAGCTCCAGGAGAAACACGCGAATCGGACGGACCTGATCGTTGTACTGGGTGCTGCTCCTGAACGTGCTACAGCGGCCCCGGCCGTCGACAAGATGGGCCTGACCAGCGCCGGTGACGGTCAGGTCCTGGGGCGAGGAGGCGACGGCCTGGTAGGCGCAACCGGTACTGCCGATGCAATCTGTATGGACCGGGACGGGGATGCACGCGGAGAGCATCAGGACACCCGCGACGATCAGGCGCCGCACGACGAAGCAACGGCCGGCTTTACTCGGACTTGCCGCCGATTAGGATGACTCGACATGTTCTGGGCCTTCGTGGAACCGGACGCGCTCGACGGCGATGCCCTGGTCATTCAAGGCGAGAAGGGCCACCACCTTGGCCGGGTGCTGCGGGTCCGGACCGGCGAGCGCGGGGTCGCGGTGGCCAATGGCCAGCGCTACGAGGTCGAGGTGCTGGCCGTGAACGGCGACCGGGTGGTAACCCGGGTCCTGGCCAGGGAAGCGGTCGACGAGTCGCCCGGGTCAGTGACCATCCTCCAGGCGGTCCTCCCAAACGCCGACTTCGACGCCGTGGTCGAGGCGGTGTCCGCGATCGGCATCCGCCGCCTGGTCGCGGTGCAGGCCGCCCGTTCCGTGCGACACTCGGGCCGGGATCGACTGGCGCGCTGGCAGGCGATCGCCGAATCTGCCGCGGAGCAGAGTCACGCCCTAAGCCTGCCGGAGATCGAGGGCCCGGTGGAGCTTGACGCGGCGCTCACTCCCCTCAATGGACCCCTGCTGGTCCTGGACCCGCGGGGCGGGCGGCCCCTGGTCGCGGCGATCGAGCCCGGGCGCCCGCACGCGCTCGCGATCGGACCGGAGGGTGGCTGGACGGCGGACGAACTCGAGCGGCTCGCGCAGGCCGGCGGCACCACCGTCAATCTCGGACCGCGGATCCTGCGCGCGAGGCTGGCGCCGATTGTGGCCACTGCTATCCTCGTTCATCAGTCGTGAAAGTCTCGATTAAGACGCTGGGCTGCAAGGTCAATTTCGCCGAGATGGCGGACCTTGGCGACCGGCTGGCTCGTGCCGGCTTCCAGGTCTCCGACACCGATGACGCACCCGAGATCTGCGTCATCAACAGCTGCACGGTGACGGCCCAGGCGGATCGCAAAGTGCGAACCCTGGTCCACAGCCTGCGCCGTCGCCATCCGCAGGCGCACCTCGTGCTCACCGGCTGCCATGTCGATAATCCGAATCCCCGGGTCTCGGCGACGCCGGTCGTCGACGCCGCGTTTCCCAACGCCCGCAAGCATGAGATCTTTGATTACCTGACGGCAAACTTTCATCCGGGGTCAGGTGGCTCGAACGCGGTCAGCCGGTCCCGCTTCTTCTTGAAGGTGCAGGATGGGTGTGACCATCGCTGCACCTATTGCATTGTGTGGCGGACACGAGGAGCCTCGGCCAGCGAGGCCGAGGGCCAGCTCCTCGATCGAGCCGCCCGGGCCGTGGCCGACGGCTATCGCGAGATTGTGCTCACGGGCGTCGACCTCGGCGCCTATGGCCGCGAGCGCGGCGGCTCGCTGGCGTCGTTCGTGCGACGATTGCTCGAGGTCACGGCGCCGGCGCGAATCCGGATGAGCTCGGTCAACGCCAATGACTTCACCCCCGAGCTGATCGACCTGGCCGAGACGCCACGCCTGTGCCGTCATCTGCATCTTCCTTTGCAGTCAGGCAGCGACCGCGTGCTGAAGCGGATGGGCCGCCTCTACCGCCGCCAGGCGTACCTCGACCTCGTCAGCGCGCTCCGGCAGCGCTCGCCCGAGATGGCGTTCACCACCGATGTGATCGTTGGATTCCCCGGCGAAACAGATGCCGACTTCGCGGATACGGAGGCGATCGCCCGTGAGGTCGGCTTCAGCGGCATGCACGTCTTTCGATACTCACCTCGCGCCGGGACCGCTGCCCCGCGCCTCGGCCTGCCAGTCGACGATCCGGTCAGCCGCGAGCGTAGTCGCCGCCTGCAGGAACAGGCCGAGCAGCAGCGGCGCGCTTACGAACGAGCCTTCATCGGCCGCGAGCTTGCCGTCATCTGGGACCGGCGATTCCCGCAGCGGCTGCGCGGGCTGAGCGATAACTACGTCACCGTGTACGCGCCGGATGGTGGCCAGCCGCTCGGGTCCGAAGCCCGGGTCCGTCCCCTTGCGAGCTGCGCCGACGGCCTGCTCGCGGGCCCCCAGTAAACTCGGAGCATGGTGGCGGACTGCCTGTTCTGCAAGATCTTCGCCAGAGAAATCCCATCGCGGGAAGTCTTCCGGGATGACGACACGGTCGCCTTCGACGACATTCGTCCCGTGGCACCAACGCATGTGCTCGTGATCCCGAAGGAACACATCGCGTCGGTGCATGACCTGACGCCTGACCAGCTGCCCATCGTGTCACGTTTGATCGCCACCGCCAATCGAATCGCGGACGAGCGAAAGATCGCCAGGGACGGCTACCGGCTGGTTTTCAACAACGGTCCGCAAGCCGGCCAAACCGTCTATCACCTCCACCTCCATCTCCTCGGCGGTCGCGGTCTCGGCTGGCCACCGGGCTAGCCCAGACGAGTACCGCTGCCGTCACAGCCTTGTAACAAAGTTCGGCAAACGAGCGCGGCGCGAAACAAAGCTCGTAACTGGAGGGGGCTAGGGTGATCTTAAATGCGACTTCCCGGCCTGCCAGCCAAGAGCCCCGAAGAGAAGCGCCGCCGCCGCCGCGGTGGCTTTCTGCTGTTCTTCGCGGCCCTGATCGCATTGTTCTTCCTGGTCCGCGCCATCCCGGCCGACTGGGAAATCGGACCATTCAAGATCGACGCCAGCGGCAGCGCGGCGGACCCCGAGGCCAGCCTCTATTTCGCCGACGACCCGCACGCGCCGTTCTGGCTGCTGGTCCCGACCTTCAACCTGCCACCACGATTCTTCGCCGCACGGCCGCACACGATCACCCGTCCGGTGGCCCTGGGCCCGGTAGCGTCGAAGACGCCGGCCGCCTCGAATTCGGCCACGACGTCGGGCACGCCCGCCTCGTCGGCGTCAGCCTTGACCTCGGCGTCCGCTTCGGCGTCGGCGTCGGCGTCGGCGTCGGCGTCGGCGTCGGCGTCCGCCAGCCCGTCGAGCTCGCTGAGCGCGAGCCCATCGGCAAGCCCGTCCGGGACACCCTCGGCATCAGCGTCAGCTACCCCAAGCGGAACACCTGGTCCGACGCCCACCCCGACCCCGGCGCCCACCCCGACCCCGACCCCGGCGCCAACCCCCACGCCCGCGTCGACGCCCACCCCAACCCCCGCACCCACGCCGACG